>JAZQFQ010000012.1:0-51899 GCA_045539595.1 Eubacteriales bacterium | reverse complement strand
AAATTGATACCAAACTTTGATACCAAAACAGTACCAAGCGGGCTGAGAACACAGAGAATACAGAGAAAAACGAAGCAAAACGAGAGAAATCTCACGGAAATTAGCCCAGAATAAGGCGAAAAGTAACTGTGGGAAAGAACTCGTAAGCGAGTGGGAATAATGCACTTGCATTAAGATAGATTAAATTGTAACACAACCGGCAAGTGCACATAACGAAACAAATCAATCAAAGGAGCATATACTATGAAAACTCTTTATTCCGGTAAAACCAAGGACGTTCTTCTCGACGAGGAGAAGAATATTGTACATCTGCTTTTCAAGGACAGCATGACCGGCGAAAACGGTGTATTTGATCCCGGCTCCAACACCGTTGGCGGCAGCGTGGAAGGCAAAGGTAAGATCGGTCTTGCCATTTCCAAGTATTTCTTTGAGCTGATGGAAAAGAACGGAATTCCCACTCACTACATCGCAGCCGATGTGGACAAGGGTCTGATGCAGGTTCGCAACCTGACCGTTCCGAAGTTGGAGTTCGTTCTCCGCTACTTCACCGCAGGCAGCATGTGCCGCCGCTTTACTCTGCCGGAAGGCATCGTATTCGATCCGCCGTACGCTGAGGTTACTCTGAAGGATGACATTCAGGGCGATCCGCTGATCAGCGAGCGTCTGTGCATCATGAAGGGTCTTCTCAAGGAAGGTCAGTATGACGAAGCACTGGATATCGTTCGCCGCGTCGGCGAGGTTTTGAAGGCAGAGTTGGCCCCCATGGGTCTGACCCTGATCGACTTCAAGATCGAGGTTGGTTACGACGAGAGCGGCAAGATGTACGTTGCAGACGAGATCACCCCCGACATCTGGCGCGTCCGTGATGAGAACGGCAACATCCCCAACCAGTTGGATTGCTCCAAGCTTCTTCTGAAGAAAATGAATCTGTAATGCAATAGAAAAGGCATCGCAAAACGATGCCTTTTTCTTACTCTGGAACCTGAGGAGGTATCCGCGATGATATACTTTGAATGCGACTACATGGAAGGCGCGCACCCGGAGATACTGCGCCGCCTGATGGAAACCAATCTGGAAAAGCACTCCGGCTACGGCAGCGATCCCTACTGCGCCTCCGCCAAGGAGAAGATCCGCCGCGCTGTCTGCACACCGGACGCAGACATCTATTTTCTGGTGGGCGGCACGCAGACCAATCAGATCGTTATTGACGCTATGTTGGGCGCATGCGAAGGAGTCATCAGCGCCGACACGGGCCATATCCAATGTCATGAAGCGGGTGCGGTGGAGTCCTGCGGTCACAAAATCCTGCCCCTTCCCCACGATCAGGGAAAAATATCGGCTGATGCTCTGCGGCGCTATCTGGAGGCGTTCTTCGCCGATCCCAACCATCCCCATATGATCTTTCCCGGCATGGTGTACATTTCCCATCCGACGGAGTACGGCACGCTGTACACGCTGGCTGAGCTGAAATCCCTCGCTAATCTATGCCGTCGGTATCAATTGCCTCTGTTCCTGGATGGTGCCCGCCTTGGATATGGTCTCATGAGCGGCGGCACGGATGTGGCGCTGAAGGATATTGCCAATCTGTGCGATGTGTTCTATATCGGCGGAACCAAAGTAGGAACTTTGTGCGGTGAAGCGGTGGTGTTCCCCCGCGGGAATGCACCGAAGCATTTCTTCACGCTGACCAAACAGCACGGTGCTTTGCTGGCCAAGGGACGACTGCTGGGGATTCAATTCGACACATTGTTTACGGATGATCTGTATTTCACCATCAGCCGTCACGCAATCCAAATGGCGGATCGGATGCGAGAGGCATTCGCCGCCAAGGGATACCAGTTCTACATTCCCACCGTCACGAACCAGATTTTTGTGGTACTGGACGCAGAGAAACTGGCCGCATTGGAGAAACAGGTATCCTTCAGTTTCTGGGAGCGGTTGAACGATGGCCGCACGGTGGTGCGCTTCGCTTCCAGTTGGGCCACGACGGAAGAGGATGTACGCGCTCTGGCAGATCTGCTGTGAGAAATCATGCCCCCAGAGAGAACATCTGCAGCATCCGGGCAAACAATCCCCAAAAGCTGATTTTATCCACGCTTTCCGATGCGGTGATATCCTCCTCACCGATGATCTCATCTCCGCACCGGTAGACGATTTTCCCGACGGTGTCACCCGCCTGCACGGGGGCGGAGACGGTTTCCGGCAATTCCAACGTATACGTCACCGACTTCTCGCTTCCCTTTTTCATCAAGTGGGAAAAGTCCCCATATACGATTCCGCAGTCCTCGGCCACGCCGCCGAGGACTTTTATTCTTCCCGCGTCTGCGCCGGCATTGCGGTACATGGCAAAGTTGGCAAATCCCCAATCCAGCAGACGCGTGGCCATGGAATTCCGCACATCCCGGGTGGGGGATCCCATGATCACGGCGATCAGGTGCAGTCCGTCCCGTTTGGCAGTGGCACTGATGCAGAATTTCGCTTTGGAGGTGGAGCCGGTTTTCAATCCTGTAGCCCCGTTGTAAAAGCGGATCAGCCGATTGGTATTGGACAGCCCAAACGCGCCGTCGCGGATGGTGTCCATCCATATGGTGGAATAATCAAGAATTTTTTCGTGTGATAAAAGTGCCCGGGACATGATGGCGATATCCTCCGCGCTGGTCAAGTGGGCAGTCGTATCGTCATCCAGGCCGGTGGCGTTTTCGAATGTCGTGTGCTCCATCCCCAACTCCGCCGCCCGCTCGTTCATCATCCGGACAAAGGCTTCCTCGCTTCCCGCGATGGTTTCGCCTAAAGCGACAGCCGCATCATTGGCGGAGGAAACCACGGTGCTCTTGAGCAGATCCTCCACGCTCATCTGCTCCCCAGGCTCCAGATAAACCTGGGATCCGCCCATAGAGGCGGCGTAATCGCTGACCGTAACCTTATCCGTCAGCGACAATCGTCCGGAATCGATGGCTTCCATAACCAGAAGAAGGGTCATAATTTTGGTGACCGATGCGGGCGGCAGTGCCTCATCGGGATTTTTGGCGTAGAGGATCTCCCCTGTTTCCGCATCCATCAGCACCGCGCTGCGCGCGTCCACATCAAAAGGCATATTTTCCACCGGATCCGTTCCGTAACACGGAACTGCGCCCATGCCTACAAGCACCGCCAGGGCGCAGATCAATAGTCGCATACATCGTTTCATACCGTACTCCCGTTCACTTTGAGATGTACGATAACCATATGCGAACAAGCCCGGAAATATGTCCGAAAAGCAAAGAGGCCGATGCGATATAACACATCGGCTCCTTGATTATTATGGAATAAAATCGGGTACCAGGCCACGGACAAATGCGCCGGTGGAGGCAGCCGGTTGGCCATCCACAAAGTAAACATACACGCCGTAGCAGGAATCCAACAGGGTAAACACGGTGCTTCCCTGCGCAAAGTAGGTAGACTCGCAAATCGCACGGATGCTGTCCGCATCCTCATATTTTGTGATCTCGCCGGTTTCGTTATTCATCACGTAGATATAGGAAATGGTGTTGACCAAAGCACGCCACTCATTGTCCGTGATATCGTATACGGGATACACATAGGTGGGATACCACTGATCGTCCTGTGCGCCGCGGCAGCTCAGGGACAAGAACGTCCCCCGCTGGAAGTAATCCATTCCGTTATATCCGGCCCGCATGGCGCGGAGCCGCTCCGGATAGCCCTTTTCGTTCCAGACATCCATTTGATCGTTCCGTATGTGATTCACGCTGGTGATACGCACATTAACATCCGAGGGCACAAGGTCGAAATAAGCATCCGCAAATTCTTCAGCATCCGCAAGAGCGGTGAGCAGTTTTGCGCCCTCCTCTCCTGTATACGCCGGATAGATGGTTATGGACTTTTCATAGATAAAGCCAAGCCGTGTGACAAACCGGATATTCATGTAGCAGAATGAATTGCTGACACTCTTGTAGGAATAAACCATCTCGTCAACCTCATACGTTGTAGACTCGATGCGCTCATTTTCTATGATCTCGATGGCACTGACACTGCGGTATCTTTCCCGCTCAGGATTGGCATCGATGTATTCCCGCACCGCGTCGCTCAGGTTCTCGATATCTTCCCGGTCTTCCATGCGGAACGTGGTATCGCCGGTCGTTACGGTGATGTACTTGATACCGGCTGCATGGGGTACGTACCCATCCATGCCCACCATATCCACACCGAACAGCACGAATACTGCCAGGAATACTCCGCAGAATGCGCCAAAGCCGGGAAGGCCGCGAAACATCTGCTTGGCCGATTTGGTCAGGATGGTGTTGATGAGCATCATACACAGAAGGGCGCCGATCAGCGCGCCGCAGATAAACCAGCCGTCGCCGCCGGCGATGGCTTCAAAGAAGATGCCGCCGACCACCGCGCCGCAGAACATGCAGGCATACTTGATAACCGCCGAAGCGACTTTGGAAATCACGGGAGTACCGCTCAATTCACTCTTGCGGAAACGGTAGATCAGCAGACCCAGCACCCAGAACGCCAATCCCACAACGAGCGCAAGGATCAATTCCCCAAGCACATTTGGGCTTTCTTCCACAGCCACCATCAGCGTACGCGCAGGAAGAAAGATTTTCAGCGCCAAATCCGTCGCCCATGTATGAACGGAATACACCGCATTGTAGCTCCAGATATACGTCAGACACAATACGATCGCCGACGGAAGAAAGACGACCAATCCCGCGTTCATGATGCGGGCGAAGGCGGTGCCGGTAAAGGAGGCGGCGAACACCATAATACAGAAGTACAGAAGGAAATATATAACGGAACAGATCAGTCCGCTCAGTTGGATACCAATCACGGACAGATTCCATTCCCGGTGAATACCCATGATGATCACAGACAGACCCACCGACAAACACATGGGGATCAGATAGCAAAGGAATTTTGCCAGGGATTCGCTTATGTACAAAGAGATGCGGGTTTTGGGGATACTGTGATAAAACTGGATATTGGTTTTGGAGTTGAGATAACTCATACAGCCGCATCCCCACACCACAGCCAGACAGGAGGACACCAGAATGTTGATGGCACGCATGACGCGGGCGAACTCCTGCATGGAGCGGATCATGCTCTCGCGGGTGGAAAACATGGCTTCCGTTTCGGTGATATCCATGTACAATGTAATGACATTCAAAAGAACCAATATCACCGCATTGGTAATCAGCACGGGCCAATTCTGCTTCAAAAGAAAGCGAAAATAACTGCGGGACGAAGCATTTCTTCTCTTAGGCGAGGATGTCGTGGAAGTCATACCCATTCTCCTCCATTTCCGATATAAATATCTCCTCCAATGTGAGAGGAATACACTCGCAGAACTGCGGATGCATCTGCTGCAGGGCTGTCTCCAGCTCGTCGCGGGTACCGCGGGCAACGATGGTGTACATACTGCCCCGCCGTTCCAGATTGAGCAGCGGCAGTGTACGCAATTTCTCCTCCGCGCCCTCGTCGGTGAACACCGCCTGAATCTTCTGGATATTCAGTTTCATATCGTCCAGCTCTCGCTGGAACAGCAGTTTTCCCCGATGAAGCAAGGCGATGTGGTCGCACACATCCTCCAACTCCCTGAGGTTGTGAGACGCGATCACTACCGTGGTTCCCCGCTCTGCGATGTCATCCATGAGGATCCGCTTCACCAGATGGCGCATAACCGGATCCAACCCGTCAAATGTTTCATCACAGAACAGATACTTGGGACAAACCGACAATCCGAGCAGCACAGAAGTCTGCTTCTGCATACCTTTGGAAAAGGTGTTGATCTTCCGATGCTCCGGCAGGCCCAGTACCTTCAGAAGCTGCTCAAATTTCGTATCGCTGAAGGTGGGATACAGACTGCGGTACAGATCCCGCATCTCCCGGATGGAGGAATGGGGGAGAAAAAAGGGCTCATCCGACAAATACACCAGTTTGGCTTTCTGCTCCGTGTTCTCCCAGATATTGAACCCATCGTACAGAACGCATCCTTTATCCAAGGCAAAGATGCCGCTCATGGCCCGAAGCAGCGTGGATTTGCCCGATCCGTTGGATCCGATCAAGCCGAAAATCGATCCGTCCGGGATGCGCATGGTCACCGCATCCAGACTGCATACATCCGTAAAATATTTGGTAGCCGATTCAATTTTAATCATTTTGCTCCCTCTCCTTTCCGCTGTTCGATTCCGCCTCCTGCCAGATGGATGCGGCACACTCCAAAAATTCCTCCCGCGTCATGTGCAGTGTTCGCGCCTTGGAGGCCAGAATCGTCATCTCCGCCCGCAGGGATTCTTTGCCCGCGGAAGCAATTTCACCGCGGTCAAGAATAACCACACTGCCTCGCCCCGAAAGAGAGGCGATTATGCCCTGCCGTTCCAACTCTGCATAGGCTTTCTGAATGGTATTGGGATTGATGCCCAACTCTTTGGCCAACGTACGCACGGAGGGCAGGAAGTCATTCTTCTTTAAATCCCCTCGCAGAACCAACATTTTCACATTGTCGATCAACTGCTCATAAATCAGTTTCCGATCGCGGTAATCAATTGTGATTAACCCCACTTTCTCACCGTCCCAACTGTATTATCTGTAGTAGTACGGTTAGATTATAGCACCATACCGATAGTCTGTCAAGCCGTTTTACGGATAATTCACAAATATTTTCCGCCAATGCCTTGTAAAATGTTTTTGGTTTCGGTATAATATAGAAAATATCTTTGGAGGTATACTATGCATTCCATTCTTCTTGAAGCGACCACCACGCCCAGTTCTATGGCGGGTCTGTCCACCATTCTGATGGTTGTTATTACGCTTGCTGTCATGTATTTCTTCTTGATCAGACCGCAGAAAAAGCAGGAAAAAGAAACCGCTAACATGCTGGACAATCTGGCTGTCGGCGATGAGATTACCACCATCGGCGGCGTGATCGGCGAGATCGTTTCCATCACCGGTGAGACCGTTGTTGTGGCTACCAGCCGGGATCAGACGAAGATCCGTTTCCGCAAGACCGCCATCAAGAGCGTAGACGTTCACGCCAACGAAAAGCCCTGATCTGTCATACCATCCCCATCCTTCGAATATGTTTGTACCGTATTGAGTGTCAAACTGTTCGGAGGATTTCGTATGACCAGACATACCGCAAAAAAGAACATTCCAAGCGGACCGCTCGGCGTTTTGCGCGCCTGCACCCTGTCTTTGCCCATCTCGCTGGCGGCGGCCATGATTCTGTTGATTCTATCGGCCGCCATCGCCTATGCACAGCCGGATCCGGCCACCCTGGCCCGGCCGCTGTCCATGGTTTCCCTGTATGCCTCTGCACTTTTGTGCGGCATGATTTCTGCTAAGAAATCGGAAAAACCGCTCCTGTCCGGTGTAATTGGCGGCATTGGCATGGTGCTCATCCTCTTTCTTCTGTCACTGATTCCCCTTGGCTCCGGCCCGTCCGCAATTTCCCCATTTCCAACCATTCTCATGCATCTCGGCGTCATTGCCTCGTCCGCACTTGGTGCATGTATCGCCATGAAGAAGCCAAAAAAGCATGCCATGAGACGAGGTAAAAAACGACGCAGATAACTACCAGGAACAGGAATTATGATACACATATTCAAATTGAACGGTCATAGAATTGCCTATGACTGCACCCGACGGGTGAGTTTTACCCTATCCGCTTTGGCGATGAAGATCGCGGAGGCGGTCCATCCCCCTCTGAGCGAGGAATGTCCCTCATCGCTCCGCTATGCATTTGCGAAATACGACAGCCACGATCTGAGCGAGGCCTACCAAGAGGTATATGCCTTGGCAAATCGGGGGTTATTTGACACTGCTGCGGGCGATGCGCCTGCTCCGGCTGACGAGGATCCGTCTGCCGCCGATGGGGCGTGTTACGTCCCGGTGTCACCGGATCTCCCCCTTGGCGAGGCGGTTCTGCAGTTGGCGGAGCTCGGCGTCCGCTTTATCCATGCGGAGATTCCCGCCGCCACCAACCCGAAGGAACTGATCCGACTGGCAAAAGATCTGGAAAAACTGCGCGACGATGGCAAGACGATTTTCTTCGCCCCGTTTGTGTCCGCCCTGGAGGTGGCTGCCGACCACGCGAAAATCCCGGATGCGTGCCGCCATTGCTGGGCACAGGAAATCTGCCGCGGACGCGCACTGCACGATGGGGAAAACGCGGGAACGCGCTGTGATCTGGTAAGGACATGTATCGAGTGCGGAATTGTTTTATATGATGAACCGAAAAAAATCGTCTGATTGTATCAGACGATTTTTTATTATTTCAGGCTGTCACCGATGGTGCCGAAAGGCTGATCCTGCAGATCGTTGAGGATGGCCGTAATCTTCTCGTTCACATCGTTTACTTCCCGGGCGAATTCCGCGGCGGACATACGGAGCACGCCGAAGCGGACAGCGGACAACTGAATCAGTCCGTCAGAGGTAACCACGCGGACGTTTTCGTTTTTGCCGATCTGGGCGATGAGTTTTTCGATATACACATCCCCCAACTCCCGCTCCTTGGTGTAGACCACATGAATGTTCTGATAATCGAACCGCTTGCCGGGATTTCCGGCCACCTTGTACGCGTCGAACACCAGCACTACATTGTACTTGGTGAAGGCGCAATAGTTTGACAGAATCCGCATCAACTCCCCCCGTGCCTTTTCCAGATCCGTTTCGGCGATGGCATGCAGATCCTCCCAGGCGAAAATCACATTATATCCGTCCACGATCAGCCACTGTTTTTTGGGTGGTTTTGTTTCATCCGCCCGTTCCCGATCGTTTCCGTAAATCACGGGCGGTTTGTAGGACGGCCGCTTGATGGGGCCGAACTCCCGCATCATAATGGCTTCCAGCTCCTTCTCATCCAGGTGCAGATTGCGATGGATGAGCCGAGGCGGAATCTCCACAGTTTCCGTTTTCAGACAACTTTCCAGATGCATATATTCCGTTACCTGGTCCCATTTGACGGTGAATCCGCCGCCATGGGCACAGAAGACGGAATCCGGTGTGTTTTCCACATCGCACAGCGGATCATAGGCGTAGCGGGCAATCACTTCGTCCGCGTTATGGCAGATGTCATAGCCGTCCGTTTCGTAACTCAATCGCCCCCGTCCTTTGGTATAGGATGCCACGACGGCGGCGTAATCGTTCATGGCGGTAACGGGTGCCCGTCCGCGCAAAAGGATCATATCGCCGGCTTCTTCCATGGGCTCGATAGTACCAAACCGGCTTCGGATATCGTGAATGGCATGACCGATCTGCTCCCGGGGCAATTCCAGACGGAAGCGGTAGTATGGCTCCAGCAGTACGGATTTCGCCTGCATAAGGCCGTGGCGTACGGCCCGATAGGTAGCTTGACGGAAATCACCGCCCTCCGTGTGCTTGATGTGGGCACGGCCCGCCGCCAGCGTGATCCGCATATCCGTCACGGGGGACCCGGTAAGCGTACCGATGTGCTGTTTTTCCGCCAGGTGCGTCAGCACCAGACGCTGCCAATTGCGCTCCAGGGCGTTCTCACTGCACAGAGAGCGGAATATCAATCCGCTTCCCCGGGGCAGCGGCTCCATTACCAGATGGACCTCCGCATAGTGGCGCAGAGGCTCATAATGACCCACGCCCTCCACAGTGGCTTCGATGGTTTCCTTATACAGAACCTCGCCCGAATCGATCTCCACCGAAACGTCGAAGCGATCCAGGATGAGGCTTTTTAGAATTTCCGCTTGCACTTCTCCCATCAGTTCCACATGGATCTGCTGGAGATAGGTATTCCACGTGATGCGGAGCTGGGGATCCTCCTCCTCGAGCTGCCGCAGTTTGGGGAGCATAGTTTGGGGATCACATTCCTCCGGCAGGACAATGCGGTATTTCATGATCGGCTCCAGCACCGGCGAGGCGGATGCGGCCTCCGTGCCGATTCCCTGCCCGTTGCGGGTGGATTCCAGCCCCGCCACACAGCACACATCCCCCGCTGTGATCTCATCACTGGTGGTATATTTTGCGCCGGAGTAGATTCGTATCTGGGTAATCTTGGCGGCGTCTTTGCCGTCCGCCAGGCTGTCCCGCACCCGCAAAGTGCCGCCGGTCACCTTCAGATGGGTCAGGCGGGTACCCGATTCATCGTAGGTGATTTTGAACACCTTGGCGCCGAAAGTATCCGCATATTTCTTTGAAGCGGTATACCGCTCCATACCGGCGAGGAATTCCTCCACGCCCTCCAGCTTCAAGCCCGATCCGAAATAACAGGGAAAAATCTCCCGCTCGCAGATCAGATCCAGAATATCTGCATCGTCCACATGCCCGGTGAGCAGATAGTTCTCCAGTATATCCTCGCGGCACATGGCGATGCGCTCGTTCCGCTTTTCATCGGCGCCGGGGGAAAAGTCCACACAGCCGTCGTCCAGTTCCTTCTGCAGTTCCGCCATCAATTCGTCTTTTGTGCGGCGGGCAAAATCCATCTTGGTGACAAAAAGAAACACGGGGATGTGATACAGCCGCAAAAGGCGCCACAGAGTGCGTGTATGGGACTGGACGCCGTCGATGCCGCTGATGACCAGTATGGCGTAATCCAGCACCTGTAGAATCCGCTCCGTCTCAGCGGAGAAATCAATATGGCCGGGGGTATCCAGCAAGGTAACGGACAAATCCCCATAGGTGAACACGGCCTGGCTGGCGAAGATGGTGATGCCCCGCTCCCGCTCCAGATCGTGGGTATCCAGCATGGTATTCCGGTGGTCTACCCGTCCCAGCTTCCGCGTCTTTCCCGTGGTATACAATATGGATTCCGCCAATGTGGTTTTTCCCGCATCCACATGGGCCAATATGCCAACGACTGCTTTTTTCATCGATTCCTCATCCCGCCGCTGTGGGCGTGCCTTTTCGCTCATAATCATTACTATTATAACAAAACGCATCCCTTTTGTAAATACGATCTGCTTTCCTAAAACCTTGTTTGAAGCATTTACTTTTCCATAATTATATGGTATAATGTATCTTGTATACGAATGTTCATTTTTACAGATCAAATCGGATCGGAGGAAATACACACCGTATGATTGCCATCCCGAAGATTGCTGTGGGGGATTTGCTGGAGATGAAGAAGCCGCACCCCTGCGGAAGTAAGACATTTCAGGTGCTTCGCATCGGCACGGATGTGCGGATTCAATGCACCGGATGCGGCCGCGATCTGACGCTGGAGCGTGTGAAACTGGAAAAATCCATCAAAAAAATCATCCCCTCGGAGGAAAGCCATGCAGAATGAAGAAAACATGTCCCTGCCTGCGGACAATCCCTGCCCTCAGGTGCATGAGGATATCCCTGCCGAAAAGAAAAAAGCCTCCTTTTGGGAGAAGTTTTCCTCTGTGAAATACCTGCTGTGGTGCTTCTTTTTGCCGGCAGTACTGATGTGGGTGATCTACATCGCCATGAATGTGTATCCGTTCGGAGAGGAATCCGTTCTGGTACTGGATCTGAACGGACAGTATGTGTACTATTTTGAGGCACTGCGGCGGCTGCTCCACGGGGAGGGCAGTTTTCTCTACTCCTTCGGCCGGGCGCTGGGCGGCGAGTTCCTCGGCATCTTCGCCTATTATCTGGCCAGCCCCTTCTCGTTCATCGTAGGGCTTTTCCCCAAGGAAATGATCACCGAAGCGCTGCTGACCATGTTCCTTTTGAAAACCGGTCTGTGCGGTTTGCACTTCGGCATCTATCTCCATAAAACCCGGGATCGGAATCCCGTTGCCGTGGTGATCTTCTCCACCATGTACGCGCTGTGCGCTTATGCGGTGGTACAGCAGCACAACACCATGTGGATCGACAATCTGATCTTCCTGCCGCTGATTCTTTTGGGCATTGAGGAAATGATCCGCTTCGGCAAGTACAAGTTGTTTGTAGTTTGCCTGTCCCTGGCCTTGTTCAGTAATTACTACATCGGCTACATGATGTGCATTTTTGTGGCGGTGTATTTCTTCTACTACTATTTCAGCCGGACACCCGAGGAGAGAAATCCCCACGGTGTTAAGCACCATTTCCTTCGTTCCTTTGGGCGGATTGCCATCTTTTCCCTGCTTGTGATCTGCATCTGCTCCGCTATCCTTCTGCCTGCCTATTATTCGCTGACCTTCGGTAAGACCACCTTCTCCGATCCGTCCTTTGCGCTGACGCAGAAATTTGATTTTTTGGACATGCTGTCCAAGATGTATTTCGGATCCTACGACACGGTACGGCCGGAGGGCCTTCCCTTCCTCTACTGCGGTATGCTGACGTTCATTCTGGTGCCGCTGTACTTCTTTGCGCCCCATGTGCGCCTTCGCGAGAAAATTGCTACCGGTTTTCTGGTGATCTTCTTTGTGATCGGCTTCAACGCCAGCACACTGGATCTGATCTGGCACGGCTTCCAGCGTCCCAACTGGCTGAACTACCGGCAGAGCTTTATGCTGTGCTTTATCTTCCTGATCATGGCGTATAAGGCCTTTGAGGGACTAAAGGCCATGGGATTCCGCTATGCTGTTGCTTCCACCGGTGTCATTGCAGGGCTTCTCATCATCATGCAGAAGATCGGATACAAGAATCTGCCCGATTTTACTGCCGTGTGGCCGTCGCTGATCTTCTGTGCTCTCTATCTGTTCCTGCTGCGCGCCTGCACCATGGACAGCAAAAACACCCGGCAGACCGCCGCGCTGGTTATGGCTATCCTTGTATCGCTGGAGATGTTCTGCGCAGGACTGGCCAACACCACCGCCATGGATAAGGATGTAATCTACTCCAGCCGCACCTCCTACCGTTCCTTTATCGATCGGGTGCAGCCCATCGCGGACGATGTGAAGGAGATGGACGATTCCTTCTACCGCATGGAAAAGACGGTGCACCGCAAGACCAACGACAATCTTTCGCTGGGACTGCGCGGTCTGTCCAATTCCACCTCCACCTTGAATGCCAAGGTAGTTGCGCTGCTCAAGGGAATGGGTATGGCATCCAAATCCCACTGGTCCAAGTATGTGGGCAGCACGCCGGTACTGGATTCCCTGATGAACGTGAAGTACGTAATCGCCGAGGACGCGGGCACCGTGTCCCCGCTTTACCACGAGATCCTGCGGGACGAGGAGAACACGCTGTCCGTCTATGAGAATCCCTATGTTCTCTCCCTGGCCTTCGGTGTATCCCCGAACACGGCGAACTTCCTGTTCGACGACACCCGCTTCGATTCTCCTTTTGTTCGCATGAATCATCTGATCACCGCCCTGCTGGGCGAGGATGAGACCGTGGAAATCTTCCATGAAGCCAAAGTCATCAACACCGAATATATCAACTGCTCCTCCTCCTCCGTGGCGGGACACCGCAAATACACTCCCAAGGATTCCTCCACCTCCGCCACGCTCCGCTATACGGTGCGGGTAGACAGCGGCGATCTGCTGTACTGCTACATCCCCTCGGAATATCCCCGGGAGGTGGAACTCAAGCTGAACAACAAGAGCGTGGGCAAGCACATGGGCAACGAAACCCACGCCATCAAGTCCCTCGGGCACTTTGAGGTGGGTGAGGAAATCACCATATCGGCCACCCTGCAGGATAAAGATTTGTATATTACCACCGGCGCCTCCTATTTCTACTACTTCGATGAGGCGGCGTATAAAGACGCCATGGCACGTCTGAGCACATCCCAGTACGTGATTAAGGAGTACACCGAGGATTCCTTCACCGGAACAATCCACGTGGCGGCAGGCCAGGAGATGATCTACACCTCCATCCCCTACGATGCGGGCTGGGTGGTCAAGATCGACGGTGCCATCGTGGAAACGGAAGAAATCGTCGGTGCGCTGATGGGATTCCGCACCACCCCCGGTGAGCACACGCTGGAAATGGAATACCGTCCCGCCTGTGTGACGTACGGCACATGGATCAGCGCGGGAGGATTGTCCGTCTTTATACTGATTTGCCTTGGTGAATGGCTTAAGCGAAAAAAGAAACAAAAATCCATCGATGTGAGGTCTGAGATATGATTTACTGTTTGAGCGGTGAGCTTCTATTCACCGATGCGGTAGCATCCACGGCAGTGATTGATTGCTGCGGCGTGGGATACAAGGTCACAGTGACCTCCAACACCTTGCGAAAACTGCCCATGAATCCGGAAAAGCCCCCCCGCATCCGCCTGCTGACCTATATGCAGGTGCGAGAGGACGGCGTGGATCTGTTCGGCTTCTATACGGCGGAAGAACTCGACATGTTCAAGATGCTGATTTCCGTGTCGGGCGTGGGGCCCAAGGCGGCTGTATCCATTCTGTCGCTGATGACGCCGGAAAAATTGTCCCTCGCCATCGCGGGGGAGGATGTGAAAGCCATCTCCAAGGCACCCGGTGTGGGTGCCAAGACGGCGGGACGCATCATTCTGGATCTGAAGGACAAGGTGGCGAAGGCATTCCCTGCGCTCAGCGCGGATACAGCCGGCGATATGCCCGCCGCATCTGTACAAAGCAACAGCGGGAAAATGTCCGATGCACAGGCCGCCCTTCTCTCCCTGGGGTACTCCCGTCAGGAGATCACATCCGCTTTGGCCAAGGTGGACACCTCCGCTTCTCTGGAGGACATCATCCGCTTGGCATTGAATGTTCTGCTGCGGCAGTAACCATCGGAGGTATGTATGGAAGACATGGAATTTGATTTTGAAAATCGTATCGTGACATCCGATTACACTCCGGAGGACGGCGATAACGAAAACAGCCTGCGCCCGCATACGCTGGAGGAATACATCGGCCAGAGCAAATCCAAAGAGGTACTGAAAATCTACATAGATGCGGCCAAGATGCGCAGCGAATGTCTGGATCATGTTCTGCTGTACGGCCCGCCCGGTCTGGGTAAGACCACCCTTTCCACCATCATTGCCTCGGAATTGGGTGTAAATCTGCGAATCACATCCGGCCCTGCCATCGAAAAGCAGGGCGATCTGGCGGCGCTTCTCACCAATCTGGGAGAGGGGGACGTGCTGTTTATCGATGAGATTCACCGTCTGTCCCGCTCTGTGGAGGAGATTCTGTATCCCGCTATGGAGGATTTTGCGCTGGACATCATCATCGGCAAGGGTCCCTCCGCCCGCAGTATCCGTCTGCCCCTGCCCCACTTTACGCTGATCGGTGCCACTACCCGTGCCGGACAGCTGACCACGCCGCTTCGCGACCGATTCGGCGTGCTTCTGAAGCTGGATCTGTACTCCTGTGAGGAGTTGGCGCAGATCGTTCACCGCAGTGCAGGGATCCTCAATCTGCCCATCACAGAGGACGGTGCCATGGAGATTGCTTCCCGTTCCCGCGGCACGCCGCGTATCGCCAATCGCCTGCTCAAGCGGGTGCGCGATTTTGCACAGGTGCGGGGCGATGGTACGATCACTCTGGAATCCGCCCGGTATGCTTTGAATATGCTGGAAATCGATGAGTTGGGCCTGGATAACGTGGACCGCCGCATGCTGCAGACCATCATTGATTTCTACGATGGCGGCCCGGTGGGACTGGAAACGTTGGCGGCCACGGTGGGCGAAGAAGCCATCACGCTGGAGGATGTGTACGAGCCCTATCTGATGCAGATCGGGTTCCTGTCCCGCACGCCGCGAGGCCGGTGCGTCACCCGCTTGGGATACGATCATTTGGGTATTCCCTACACCCCCAAGCACACGGACACAAGTCAGATCAATCTGGAAAGTGACAACACCTGATATGGCTGAAAAGAACACAAACATTCACCAAAATCACCGCAAACGCCTGCGGGAGCGGTATGAGAAGTACGGTCTGGAATCCTTTGAGGAGCACAATATTCTGGAACTGCTGCTCTTTCACTCCATTCCCCGCGCCGACACCAACGGTCTGGCCCATGAACTGATCAACACCTTCGGTTCCCTGTACGAAGTGCTGTGCGCACCGTACGATGAACTGCTGAAAGTCAAAGGCGTGGGGCCGGCCAGTGCTTCGCTGATCCGCACCGTATTTGATACAGCCCGGGAGGCGAATCTGCGGAAATTGGCGGCGACGCCCATAGACAGTTATCCCCGGCTGGCCATGTACGCCGCGGAGTGGTTTGGCGGAAAGCCGGCAGGCGTGGTGGCGATTCTTCTGCTGGATGAAGCCAACCGGATCGTGCATACAGGCACGTTATCCGCCAGCCACACCATCCGCGCCGCATCCTATGTGAAGGCGGTTATAGATCTGACGGAAAAATTCTCCTTACGCCGTGTGGTGCTGATGCACAATCACGAGAGCGGGATCCTAAAGCCGTCCGACGAGGATTTGTATCTCACACAGCAGTTGTATGCCGCCCTGCGAGAGCAGAATATCACTCTTTTGGAGCATCTGATCGTCCATAAATTCGATTGCATACCGATTCTGGACATCGCCGTCAAGCAATCCGTCAGCGGATTCCCGCTGGTGATGTCCGCAGATATGCGGCAGTCGCTTTTGATGTAATACACAAACAGGGCACCTTCGTGGAAGGTGCCCTGTTTTCTTTATACCGTTTTAAATCCGAAATAGTTTTTGGTGTTGTTGTAGCAGATATCGCACACAAGCTGTGCCAGCGATTCCATATCGGCGGGATACATCCCCTCTTCCACCCACTGGCCAATGAGATCGCACAAGATGCGGCGGAAATACTCATGGCGGGGATAGGAGGTGAAGCTGCGGGAGTCGGTCAGCATGCCAAGGAACTTACCGAACACGGACAGATTGGCCAGCTGCTGCATCTGAGACCGCATACCGTCGTAGGTATCGTTGAACCACCAAGCACTTCCCTGCATCATGCGTGGCATGCCGTCACCCGCGGTCTGGAAGCAGCCGATCAGTGCCCCGATAGCCGCATTGTCCGAGGGATCGATGGAATAGATAACGGTCCGCGGGAGAGCGTCCCGCTGATCCATAGCATCAAAGAGTTTGGCGAAATCCGTAATATTGTTGCCGCCGATGGTATCAAATCCCGTATCGGCGCCCAGTTTTGCAAACATGGATGCATTGGTATTGCGCCACACACCGCAATGGATCTGCATCACCCAGCCGTGCTTTTTGTATTCCCCGGCCAGATAGAGGAGCATCTCGCATTTCAAAACGGACAACTGCTCGGGAGTTACATCGGCACCATCCGAAGCCAGCGCGGTCTGCATGGCCTGGTTGGCGGCGTATTCGTTGGGCTTCACATACATGGGGAACTCGTCCAAACCGTGATCCGCCGTGCGGCATCCCATGGAATCGAAGAAATCGATGCGGCGGGACAATGCCTCCTTCAAGGAGCGGACATCGGTAATCTCCACGCCGGCGGCTTCACCCAGTTTGGCGTAGTACTCCTTCAGGCCGCCCTTGTTGATGTTGAAAGCCTTATCGGGGCGGAACGCGGGCAGCACTTTGGTTGCAAAGGACGAATCCGCGGCCAGGGCGGTGTGATACTCCAGGGAATCGGCGGGATCATCCGTGGTACAGAGCAGATCCACCCGGGAGCGGCGAATCAGATTCCGCACGCTCATATCGGGCTGGGACAGTTTCTCGGAGGTGAGTTTCCAGATCTCGTCTGCGGTCTTCTCGCTCAGGATGAGATCGCAGTCGAAGTACCGCTGCAGCTCCAGGTGCGTCCAATGATACAACGGATTTCCGATGAGAGACGGCATCACGGATGCGTACGCCTTGAACTTCTCGTAATCCGATGCGTCTCCGGTGATGTATTTCTCCGGCACACCGGCGGAACGGATGGCACGCCACTTATAGTGGTCGCCGCTGAGCCACAATTCCGTAATGTTGGAATACTGCTTATCCTCGGCGATATCCTTGGGGCTGACGTGGCAATGGTAATCGATAATGGGTAATTTTTCCGCGTAGTTGTGAAACAACTCCTGCGCCATTTCCGTGCGGAGCAGAAAATCCGAATCAAGAAAGGGTTTCATATCGTTATCCTCCAGAAAATATCTGTTTTCATTATAAAAGGATGCGCCGCCCTTGTCAAGCGTCCCGACGAATTCCGCGGATCATTCCGTGCAAAAATTGCAGACTTTGGACCAATTGGGGGATGTCCGCCCCCTCGGGGCGGATGACCGGGGATTCCAGGGTAAACGTGCCGCGATAGCCCGCCATTTTCAGACAATCGGCAACACCCCGGAAATCCACCATACCCTCCCCCGGATGATAAATGGGGCGCAGAGCGGAAAAGTCCCGCGCCTCCCCACGGATATCACTGATATGTATATGCTCGATATGGGGGACGATGGCTTCGTCGTTCCAGATATCCCGGGTCTGCCGGTGGAAGAATCCGAAGCGGGTGTCGAAAATCAAGCCGCAGGATCCCAGGTGACCGGCGAGGGCTTTCCACTGGGACAAGGGATCCTTTGTTGTGCAGGGGACGTTTTCGATGAGCAATCGGACACGGTATGGCCGGAGGATATCCAACAGTTCCGGCAAAATGGAAATATTGTACGAAGCATAACTGTCTGACGTCAGCCCGCCCCACAAATGAAACACCATTCGCTCACAGCCGGCCATGGCGGCCATTTCGCAGTTCCGACGGAAATCGTCTATGGCGTATCGGTACAGCGACCGGCCGCTGTCTTCATCTCCGGCGGCAAATGCCTTGCCCGCATCGGACAATTTGGTGCCGATTTCCTTCTCACAGTGGATGACGGGAAACCGAAGGCCGGCGCGAAGCCATTCCTCCGCCACTTCTTTCATGCGATCGTAGTAGACAGGCAGCATCATCAATTCCGCCCCGGAGATGAGTCCGCGTTCCATGAGTTCGGGAAATGATTCCGTCACCAAATGTATATTATACCCGTTTGCCCGACCGACCGTTGTGCCGGTGGAGCAGAAAACACTGTGTTCCATCATAGTTCTCTCTTCCTTGTGTGGATACTATGCATATTTTGTCTGAATATGCACAGAGCATCCGCGATCACTGTATATTTATGGACAAATTCCATGAAACAGGATGTCTTTATCCATGTTTGCATATATTATATGAATATTTTTGATTGGTATTTCTACATTTTTCGAAGAAAATGATACGATATCGCCCAAACGTACCGTTTCTCAACCGGATTCACCTGCGTGCGGCACACGAATTTAACAAAACGATGGAGATTTTTCTATATATACACTGCATATTCATCTGAATTTGTCTTAATCTTCCGGTATGCTGCGATGTGGTATAATAGATTCAGCAAATTCATTACTCGATAAGCTGTCACTCGGTATAGATATGTGAGTTTCAGTTCGGCAAAATTTCATTATCACCAAAGAAAGGCTTATTATGAATTTCCCTAATCTCGAAACGCAGACACTGCTGGAAACAAAAACCATACGAATTGACTCTCGATTGATCAACCATGAACTGCATCTCACCACGGTACTGATACAGGTTATCTATACAGATCACAGTTTCTACTCCATTGGTATTCATTCCCTGGACGGGGACGGGATCGCCGAATTCCGCATGATCAGCGACGTGTGCCGCGACAGGGCGGAAGCGGAAACGCTCTTCCGTGCCCTATCCGACGGTACCGTTACGCCATGCACACTGGAATACATACTCAGCGACCGCATTGGCGCACCGTAACAATCTATAACGCATTATATGCAAAAAACAGGAGACAGGCGAAATCGGTACTGTCTCCTGTTTTATTGCTTTGCTTCGCGATTACTCGTTTACAATATAGGCCTTCAGGTCTTCCATCAGTGCCTTGACGTCCTCTTCCTTATCGGACTGAGCAGACAGCTTGATCGGATTCAGAAGATCCAGACTGAAGATACCCATGATCGACTTGGCATCCACAACATAACGGCCGCTGGACAGATCGATATCCATATTGTACTTGGTAACGATATCCACAAAAGAACGAACATCCTGAATGGAGGAAAGACGAACCATAACGTTATTCATATCAATTCACCTCGTAATTTCAAATTTGGTAATGATTCACCACAAAAGTATTATACCGATTTTTCTTTTACTTGTCAAGGGATTGTCGATGCATTGCGTCACGGATTTTTGATGCGAATCTTTGGTTAGAATTAAAGTTCACCGAGGAGTTGATTGACATTGTGCGCAGAATTGGGTAAAATATAGGATAACCATCCGATTTTTCAGGAAAGGAGAACGTATGTTACACGAAAATTGGTATTTTGATCCGGCCAAGCCGGACACCGTTCCTGCCATCCTGCATGATATATTAGATAAGAAAGGCATTTTGTGCGATGACATCCGTCTGGTTTGCAAAACGGATATCAATCGGGATCTGGTGCGCTGTGATAATTACATTCTGGCAACGGATGAGGAAATCATCCTCCTCAGCGGAAGCAGTTCCGCCGTGGAGAATGCCGGACGGCATCTTCTCCCCGGGCGCCGTGCCCGCACCCAATTTCAGGAACTGAGTTGGGATGTGCTTCCCCTGCAGGACATCGTCGAGTGCAAAATGGAAGAACAGCTTTCCTCCGGCAGAATCACGGCCAAGATGGAATCCGGAGTCTACGAATTGGTGGCCAATCTGTCCAACACATACAAGGACGATGCCTATCAGGCGGTTAAATTTCTGAATCAACTGAAAAAAGAGAAAAAGATCACCCCCGCCGAGGAATCCAAAACCAAGCGGCGCGCGGATCAGTTTTGTCCGAAATGCGGCAACCGCTATGTGGACGCGGAGCGGAAGATCTGTCCCAAATGTCTGGATCGGGGCAAGATTCTCTCCCGCATCGGTGTCTTTCTCGGCAAGTACAAGTTGTCCATTGCCGCCGTGGCCGCTACGCTGATCCTCAGCAGTGCATTGGGCATCATCGCGCCCTATGTATCCTCCGGCTTCTACTACGACGAGGTACTGAACGAAAGCGGCGCCTTCTATGGCCAACTCCTGCTGGTATTGGGCATTGTGATCGGCACCAAACTCCTCAATCTGGTCGTTGGCATGATCAACTCCATCGTGAGCAGCACGGTGGCGGCCAAACTGGTATACGATCTGAAAACCGTGATCTTCAACTCCATTGAGCGGCTGTCCCTCAGTTTCTTCACCAACAAGCAGACCGGCGGATTGATGACGCAGGTAAACCGGGACGCATCCACCATCTACTGGTTCTTCTGCGACGGTCTTCCCTATTTTCTGATCAACATCGTGCAGATCCTCATTATTGTGGTGATCATGCTGATCATGAATCCTCTGCTGACCCTGCTGTCGCTGGTGACCGTTCCGCTGGTGTTCGTTCTGATCAAGAAACTGTTCAGCCACATGGACGCGCTCCACTCCCGCCGCTACAACCGATCCCGCCGCATGAATGCCATTCTCAACGACGCCCTCAGCGGCATCCGCGTAGTCAAGGCTTTCGCCAAGGAGAAGGAGGAGGTATCCCGCTTTAACCGCTCCAGCGTGGCTGTGGCCGATGCAGAGCGAAAATCCTCCCGGTTCTCCACCGTTGCCTTCCCCGGATTGAATCTGCTTCTGTACGTCAGCAACATCGTGATCCTGGGTGTGGGCGGATGGATGGTGATCGACGGAAAACTGTCCTACGGCACGCTGATGACCTTTATCGCTTACATGAATATGGTGTACAGTCCCATGTTCTTCTTCGCGGATATGACCTACATGGCGGCGGACAGCATGAATGCCATGAACCGCCTGATCGAAATCATGGATGCGAAGGCGGATGTGGAAGAGCGGCCGGATGCCATCCGCTTGCCCCATCCCGAGGGACGGGTGGAATTCCGGGATGTGGAATTTTCCTACGAAAAGAATCGCAAGATCATCGACGGCGTATCCTTTGAGATCGAGCCGGGACGGGTGATCGGCATTGTGGGCCACACGGGTGCCGGGAAATCCACTCTGGCCAATCTGCTGATCCGTCTGTATGACACCGCCGCCGGCGGGATTTATATCGACGGAATCAACGTACGGGACATCGCCTTTGAGGATTTGCGCAAGAACATTGCCATCGTGTCTCAGGAAACCTATCTGTTCATGGGAACGATTCTGGACAACATCAAGTACGCCAATCCGGACGCCACGGAGGAAGAAGTCCTGCGCGCGTCCAAGGCGGCGGGGGCCCATGATTTCATCATCAAGCTGCCGGATGCCTACGCCACGCAGATCGGTGTGGGATACAAGGATCTGTCCGGCGGTGAGCGGCAGCGGATCTCCATCGCCCGGGCCATTCTGCGCAATCCGAAAATCCTGATACTGGACGAGGCCACGGCCGCCATGGACACGCAAACCGAGCGAAAGATCCAAAGTGCCCTGGAAAAACTGATCGTGGGACGCACCACCATCATGATCGCCCATCGTCTGTCCACCCTGCGGGATGCGGACAAGCTGATCGTTATTGAAAACGGAAAAATGCCGGAGTTCGGCACCCATCTGGAGCTTTTGAAGAAGAAAGGCATTTACCACAAGCTGTACAAGCTCCAGCTGGAAGCCATGAAGAATATCGGCATTGAAGAATAAGCACAGGAGGATACTATGTCCGATACAAAAACTTCTCTGGACAGCGTTATCTCCATTGTATACATAACCCCGGAAAACGCTGTATTTGAGGAAAAGAATCACTTTCTGACCTTGCAATTGACAACCACAAAAGAGGACGGTACCAGCGAAACGGCGAACTACGACCGCGTATTTCTGCACCGCTCTTTCCCGTACGACCATCCGGAAGCCTATATTTCGGTACAGGATGGTGACAAAAACGAAATCGGCATGATCGCGGAGATCGGGCAGTTCCCCGACAGCACCGCCTCCCTTCTGCGGGGGGAGCTGGATCGGAAATACTACTCTCCCGTCATCACCGCCATCCACTCGGTGAAGGATCGGTACGGCTACGCCTATCTGCATGTCGCCACCGATTCCGGCGAGATGGACATCACCCTGCGGGACGCGTCCCGCAGCATGGCGCGGGTGGATGAGCGGCGCGTAATCATTACCGACATCGACGGAAACCGCTACGATATTCCGGATATTACGAAACTGGATCGGAAGAGTTTCCGCAGAATTGAACTATATCTATAATTAAGGACGGATTTATGGAAAGCAGACAATCATTGACTGCGCGTCTGGCTTCGTGGGATAAATCCATAAATGAAGCCGACGTGCTGCTTCCGATCCCCTTTCATCTGTCCGAGAGTATCACAGCGGAAGAATCCCCCACGGTGGACGGCATTGCCGCTCTGCTGAAAGATCGGTTTGTGATCTATAAAGCGGGAGTTTGCACGGAATCGATCCCCCTTGCGGAGATTGAATCCTTTGCGTTCCGTCAGGGAATCGGCTGTGTTTTCGCGGAATGTACGATGAAAAACGGGGAGCATCGCTTACTTTGCCGTGCCGATATGCATTATAAAGACCTGTACGCCGCCGCGCTGAAGGAAATGAGCCGCTATGCGGCGGGAGAGGACATCCGCTATGCATACGAAGCGGATGTGAATCGCTTTTGTCCGAAATGCGGGCGGCCTTACCGGCCGGGATCGTCCATATGCGATCACTGCGCCGCCAAGAAGGATTATCTGAAGCGGTTGTGGCGCTTGGCAAAGCCCTATCATAAGCACATCTACGCATCGGTACTGCTGTATTTCGTTTTGGCGGGTGTCAATCTGCTCCCACCGGTCATCAACCGGATTCTGGTGGATGACTACATCCAGGCGGTCGACAAGCCGATTCTGTGGCAGTTCACACTGGTAATTCTCAGCCTGTTTGGCGTGAATCTGATTTCCCGGCTTCTGTCTATGCTGCGCTCCTTCACGCTGATCGACGCGGGTAACGGAATAGCCATCCGCCTGCGGGAGCTGGTCTTTGAAAAGATCCAGCTGCTGTCCGTATCCAAGGTTGCCAAGCGGACCTCGGGAGAGCTGATGAACCGTGTGTCCAACGACACATCCACGGTCCAGCATTTTCTGACTCACGATCTGGGCAACATGATCGAGCAGATCGTCACACTGCTGGCGGTAGGCGTCATTCTGTTCGTATACGATTGGAAGCTGGCGCTCCTGATCCTCTTGCCTGTGCCGATCGTGATGTACATGCATCGGCTGTTCTGGGGCAACACCCATCGCCGCTATCATCGGCAGTGGTCCCTGGAATCCAAAGCGAACACGATCCTGCACGACATTTTCTCCGGCATCCGTGTGGTGAAGGCTTTTGGTACGGAAAAGCGGGAGGAAGCCCGTTTTGATCACGCGGTAGCGAGAGTGCGGGACACATCCATCTCCAACGAGAAATTCTGGGCCATGCTCTTCCCCTGGCTGGGATTCCTTATGGGCATCGGTGAGTTTTTCCTGTTGTACTACGTAGGCGAGCGGATCCTGGACGGCACCATGACGCTGGGCGAAATGTCCCAGTTTTCCGCCTATGTGAGCATCATTTACGGTCCGCTGCGCTGGATGGCCAACATCCCCCGCACGCTGGCCCGGACCATGACATCCATTGTGAAAATCTACGATGTAGTGGACGAGGAAGAGGACGTTTCCGACAAAAAGGACGCCACCGATCTGGACATCCGCGGCCACATCTCCTTTGAGAATGTGTCCTTCGGCTACGACAACACCACCAACGTATTGAAAAACATCGATCTGACCGTCCGCCCCGGCGAGATGCTTGGCATTGTGGGCAAATCCGGCGTGGGCAAATCCACCCTGATCAATCTGGTCATGCGGCTGTACGATGTGGATGAAGGTACGATCCGCATCGACGGTGTGGATATCCGGGACATATCCCAGACTTCCCTGCGCTCCCAGATCGGTGTGGTACTGCAGGAGACGTTTCTGTTCGCCGGCACGGTATATGACAACATCGCCTATGCCAAGCCTTCCGCGACGCGGGAGGAGGTCATCATGGCGGCCAAGGTTGCCGGAGCCCATCCGTTCATCATGAAAATGCCGGATGCGTACAACACGAAGGTGGGCGAGAAAGGCTACACCCTTTCCGGCGGTGAGCGACAGCGGATCGCCATTGCCCGGGCACTGCTGCACAATCCCCGGATTCTGATTCTGGATGAGGCCACCGCCTCGCTGGATACGGAAACGGAGAAACAGATCCAGGATGCTCTGCAGAAGCTGATTGCGGACCGCACCACGCTGGCCATCGCACACCGTCTGTCCACCTTGCGGAATGCCACCCGCATTCTGGTGCTGGACAAGGGACAGGTGGCGGAAATCGGCTCCCATGAGGAACTGATGAAAAAGCAAGGCATCTACTACGGTCTGGTTATGGCCCAGCGGCAGATGTCCAAAATGTCCCCAAAGAATACGGAAGAGGCAGAATAAATTACATCCGCTATAACAACACCGCCGAGAGTGACCAAACGGTTACTCTCGGCGGTGTTTTGATTAGTTTTGAATGATAATTGTGGTAAGCGATCTTCTTTGATCTTCAGCAGGCGGCTTCAGCTTGCCGTTGGCAAGCAGCGCTTTGATACAGTGAAGAATAAACCACCCATCGCTATAAAAAATATATTGGAGTCCGTATTTTTTCATGGTCTGCAGCTGCTTTGGGGTTTCTTTCAGAACTGCATCGGCATATTCTTTTTTCAGATTTTCAAACTCTGCTCGATGCGTTTCTTTTATACGGTCACCGATCTCTATAAGCTGTCTGTTTATTTCCGCGTCAGAAAGACAGAGACAGCTGAATTTTATTTTATAGTCACAAAAATCTTCATTGGAAATAGTGGAAATAAACCTATCGCCAAATCCCGCGATAACGTCACTCAGTGACCCTCGTTCCCGTGTAAGCACAGAAATATATCCGCGTTCAACAAGATAAGCATACCCTTCTGCAGACAATTCATCATCGTTCAAATATATATCCAACAACGACAAATCATGGTGAATGGTTTTTTGATAATTCTCATCCACACGCTTCTTCGACCATTCGGAATCCATTGTCCACACCTTGAATTTGTCACCGATCCCGTTCCAACACGGCCCGCAAAAACGTCTCATACTATCAAAGTACAATGGAGGTACAGCATCGTGCGGAATAATGGAAGCATAGCAAATGTTATTTCCGCCATCCGGGCGCACAGTGGCTGCTGCATCGAATGATATGCGGTCCTCCATCATACGACTTCCGCTCATTGCCGCAATGTATGGAATGAGTGCCCATAACATAAAATTCTTGTCTTTAGGCGGATCATACGTAAAGGTAAACGGTTCTGTCGAGCCGCCCCATATTCTTTTATCATCCAAAATCCCCGAATTCATCAGTTCATCAAACAATTCATTGGCAAATATATCTGCTGCCTTCAAATACATTTGATCGTGTAAACGGTTGAGTTCGGTTGTGCTTTCCTCCAGCAGTATGTTGCAAAGATATTTATCACCGATTTTTGTCAATAGCCCATATTCTTCGAGGCGTTCTGCTTCACTTTCCACATATACGGGAGATACCCCCAGCTCGTCTGCGATCGTGTTTACTGTTTTTGCTTCTTTTAAGACCGAATATTCAATATTCTGCGCGATAAGTGAGCGAAAGAAATTGGCGGGAGATCCCTTCTCTCCGGCAGATCCACTGAATCCGCACAAATCAAATTTTATCGGATTGAATTTCAGTTCACTGGTTTCTCTCATGGTATCCATACCTCTCTTCAATTCTTTTTTTGCTTCAAACAAGTGCCACTTGACCGTGCCGAGAGGAATATTCAAATCCTTTGCTATATCGGACTGCTTGCGGTTTTCAAAATAATATGCAATCACGATCTTTCTCTGGAGTTTGGAAAGATAGGCGATCTCGTTTTGCAATCGACGGATGGAGTCGGTTTTATCCTCGTCGTCCATCAACGAATCCGGATCGGCAATCATTTCTGCCATTTCGTCTATCGGTATACCAATGATGCTTTTTGCCGTGTCCCGGTAGTAATTGCTGAGGGCATTGTGAGCAATCGTCCAGATAAATTTTCCGGTATCCCCGATATCGTCCTTGATAAGAAGTGCTCGGAACGCCTTCAAAACGATATCCTGTGAAAGATCCTGCGCATCCTGCGCGTTTTTGCACCGTTTTAGTGCAAAGCCGAATATGGGCTTCAGATATTCCGTTATGATTTTTTCAGCATCCTGTCTGTTCACTTGTTTGTACCTCACTGAAAGCTTTCACCCATATAGACACAGAATTATAAAAAGGTTGGTAGTATTTTTTATTATAGCACAATTTATTGAATCGGTCTATGAATACTGTCTTCATTATAGAAAAAAGCTCCCTTACGGGAGGTTTTTTGTTAGTCAATTACTTAATCAGAATCAGGGTTACGCTGCTGCCGTCCACTACGTAGTCAACGGTCTTCTCGAAGGCTGCCTCGATGGGCTGATCCTTCGCGGTCAGGTTGGCATCGATGGTCACAATCTTCGCATTGGGTGCGATGGTGAATGTCTCCTCACCGATGGTCACGGTGGATGCCGTGTAGCCATTGACCACGCCGCTGTTCACACTGGCGGCTGCATCCACGATCTTGCCGTCGGAGCCGATCATGTAGGTCTCGCCAACGGTCAGGCCAACCACGGAGGTCAGTCTGGTCTCTACCGTGCCGGTGGTGTAGTTGAACACCAGATACTCAACGAAGGTAGCGTTATCCTCGTACACAATACCGCTTACCGCCAGCAGGCGCACGGTCTGTGCGGTGGAATCGTAGCTGCCCAGGCTGCCGTCGCTGATAAACAGGTAGCGGAGGGTTTCTACAGAACCAACCTCGTTATCGAACACGGCCACCACATGGGCACCGTCGTTCACGGTCAGAGCGGAGTTGTACACGCCGCGCTTCACGATTGCCTCGCCGTTCTTCATGACCACGATGGTGGTGTTGCTGTCGGTGACAAACTTCATGTTGTCAGCGGCATCTGCGGTAGCCGCAATGGATGCGGAACCGGCGGACAGAGTGAAGAAGGTGTGGCCATCCTTGGCGATGGTAGTGCCGTTGGCAGAGTCAATGATGACTGCCATCTCATGCAGGCCCAGACCGTTCTGTACGAACTTACCGGGGCCGCTTACGATCACGCCCTCGGACATCTCGGGAGCGATCAGGGTATAGATATCATTCATTACGGTGTAGCGGTACACCTTGCCTGCCTGCACATCGGAGGTGTTTACGTAGATGTTCTTATTTATACCATCCACGTTGGCGGTCACCACATAGCGGAACTGACCGTCGGTGAACACGGGAAGCGCATTGCTCATGGCTACCAGGTAGGTGGACTCTACGTTGATGACTCTCTCGCTGATGACGCTGAGGATGGCACCGTTGTACACGGCAACCTGCGCTCTTGCGCCAATGGTCAGAAGAGCTCCGATAGAGGATGCGGTGATGCCTGCTTTTTCGTTACCCAGAGTGTAGCTTTCGCCGCCGATCTTGGCACTGGTGGCCGTGATGCGGGTTACGAAGCCGGACACGATATCCAGAACATCGTGGATAATCAGTTCTTTGGTCTGGGAATTGAAGTAGTACAGAACGAACTCGCCATTCTCGGCGTCTGCCTTGTTGGTGTAGCCGCCGGTCAGGGCATCTGCCTTCAGATTGCCTGCCAGGTTGATTTTGCCGTCATCGGCTACGAGGAACTGGCCTACCTGGAAGTTGCGCAGGATTGCCACACGGGCGGTATCGGAATCGCCGTAGAACACCAGATCGATCTGGTACAGGCCCAAACGGTTATTCAGTGCGTCCAGGGTAGTCAGCTGGGTGAGGGTCTTGTCGTTCTCGTATGCGAACACCATCAGCTCGTTGCTGTTGGTAGCGAGAGAATCGGAGTACTGCTCTACCACTTTATAATTGGTGCCGCCGATGGTAACAATACCGGTGGTGGTATTTACGGTAGCAGAGGTGTAGGACTCAATCTCGCTGACTTCCACTGCGCTCAGCACGTTGATGAGCTTGGTGGAATTGTTCACGGAATACATCACCTTGAAGGTCTTACCGATGTAATCGTTGGGGCGGCCGGGCAGATCCAGCTCGCTGAACTTCACGGTCATGGCCTTGGTGGTACCGTTGTCGTCCTTATAGGACAGAGTTACATAATCGTTCTTGATAACGGTCACGCCGTTCAGGGAGTAATCGTTGGTGGCAATCAGGGTTGCCTCATCCATCTCATACCCGAACACGGCTTCAATGATGGTGGTGGATTCAAACACCGTCATACCGTTGGACAGAGACTTGGGGATCAGGTACTCAGCGGTCAGCGCATTGTACAGGATGATCGCGGTCTCGCCGCGGGTCAGGGTTTCGGTGTAGGAGAGATTCTCCAGGCCCCGATCCAGCCCCAGTTTGATGGCTGCATCAATGTAGGTCCAGGGATATCCCTTGTTCATGGACTCGCTGGACTGGCCAAGGGCACGGACCAGCATGGTCATAGCATCCTGCAGAGTGATTCCCTCCATCGGCTCAAATGTGGTATTGGATGTACCCAGTATGTAGCCGGATGCATTGGCCCAGGAGATGGCTCCGCTGTACGTGTCATCGTACAAATCCGTAAAGGGAGATGTGTTTACGCGGCCGCCGTCTGCCTTATTCAGCATCAGACGGAACAAAAGCAGTGCCATCTGCTCGCGGGTAACATTCTCGTCAGGCGAGAATTCGTTCTCCGACGTACCGACGATGACGCCAATGTCGGACAAGATATCGATTTCATCCTTTGCAGGATTGGACGCCTCAACATCCTGATACTCTCTTGCGAACACTGCGGGAACACAGGAGAAGATCAATGCGGATGTAAGCACTCCGGAAAGAAGTCTTTTGAAACTTCCGTTTTTCATCTTTCTTTTTCCTCCTAAGATTTGCTTCGAGAAACCATCTCGTCTCTCGCATCGATATGATAGCACAACTGCACAGATTGGCGCAATAGTTTTTGTGCAAATGCAACAATTCTGCAATCTGATTTCATATGCGATTCATCAAATTGAACAATTTTGCCATGAGAGGAAAAATATGCCCGTGAAATTTAGCATTTCACGGGCAGGATGTTATTTGGTGGAATAGAAATTCTTGTGGATGGAATGAATCGAACGGGCGATATCGCGGATGTACTTGTTTTCCTCCGTTCCGCCTGCGTCCAGATCCGACATAATAACAAGGATATACGGATGCTCATCGTACACGATGGCCATGTCATGATAGGAATCTTCATCCCATCCATACTTATGAGCACACGGAATGGGAGACAGCGCATAGGGAATCATCACGGTATGGCTCGAATCCAGCAGCGCCTGTTTCATAAACGGACCATAGGTTTCGTTTTCTTCCGTAAAGGTATAGATTGCCTCCATGAACTTGCCGCAATCCTCCGCCGACAGCTGCATATATCCTTTGGCAGTGCCGCGCACGCCCAGCGTACGGGCCATCGCATAGAATTCGGTATAGCCGAACACCTTACGGATTTCCGCAAACGCCACATTGTCGCTGTACTGCAAGGCATGACGCACCAACTCCAGATACGTCATCTGTATGCCGTCATCCATTTTTTTGATAACGCCGGAGCCATCCACCGTCATCTTTTCCTTATCGAATGTCCAGATGCGGCTCAGATCATACTTCTCTTCCCCCTCCAGATACAGAATGTTTCCTTCTTCATCCAGATTGGGATGGGGACCTTCAAACAGAGGATTGCCTTCCGCGTCGTACAGCGGATTGCCCTCCGCATCAAAATGCCGTTTGTTGTACTCAAAATCGGCAATGGTCTGCAGCATAGTATATATGTAGGGAGCTTTGACCAGGCTGGCCGCATACATGATATGATCCGCCTCATAGGAAAGCGTATATCCCGTACCCAGATCCCGATAGTAGAAGGACACCTGAGACAGAAGGGTTTCCTCATGAACGGTGATCTCACCGGTTTCCGGATCTTCTTCCTCCGTGGTGCGGATGCGCATAGGACGGTTGGTATCCGCCACCTTCAGCAGCAAGTCGCTGACCTTTTTGGCCTGATATCCGAAATTCAGCGTAGTGATATTTTCGTAATTGTAAATCAGTTCCGTAAGCTCCGCGATCTTCTCACCGGTCTTTTCCGCTTCGGCTTTCATGACAGCAATTTCGTCAAGCAGCAGTTGCTGATAGGCGTCGGATGCGGTACCCTCATCCAACAGGATGGAAACCTTATTTTCCAACACACCGATCTGCTCCTGCTTTTGGCTCAAATCCGCCTTTGCCGTCTCAAGCTGCTCCCGCAAAGCAGCAATCAGCGCGGTGTACTCAGTGATGGTACCTTCCGCTGTCGCCAGCCGATCACTGAGATCCGCCGCTTGTGCCCTGGTGGCTAATTCCTCCGGGCTTTCATAGCAAAAATAGAGCCAACAGGACAATACAATCAAAAAGACAAGAAAAATCGACAAAAACGATACAATAATTTTACTCTTTTTGTTCATCAATCTATTCGCAATTATACTTTCATTCTATTCAGCCAGGCCGTCCAGATATTCCACGGCTTCCGTGCCGGCAATGGCACCGTCGGATACCGCCGTGGCGATCTGACGCAGCATTTTGCTCCGCACGTCGCCTGCGGCAAACAGGCCGGGCACATCGGTGCGGCAGCGATCATCGGTGGTGATGTATCCGCCATCATCGCAAGCAATTCCGTCCATCTCCGACAGGAAATCCAGTTTCGGGATACTTCCCACCGCCACAAAGACCGCATCGGTGTGGAGAATCATGGGGGAGGAAACGCCGCCCTGGGCCGTGCTGACGATCTCCAGAGACTGGACTTTCGCATCACCCTCGATGGATTTCACCCGGGCGTTCATGACCGTCTGCACATTGGATACCCCGGCCAGACGATCTACCAGGATGCGATCGGCGCGGAACGCATCCCGGCGGTGGATCAGTGTAACGGACTTACAGATGTTGGCAAGATACAAAGCGTCGCCCAAGGCGGTATTACCGCCGCCCACGACCGCCACATCCTTGCCGGTGAAGAAACGTCCATCACAAACGGCGCAGTAGGACACGCCACGGCCAAGAAATTCCGACTCGCCGGGCACACCCAGGGTACGGCGATCGGTACCGCTGGCCACGATGACGGCGCCTACGGTATAGGATTTCTTCCCACACTGGATCGTAAAGGCACCGTCCTGCTTCGCAACTGAAGTGACCGCACCATATATAGTGGACACGCCCAAGGTGCGCACCTGTTCCATCATCTGATCGGCCAGCGCATACCCCGCTGCTTTCGTGACACCGGGGTAATTCTCAATTTCGTGCGCCAAAAGCATCTGTCCGCCGCAGGCGGCACCTTCAAATATGGCCGCAGAACGGCCCGCACGGGCGGCATAGATGGCGGCACTCATACCGGCGGGTCCGCCGCCGATAATACCGATTGCATAATCCAGATTCATACACTCCTCACAATAACACATATAACGACAGTATGCCGCATTCCGGTAAAGATATGCGGCATAGGCATCAATGAATTAGGTTGTTGTAGTAAACAATTTCCTCGGGCAAACGAAGATTCAGTTTTTCCCGGGCAATTTTAATGATATATTCATCATCGAACGGGGTGTCCAGTGTGGTCTGGAGCATCTCAATCCGTTCGCTTGTGGCCTGTATTTCCGCCGCCAGAACATCCCGTCGCATTTTCAGACTGTTGTATTCGAGCTGAAGTTTCACAATGGAAACAACGCCGATAATCATGAAAGTAAAGATCAGCACACGGAAAAAACCGCTATTTTTCCAGTTTTGCAAAACTATCCGCTCCTTTCTCAGTCAGTCGTATTTGGATGTTCAAGTCATTTTGCATCCTTTTTGTGTATGCACGGCATCGCCTTACATACATGGTATCTGCCAGGGGAAGAATGATCCACTGATACATCCTGCGCCATACCCATCGCGATGTCCATGCAAGAACACGGAGAGGCAGCGCCGCCAGATACAAAATATACCCGATGCACACACGCAGAAGGTACACAATCACTTCCGAGGACAGCATGGTCAGGCGTCCCACGGTAAAATAATACACCAGAAAACCGATGCCCCATGCCAAAAGATAGAACCACCGGAAGCAGCCACTGGCCGCATAGTACAAAAACACAGAAAATATACATCCGGCGAGAACGCCGAACAGCACATCTCCCACGGCGATTATGACACCGTGGATCCGCCGGCGAAGCTCGCCGCCACCGGGACGATACACGGAGCCGATACCAAACAATGGGATGGAGTACAACTTCCGCCCGGCGTTTGTGTATTCGGCTACCCCCAGAATCACACGGCTGAGGCGGATGCAATCGTACACAACCCCGCAAAGCCCGCCGCACGCCAAAGCGAGGAGCAAAGCGGTGAGTTGTCTTGTCAGCGGAATTCCCACGGCATCACCTATTTGGCACGCCGGGAAAAGATACCGCCTTTTATGACACGATTCTTTTCGTAATACAATATGCCCGTGATTTTTCCGGTAATACAGATCTTCCCCGTTTCCACGGAGAAGCTGTCAATTTTCAAATTCTCTCCCTCGATGGAAACCTCTCCGAAGGGCGCAATCAGCAGAATGCCCTCGTCGTGGAAACTCTCCACCTCGGATATACCGCTCAATTCCGCCCGTGCGCGATCGTACAAGCACACATTGTGGGGCGGACACACCTCGTCACGATTCATACACTGCCTCCCGAATGATATAGTTCACTATATGCGGGGGCGATGTGGAATATGCTGTTATTCTATAACCTCATACAAAGAGGCCGCGTCCGCTTTCATTACATGCTCTTTCACATTCAGAACGCGGACTTTCAAGGTTCTCTCACCGAAGGTGATCTCGATGATATCGTTTTCCTTCACGTCATAGGATGCCTTAGCCGGCTTTCCGTTGACGCTGACGTGGCTTGTATCGCACGCTTCATTGGCGACGGTGCGCCGTTTGATAATGCGTGCCACCTTCAAATATTTATCCAGTCTCATATCTCGTAATTCAAGAAACAGCCCCGTGTTTACCGGGGCTGTTTAAGACACAATTAGTGATTGACTTTTTCCTTCAGTGCCTTGCCGGCGGAGAAAGCGGGATGCTTGGAAGCAGGGATAACGATCTGCTCTTTGGTAGCGGGATTGCGGCCAACTCTCTCAGCGCGGGCCTTAACCTCAAAAGTACCGAAGCCGGCGATCTGAACCTTTTCGCCGTCAGCCAGAGCGTTTGCGATAGCGTTCAGCACGCTGTTTACAGCAGCTTCTGCATCTTTTTTCTTGAGATTGGTTTCGTTTGCAACAACTTCGATAAGATGTGTCTTGTTCATTGGAAAATTCCCCTTTAATTTTTCTTTTTACACCGTAACATGGTGCCATACTTTTGCATATCTAACGTAAGTATTATATCATCTTAAGGAAGGATAATCAAGGGCTTTCCGCCATTTTTTAAAGAATATTACGAACAAATTACAAAAAATTCCGCTCAGATAGGCGTTTTTTCTCATTCTCGGGCAGGGTGCAGCCATCGGGCGATTGTTTTTCCGTATTTTCCACATCGCGTGCATACCGCAGGCACTGATCGCAGAGAAGTTTTTCCGCATCCATGCCGGACGTTTGCGCGATGGCGCAAAGCTGCCACAAAATCCGCGCCATGCTCTGCTCCTTTTGGGATGCATTCCCGGTTTCGGCGGCCACTTTCATGGATTCCAGACTATCCGCCACGCCGGCATACAGATCCGATTCCGCAGGTGCTATTCCCTTTTTTACGGATTTCTTAACCATTTTCTGGGCGCGCATGAGCGCAGGCAGGGCGGGCGGAATGCTGTTCAGCGTACCGCTCAGACCGATGCGCTGTTTCTCCTCGGTCTTGATGGCTTCCCAATTGGACAGAACCTGCTCGGAGGTGTCCGCCTGCACATTTCCGAAAATATGGGGATGGCGATGGATCAACTTGGCGCAGATATCATGGATCACGTCTGCCACATTGAAATCCCCGGCTTCCTCGGAGATCCGGGCGTGGAACACGATCTGCAGAAGCGCGTCGCCCAACTCCTCCCGCAGCAACACGGGATCGTTATTGTCAATAGCCTCGATGACCTCATAGGTCTCCTCGATCATATTGGCACGGATGCTCTCGTGGGTCTGTTCCCGATCCCAGGGGCATCCGTCCTCAGCGCGCAGGAGCGCCATAATACGGACAAGGGAAGAAAAATCGTGTTTTACCTCGCCCAGGAGTATTTCAACATCTTTATTCATAGGGATCACACTTTCTCAGTTTATTCCCGCACCAGGCGGACACGTTTCAAAATAGACAGAATTTTGTTTCCCTTCGGCAAGAGACGAATATCATCCGGCGTAATGGCGCGAAGGAGAAAGATCAGAATCACATACACGCCCACAGCCACCACGATGGAAAGCAAGGTGGGCAGACGCCCGCTCATGGACAAAGGCCCGGTCAAAAGAGCATAGGCACCCACGGCGGATGCGGCGCACAGGACGCTGGCCGCCAGGGGCTTGACGAACACGCGGCCGATCTTGGGCATGACACCCACATGCTTTGCCACGAAGTAGAGATTCATCGCGGTAGCGGTCAGGTAGCACAGGAAAGTACTGATGGGCGTTCCATGCATACCGACGGCATACAGCAGAAAATAATTGGACACGATCTTGACCGCGGCGCCGGCCAGCATGGAATACAGAGGCTTGCGCTCGTGGCCGTTGGCCTGCAGGATGGCATTGGTTACCGACAGCATGCACACAAAGAAGGTGGACGGTGCCAGAAGGGACAGCAGGCTCCAGGCCATCTCCACAGACTCCTGCACGTAGAACAAACTGAGGATGGGCTTGGACATGGCCGACATACCCAAAGCGCAGGGCAGGCCGATCAGCACCGCCACACGCAATGCGGATTCCATGATCCGATTGGCACGGACCTGGTCGCCCGATCCGCGTGCCATGGTAAGTATGGGAATGATGGAATAGGAAATCGGATAGATCAGATACGGCGGCATATTGAACATGGGCACCGCCAGGGATGTATAGTTGCCGTACACGGTGGTGGCGGCTTCCTCCGTCATGCCGATGGCCTGCAGAATGCGCTCCACCAGCACCGCATCAAAGAGATTGGTAATGCTCATGACGGAAGAACTGATGGTAATCGGAATGGCTATGACGGCGATGCGCTTCAGGATGGTGCGGGCAGATTCGATGTAATCGGATTCGCCGGATTGATCGACAAATTCCGCGTTGTATCTAGCTTCCTTGAACAAGAGTTTGTAGAAGGAAAGGAAGATCATGCCGAGGGCGGCACCGATGGTGAGTCCTACCGCCGCATAGGCGGCGACGATATGGATTTCATATCCCTGCCGCAAGGCGTAGGTGGCCAGAAGGATACCAAGGAACAACTTGCAAAGTGCCTCGATCAGCTGGGAGATGGCCGTGGGCAGCATCTGCTGATATCCCTGGAAATAGCCGCGGAACGCGCTGGATATGCTGATAAAGAACAAGGTCGGGGCGGTAGCCAGGATGCAGTACACGGTGGCATCGGCTTTCAGCACGTGCTCCGAGTACGCCTGGGCACCAAGCATCATGATACACATGCCCACAAAGCCCACCACGACGAACAAAAGGAGGGCGATGCGGAAAACCCTCTTTGCCTGGCGGATCTGTCCCTTGGATCGGCTCTCCGAGAGCATCATGGCCAGCGCCACCGGCAAGCCGTTGGTGGCGATCATGAAGAAGCAGGTGTACAGCGTATAGGCATGGGAATAGTAGCCCATACCCGTATCACCTACGATATGGTTCATCGGAATCTTGAACAGAAGTCCGATGGCTTTAATAATCAGATTGGAGATGGTCAGCACCAGCACACCGGAGAAAAACAGTTTGGTACTGTTCTTCACCGCCGGTGACCCATCCGTCTGCGGTTTGTTTCGCAAAACGCTATCCTCCCAGAAAAGATAATTATCCGAGGAATTCGTGATACAGGGAATCCTCACTCAAGTGATCGGGGGAAATCTCATTCCCGCGGATCGCGTGGAATTTGTCATACAGATCCCGTGCCTGCGGGTAATAGGGGCTGCTCTCCGGCACGGTCTGAAGCAGAGATAGAAGGAACTGTCCGATCATAAACGGCTCATAGGGCTGGAAGGAATCCAGCAGATACGCCTCCCGATCCACATGGGGGAATATGCTCTTTTCCTCATTATTGCGGACATTTCCCCAGATATGCAATGTGAACTCCGGTGTAGCGGCGCGGAATTTGCTGTCGCGCACAATCCGCCGGGCCAGGCGGATATCGTTTTTCGGAAAATACACGCCGTTCACGGCTACATCCTGCGTCACATTGACGAAAATGCATTTGCAAGCATAGGGCGCCAACAGCGCGGTGATTTCCGGATAGACAGCCTGAATCCCCTCAAAGATCAAGACATCCTTTTTTGACGGCACATATTCCGCGGTACCGCTTCTCTTCCCTGTAAGGAAATCAAAACGGGGAAGCATGGTGCGGCGGCCGGACATCATATCGCCGACGCAGGCGGAAAAATAATCCAGATCGATGGCGGCAACCGTATCGTAGTCGATGGTTTCTTCCGTCACCTTGAGTTCGCTTCGTTCGTGAAAAAAATCGTCGATGGAAATGATTTTCGCGGTACGGCCGGAAGCCTCGATTTCATCGATCAATTTATGCGCCGCGGTGGTTTTGCCGGCGCAGGACGGTCCTGACAAAGTAATGCAATAGATGTCTTTATTCTGGATGATGCTCTGAATCGCCGCATCCAGCCGGCGATCAAAATCCATCTCGCACTCCCGCACAAAAGCGGCAGCGTCTGTTTCCGAATGGATGGTTTTATCGATGCATACCATAGTTTCACCTTGCCTTTCGGGACATGCACGGTACATTCAAAAATACATACGGTAAAAATCCAAAGCGCTCCGGGTGTATTCCGAGGCTTTTCCCTCCCCGGACTGGCCCGTATACGCCTTTAGATATTCATATGGATACTTGGCCTCAAATATGCGCTCAATCCGGCAGTTTCCGTCCGACTCCATGGGGGAAACGAACTTGGTCACCGCCGATGCGCCGGCGGCAAAAATGCTGTGCACTTCCTCCATCATGTATATGTTATACAGCCCCTCCGTTCCGGGACGGGCATAGCCCACATTTTCCAGATTGCCGACGGTATTCTTCTGCCGATACATATAGTAAGGCGCATATCCCGCCTCCACCAGAGCCTGCTGGGCGTAATCCACCGAACGGGCGGCCGCTTCCCCTTGGGGATCGTACACAAGCGGATTATCCTGGCGGATCTCCGCCGCTTTTTTCACGCTGAACGTATGGACGGTAATATTATCGGGGGAAAGTCCGATGATCCGATCCACGGAGGAAGAAAAGCTTTCCGTGCTCTCGCCGCTCAATCCGGCGATCAGATCCACATTGATGTGGGGGATGCCGGCCTCTTTTGCCATGTCATAGGCTTGCAAAAACTGCTGTGCGGTATGATGGCGGCCGATGGCGGCAAGGACTTCGTCATTCAGCGTCTGGGTATTGACGCTGATGCGGGACACGCCGTGACGCTGGGCGATTTCCAGTTTTTCTTTTGTGATGGTGTCCGGACGTCCTGCTTCCAGCGTAAACTCCTCCAGGCGGGACACATCCGTCTCGGCACAGACCGCATCCAACAAATAGCGAAGCTGATCTTCATTCAATACGGTAGGCGTACCGCCGCCGATATACACGGTGGATACCGTGCGGCCCAGTTGGCGAATCGTATCGAACACGGTATGGATATTGGTCCGCAAGGCCGTCAGGTATTCGGGAATCAGTGCCAGCAGTTTCGGGGAGGTATAGGACACAAAGGAGCAGTAGGAGCACCGCGAGGGGCAAAACGGAATTCCGATGTACACACTGCACGTCCGGTGCAATTCCGGACGAATAAGACGGTCCTCGGCCTCCGACACGGCTACAGCCAGTTTGGCTTTGTTGGGCGCGGTCAGGTATTGATCCGTTATGCGCTTCGCCGCTGCGTCCGAACTGTATCCGCCGCGCAGAAGCTCCGAGGCGATCTTGGCAGGCCGCACGCCGGTGAGGATTCCCCACGGGGGACGGTATCCCGTCAAAGCGGATGCCGCCTCATAGAAAGCAATTCCCGCAGCGATCTGGCGGGCTTTTGCCCCGTCGATCTCCTCCTCGGCCGTACAGTCGCCCGAGCGGGTTTCCGTTTTTCCGCCAAAGGAGACGGACACCCGGGCATGGGCGTGGGGATCTTCGTAACTCACATCAAAATATGCCTCAGGCACATCGGGAGACGAAGCTTCATTCTCCGGAAATTTGGCGCCGGGGAAGAAGATCATGCACAAAGTCTGCGCATAGTAAGGCTTCAAATCACCTGTGATTCGCAATATCATAGTCTATCCTCATTTCGCCCGCTTCGGTGCGCGCAGGACCTGGCTGTCCATGGGAATAGTCAGCGGGCCGTCGTTCACCAGGGACACATGCATATGAGCACCGAAAATGCCCCGGGTTACGCCGGGCACCAGATGATCCATGCGGTCGCAGAAGTAGCGGAACAGTTTTTCCGCCGCCTCCGGCCCCGCGGAGTTCATAAAATCCGGGCGATTTCCCTTGCGATACGACGCAAGAAGCGTAAAATTGGGAACTACAAGAATCTTTCCGCCCACGTCTGTGACGGAGAGGTTCATGCGCTCATTCTCGTCCTCAAAGACACGCAGTTTGGCAATTTTTTCCGCCAGAAGATCCGCGTCCTTCTCCTCGTCCCCCTCGGCGACGCCGAGAAGCAGAAGAAATCCCTTATCGCACCGGGCCACGCAGGCATCGTCCACGGTGACGGATGCCTCGCTTACACGCTGTAAAATAACAATCATACAAAAATCCTTTAGTATTATCCGATCGCGCGGGTGACGGAATCCACACTCCGAATGACGCGCAGGCGGGAAAGAATGGAATTGAAGTGATCCACGTTTTTGCATCCAACGGTCAGGTAGATCAAAATGGTGGTTTCGCTCCGCTTCTGGGTATGGATGGACAACAGGGACACCTTCATCTCGGCAAGAGCGGTGGTGATCTCCGCCAGGAGCGTGATGTGATTCTCCGCCTGGATCTGGATTGCGGATTCAAACAGAGCCTTGGAGGAGGTGGAGTCGGAATCCAGATCCCATTCTGCGTGCTTCCATCGGGACTGATTCTCCTCGTTTCGCATGCTGTTCAGCACATTGGGGCAATCCCGTTTGTGGACAGACACGCCGTATCCCTTGGTGACAAATCCGATGACCTCATCGCCGGGAAGCGGATTGCAGCATTTGGCAAACTTGACAGCACATCCGATCTCACCATCGATGATAATACCGCCTGTATGGGCATGGCGGCGGGTTTCCGTCTTAACCTGGGAAACCTCCACAACGGAGGGCTGTGTGGCCTCGATCTGCTTCACATAGCGGTCGTATTCATCCCGCAGCTTTGCCGCGATCTTGCTGAGCGCCATACCACCGTATCCGATGGTATTGTACATATCGTCCAACTCCTGCATACCGATGCGGCGAGCCACGTTCAAGGCGATCTCCGCCTTCTGGGTGTCGGTCAACTGATGGCCAAAGCGGGTGATTTCTTTCATGACCTCGCCGCGGCCCACCAGGATGTTCTCGGAGCGTTTTTCCTTTTTGAACCACTGGCGGATCTTACTGCGCGCCTCGCTGGTTCGCACGATTTTCAGCCAATCGCGGCTGGGGCCCTTAGCTGTAGCCGAGGTGAGGATCTCCACGATATCGCCGGTTTCGGGGATACGGTCAATGGGGGCGATCATGCCGTTGATCTTGGCGCCCACCATTTTGTTGCCGACGCCGGAGTGGATGGAATAGGCAAAATCGATGAGGGTGGATCCCTGGGGCAAAGAGACCACATCGCCCTTGGGGGTAAAGACAAAGGTTTCGTCGTGGAACAGATCGATCTTCAAGGCCCGCATGAATTCATCCGGATCCTCGGCGCTGTCCTCGGTGTCGATCAGCCGGGAAATCCAGGACAGCTTGCGGTCGATCTCTTCCTTGCTCTGCTCACCGGATTTGTATTTCCAGTGGGCAGCCACACCGTATTCCGCGATGTGATGCATCTCCCACGTGCGGATCTGCACCTCAAACGGCACGCCGGCCCGTCCGATAACGGTGGTGTGCAAAGACTGATACATATTGGGCTTCGGCGTGGAGATATAGTCCTTGAAACGGCCGGGCACGCTCTTGAACAGCTCATGGATCACGCCCAGCGCGGCATAGCACTCCAGCTCGTTTTCCACGATGATGCGGAGCGCGTAGAAATCGTACACCTCATCAAAACTCTTGTTCTGATAGAACATCTTTCGATAGATACTGTATACGGTTTTCACGCGGCCTTCCAGCGTGAAGCGGATGTTGTATTCTTCCAATTTATCCGAGATATACTTGCGGACGCTTTCCAGGAAATCCCGATTCTGGCCGTACTTGCTCTCAATATCCGCATTGACTTCTGCATAGCCGATGGGATCCAGATAGCCCAGTGCCAGATTCTCCAACTCCTGCTTGATGCGCTGGATACCCAAACGATGGGCCAGCGGCGCATAGACGTTCATGGTTTCCAGAGCCGTGGTGCGGCGCTTATTCTCCGGCTTAGCCGACAACGTGCGCATATTATGGAGACGGTCGCAAAGCTTGATGAAGATCACGCGGATATCCTTGGACATGGCCAGAAGCATCTTACGGATATTCTCCATCTGCGCTTCTTCTTTATCCTGGATATTGATATTCTCCAGTTTGGTCAGTCCGTCCACCAGAAGCGCCACATCGTCACCGAACCGACTGCGCAAAATGCCCAGGTTGGTCTTATCGGGGCAATCCTCCACCGTATCGTGCAGAAAGGCGGCACAAATGGAATCCGTATCCAATCCCAGAGAGGCAACGATCTCCGCTACCGCGATAGGATGGGAAATATACGGATCACCGCTGTTGCGGAACTGCCCTTCGTGCAGTTTGGCGGCGTACTCATACGCCGCTTGGATTTTTTCCAGATCATAGTTTTTCCCGCTGGTTTTCAGCATGGAAAACAGTTTATCCGTGTTCACGGAGGTATGTATTTCATTGGACATACAATTACAACCTACTTGCTAAGATTTATCCGGGATCAGCCTGTGCGGCCGCGCGCAATTTCTGCAGAACAGCCGATTGCTCCAGATCGATTTTTCCCTGGGTGCGGATATATTCGAATTGATAGATTTCCCGCTCGGCATCCACCTCATCGGCGCGCAAAATGTGCATCTCATTCAATATCCTCAGAATAAACTTCAGTTTGGCATAATGGATACCGATGCCGGCCGAAGCAAGAAAATGGCGCAGGGCGCGGATGCTGTACACCTCATGGCCCAGGCAGATTTCCTGCTTCAATTTGCTGTACACGGCCGCAAAATCCGATCGGATCGGGATCACCCGCTCCGCCGTTTCGGGGGAAATACGATCGCCCCCCTCCATGGCACGGCAAACAAAGGCATACTCGTTATGCTCCGCATTCTCACGGGAGGCGATGTCCTTGGCCAGGCGGATCTCTTTCAGAATCATCTGCAGCGACCGCCGCCCCTGGAACTCATTGATATCCAGATTGTACATCACATCGATAGCATCGCCGGGATACACATCGATATCCGCAAGGCCATGGCGGAAATACATAGCGGTGATCTTCTCTCCGCCCACATCCAATTGGAAGCGGATGTGCTTTCCCGCCCCCACCGCGCTCACATCGATCACGCGAGCGGAGCAGGTCACAAAGGCAGGCATGGGATTGGCGGTACCGTAGGGCTCCAGGCCGTACATTTCCTCCACCAATTCCGGGCAGATTTCCTGGGGGATCAACTCGCAATCCGCCTCGGAAACCGGCGTGGGCAATCCTTTTTCGAAGCACGTCCGTGCATAAGCATTGATCCGGCGAGAGAATTCTTCCAGATTGCCCCGACGGACGGTCAATCCCGCCGCCAGCTCGTGGCCGCCGAACTTCTCCAAAAGATCGGAGCAGGCGGACAAGGCTTCCACCAGATTCATGCCCTTGACGCTTCGGCCGGATCCCTTGCCGAAATCATCGGGGGACGGGATATGTTCCCCGCTCTCCTCCGCGGGATTCTCGAAGGAAATCAATATGGACGGACACCCGTACCGCTCCGTAATGCGGGAGGATACGATACCGATCACGCCGTGATGCCAGGATTCATCGCCCAGGATGACCACGGGATCCTTTTCAAAATCGTGTTCGCTGTCGATGCGGGCGTAGGCCTGCTCGACGATTTTATTTTCTTCATTCTGCCGCTCCCGATTGACATCGCACAGGCGGTAGGCCAACTGCTCCGCCGTCTCTGCGTCCGATGCCAGAAACAGATCCACCGCCATGGAGGCATTTCGCAGCCTGCCGGCGGCATTGATGCGGGGGGCAATGGTAAAACCAATCAAAGAGGATGTGATTTTCTTCTTCGTGTGGGTTTTGGACTCACTGGTGACGGAGTGCAGAAGTGCATGCATGCCCGCCCTGGGAGATGTCTCAATCAGACGAAGTCCCAATGCCACGATCAGACGGTTTTCGTCGATGATCGGCATCACATCGGCGATGGTTCCCACCGCCACCAGATCCCCGTACTGCATGGCCACACGGCGGACGCACTCGCCCAATTTGTCCTCGGTATGGGACAGGGATTCCATGGCACACAAGAGTTTGAACACCACGCCCACGCCCGCCATCTCCTTGAAGGGATAGGTATCGTCGGGGCGATGGGGATTGACAACCGCCGCGGCGTCGGGCAGCTGCTGACAGCACTCATGGTGATCGGTGATGACCAGTGTTATGCCCAGCTGGCGGGCATACGCGGCTTCCGCCACTGCCGTAACGCCGGTATCCACGGTAACCATGGTCCGCACACCGTCCTTCGCCAGCGCATCCAGTGCGGCTTTGGACATGCCGTATCCCTCGCCGGTACGGCTGGGAATATAGTAGCACACATCCGCGCCCAGTTGCTTCAAATACAGATACAGACAGCAAACAGAGGTAACTCCATCCACGTCATAATCGCCGTACACGGCGATTTTTTCGCCGTTTGCCACCGCATCCAGAAGAACAGATGCGGCTTTCTGCATATCCATCAAATCAAAGGGGTTGTGAAACAACTCCGTTTGCTTTAATAGAAACGCACGGGCACTCTCCGGTGTCCGACAGCCCCGACTGTACAAAATCTGAGCCGTTGGCAGGCGAATGCCCAAGGAATCCGCAATCCTTCGCACATCCGGATTATTTCGTATTTGCTCATCCGACGCGCGAATGATCCATTCCTTATTTTTATATATCATGCATTCTTTTCCAATCTACGTATTACTCCTCCGCACTCACACGATGGTAGCGCGCCAGGATGGCCTGCGCCACACGGATTCCGTCCACCGCGGCGCTCATAATGCCGCCGGCATAGCCCGCGCCCTCACCGCAGGGATAGATGCGGTCGTACAGCGGTGCGGTCAGAGAATCCTCGTGCCGCAGAATGCGAAGGGGGGCCGAGGTACGGGTTTCTACGCCCGTCATGGGCACATCGTCCGCGTCAAAGCCGCGGATCTTTTTCCCGAATTGGCGGAAGCCTGCCTCCAGCATGGAACAAATATAGTCGGGCAGGATATTGTGAAAATCCGTATAGCGGACCTGTCCGCCCCGATAGGTGGGCTGTACGCGGCTCGCCTCCGTGCCGGAGGTACCCCGCAGGAAATCGCCGATGGTCTGGCACGGCGCGGAATAATCCTCCCCGCCCGCACGGAATGCAGCCCGCTCCAGATTTCGCTGGTACTCAATAGCCCCCTGCGGCGTGCCGCCGAAATCCGACGGATGGACGGACACGGCGATAGCCGCATTGGCGTTTCTGCCGTCCCGATTCCGGTTGCTCATGCCGTTGGTCACTACCCCGCCCTCCTCGGACGCGGCAGCCACCACCTCACCGCCGGGACACATACAAAACGAATAGGCTCCCCGGTCGCCGGAGCGATAGGAGATGGCATAATCCGCATGAATGAGCCCGTATTTACCGGCGTAATCTCCATACATAGCGTGATCCATATCGCTTTGCAGATGCTCCACGCGGACACCAACGGAAAAGGGCTTCGCTTCTATGGCGAAACCGCCCGCAATCAATTCTCCATACAAATCCCGGGCACTGTGGCCGCAGGCGAGGATCAATGCCCCGAAGGGGATGCGCTCGCGGCCAACTACCAGATCGGTGGAGGTAATCGCCTCCGCTTTGGCGTGATAGCGGATCTCCCCGCCCAGGGAGCGGATGCGTTCATCCGCCCGGCGGATCACATCCCGCAGAATGTCGGTGCCGATATGAGGCTTGGCTTTCCACAGAATATCGGCCGGTGCGCCCAACTCGTGCAGACGCTCCAGCACATAGCGGCATCGGCCATCGCCAATCCGGGTAGTCAGCTTGCCGTCGGAAAATGTTCCGGCGCCGCCGGCGCCGAACTGGATATTGGTGGAGGTGTCCAATTCGCCAGTGACGGAAAACCGTTCCACGGCACGGATGCGCTCATCCACACTGCCGCCCCGCTCCAGAATCAGGGGGCGGAAGCCGCATTCCGCCAAAAGAAGTCCGCAAAAGATGCCGGCGGGGCCAAATCCCACGATGACCGGGCGGCCACTCATGGATTCCGTCCCTACGGGCAGATCCAGCGGCTCGCTGTCGCTGAAGCGGATACCGAATTTCTGCAGTTGTTCCGGTGTAACCCCGGCACTGCAGGTGACACTGGCCCACACGGAGCAAACAAAGGACAACTCCTTACGCCGTGCATCGATGGATTTCCGGTGCATTTCCACCTGCGTCGGTGCGCTGAGCGCGCCGCACGCGCGGATCCGCCGTTTTGCCTCGGCAAAGACTTCCTCATCCGACGCGGACACGGGAATGCGGATATTCTCTACAAGCACACGATGTTCTGTCTGTGCTGTACTCGTTTTCATCAATTTATTCTCACCTGTACCGTGTATTCGCCGATTTCGTAGACGCCCGCCGCATAGGAGGAGTCGATACGGATCTCTGCCACTTCCGTGATGACACCGGAGGTGTTCTCGGCATACCCGCTCAAATCCACCACGGCGGAAAAATCGGTGGGACGCAGTTTGCTCAACTGCTCCAACGTACCGCGCACGGTGACCGTCAGGGTTTTATCCAGTATGGCATAATCGATGCCCACGGCGCCTGTGACATCAATATCCGTCACCGTAAATATAGTAGTAAAGGTACCCATATGGGATACATCAATGGTGACGTTTTCCGTACCGTCCGCGGCCGTCAGCCCATCGGGAAGGTTCAGCGGCACCAGCTGCGTCACATTGCCGATAATCTTTTTCTCATCCAGCGTGGCCACCAAGATTTCCGTCATACGATCGATCACAGCTGGATCGCCTTTGACTTCCAGAACCATGGGACGCACCTGCACATGGACATTGGAATCGTTGAAATATCCGTGCTTATACTCCACTTTAAGAGGGAGCGTTTTATAAGAAAACACAGGTACTTCCACTGTGACGTAGGTGTTGGACATTTTCAGATATCGGTCGTCCACACGAAAACCGAACTCATCCATCAGCACCAACTTACCCGACGCGGTCATGGACGCCTGGACATTACCAAGCTCCAGAACGACCTGGGCACATTCCACTTTATCCAGCGCGGATTTGGGGCCCGTCACAACGATCGTATCGTACTCGGGGACAAGAAGTCCCATTTCCAGATTGCTGGCCATGGTAAAGGAGGAGATCTTCGCCTCCACATCCACCACCTTGCTGGCGCGTGCATCACAGTACACGCTGATGGCGTTCTGAGACACCGTACCCACGGTCAGGCCGGCCGGGGCTTCCACATGGATCGGCACCGCATGGGATCCCGCCGTTTCGATCTGGGAAACGTCCGCGTACACATGGATATCGCCGCCGGAGATTTTGTCGATCAGGCTTTTCTTTCCGATGATAGTCACGTCCACGGTGTTGCCGTAGCCGCTGTACACAGAAAGACCGCTTTCCCCGTCCAGAACCTGCGTATTGGTCAACTCCACGGGGATGGAGTGGAAAATCTCCTCATGCTTGGGACTATCCACCTGCATAACGTACAGCCAGATAATAAAGGCGAGGAGAAGGCACACAATTTTCGCGCCCCACGCGTGCCCGCGTTGCATAGGAACATTTCCCTCCTCGGGGCGGATCACCGTAACCGGTGCATTGTTTTTATTCATCCGCACCACCGCCTTTCTGCTGCTTTTGCGCCGGAGATTCTGCTTTGTTCCGCGTAAAGCGGAGTCTTGCCTTCTGGGCAATGCCTGGGGTAGGCTCCGCCAAATACTGGCGCAGTTCCCGCGCAAGGGACTGTCTGTCAAAGCCACGCTTCATATTGCCCTCGTAAGCCACGGAGATCGTGCCGGTTTCCTCGGAAACCACCACCACCACCGCGTCGCTGTTTTCACTCATACCGATGGCGGCACGATGTCGCGTTCCCAAATCCTTGATGATATCGGGATTGGCAGAAAGAGGAAGAAGACATCCGGCGGCATACAGTCTTCCGTCGCGGATAATCAATGCGCCGTCGTGGAGGGGGGCTTTATTGAAAAACACGTTTTTGATCAGAAACGGAGAAGGATCCGCGTTGATGACGGTACCGGTCAGGATCAAATCTCCCAATTTCGTGGAACGCTCAAACACGATCAATGCGCCGGTTTTGCTGGCAGACATATCCGCTACGGCAGCCGCCACGGAATCGATCATGGCATAGACAAAGGAAGCACCCTTCTGCTCGCCGATACTGCGGATGCCGCGCAGGGATTCGCCGCCCATTTTCTCCAGAGCCGTACGCAATTCGGGCTGGAACAGCACCACCAGCGTGATCAGTCCCACCTGCAGTACATTCTGCAGAATGAACTGCATGGCCTGCATTTCCAGTATCTCGCTCAAAATCTGAAACGCAAAGATGAACACGACACCCAGCGCCAGTTTTCCCGCCCGGCGATCACGAATAAACTTATACACGTAATAAAGCAGGAAAGCAACGCCGATAATATCAATAATATCGAAAAACGAGATGGACTTAATGGTTTGCCATATATTCCCCATAGAATCCGTCAACCATTCAGGCAGCATATGTTCCTCCGTACAGTGGATACTTATTATATTATTTTACCACATCTCTGCGCGTATTTCAAACCTTATTTTGATATTTATGATAAAAATATCGTATTCATGTTGTTTCCACGGAAGCGGCGTGGTATCCATGGCATTTATATACTCCCGCAAGCAATATTGTTACTCATAAATTCCCCGGGTCGGGTCATAGTAATTTCAGTGATTCATCAGACCAAGCAAAGGAGAAACCGCTGAACAACAGCGATCGTAAATTATGAAAATTAAGGCTTTGCGCACCGTGCTTACGCTGCTTCTTCTCACATCCATCCTCCTCGGTGCGGCAGATTATTGTATAGAGGATTCCCTTGCCATCCGGGCGGGGGCGCCCCTGCCGGTTGGCACATGGGTGCAGATCCGACCCCGGACGGATGCCATCCCCGCAGACACCCGCACAAAATCCACGTACTGCGCATCCCTGTGGGGCGTCATTCCTCTGAAACAGATCCGCGTGCAGCGGTACGGCGATATTCGCTTGTGCCCGGGCGGGATGCCCTTCGGCGCGAAGATGTTCACCGACGGGCTGATCGTGGTGGGATTCACCGACGTGGACTGCACAAACGGTACACGACAGCCCGCCTATGACGCGGGCATCCGCGTGAAGGATATTGTTCTGAAGATCAACGGCGTACCCGTGGGATCGGCGGAAAACATGGGAAAACTGGTGGCAGCGTCCGAGGGAAAACCGCTGGAAATCACACTGCGGCGAAACGATGAGGAATTCACCGTTACCGTTACGCCCACCCTCTCCCATTCGGACAACGTATACAAGACCGGCATGTGGGTGCGGGACAACACGGCAGGCATCGGCACCATCACCTTCATTGAGCCGGAAAGCGGCGCTTTCGCCGGTCTGGGACACGGCATATGCGATTCGGAAACGGGGGCACTGATGCCGCTGTCCCGGGGAATCGTGGTAGATGTGACGATCAGCGGTATTCAGAAGGGGCAGAGCGGTGCGCCTGGCGAGTTGAAGGGACATTTTTCCTCGGGCAAAATCGGCTCTCTTCTGGGCAACACCCACGCCGGTGTATTCGGGATCATGACATCCCTGCCAGCTGGAATTCGTAAAGAAAACGCCCTGCCCATCGCACTGAAAAATGAGATGCATGACGGGGAGGCCACCATTTTCTGCACGTTGGACGAGGGCGGCATCTGCGAATATACGGTGAACGTGCGCAAACTGAAGAACAGTCTGGACAACAAAAACATGGAGATCACCGTCACCGATCCTGTCCTTCTGGAGAAAACGGGCGGCATTGTCCAAGGAATGTCGGGCTCACCCATCCTCCAGGATGGGAAAATCATTGGAGCTGTGACGCATGTGCTGATCAACGATCCAACCAAGGGGTATGGGATTTTTATTGAAAATATGCTGGATGCGGCGGGATGAAATGACAGGGGCACATAGCCCCTGTCATTTCTTGCATTTTCTTTTTTGAGATGGTATAATAGAAAAAGGGGTGACAACATGGATACACTGTTTTGTCTGACATTCTATACACAGCCGAATGGGAATGATCGGGAAAGATTCCATATTGGACTATTCACGTCGTACGAAGAAGCCAAGCAGATCGAGGCCCGCTACCGAAAAGAGGTGGCAGGCTTTAAAGATCACGAATGTGATGCGGAGATTGCCGAGATTCCCGTGATTGGACACCGCGGAGATGCCATCCAGGTGTACCGTTTTTGGGGGTGGAATGTAAATGATGCATCGGATGAAGTGGACATAATGGAAAGCGACTGCTATACCAATCGGGCAGACGCAGAAGCCGCCTGCAAAAAAGCTCAAATCGCAACGCCGAGAGAGGAATGGGCGCTGGACACATACACCATCGGGCAATGTGATTGGCAGGAAGGTTTTGTCCGGATCTGATACAAAAGAGAAAAAAGCCAAGGTAGTAAGCCTTGGCTTTATGATATTACACGGTTTCATTCTGCTATATGACCGACGCGATAACCACATCCCCAAGAGAAAGATTCTTTAACCAGACGTTCTATAACACGGAACACAATAGCCGTTTCGATTCCCTTTGTTTTCATGAAAACATATCTTGTTTGATTATTCTCATTAGACACACCCACTATATGAATCGCAACCAGTTTTTCGATTGCTTCCAGAGTTTCGTCCTCGGACAGATGACAGGCAATCGATATTTCATCAAGTGAAAACTCTTGATCATGCAGGTTATTTTCTTTGAAAAACAGGTGCTCACCCGGAGCGTCCCTGAACGATTCCGAATACATATAACTCAGCACTTTTCTAACATTTGAATCACATAGTTTTTTCATGCCGGAAACTATTGATTTGTCATCAAAAATTTTTGCGTTGTTTTGAATCTCAAAGTTGGATGAAACAACAGACAGATTATCAGAAACAAACGCTGCTCCATTCGATATACATGAAAAAATCCCCAATGTGTATGCTGAATTTATTTTCGTAACATCCTTGGCATTATGTTCGAAATTCACCATTTCCTTTAACGTTTCCGTGTCCACAAACAGTTGCTTATACATGTTAGTCTTAATAAGATTCTGCGTTTCTGAAGCGAACTCATCAATTTTATGGTTCATATCCTTTCCTTCCTGCGCTTCGTGTCCAATCCCATACAGGTCGTTCAGCGTAATCCCCAATACATTTGCAATCTTTGGCAGAAGCATCACGTCTGGCATGGAAACAGCAGACTCCCATTTTGATACCGCCTGATTGGTTACGCCCAGCATTTCCCCCAGTTGTTCCTGTGTGTATCCTTTCTGTTTTCTGTATTTCGCAATATTCTCCGATATGGACATGTGTGTATCCTCCTTTTCTTTTGTGATTCTATTATAACATAGGCCATGAAAGCAGAAAAGATATTGTTTTTCGAATGGGCGAAGGTGTTGACATGGAAAAATCGCCAAATGGTTGGAAATCGGTTGTTCCCTATCGTCAGGGGTGAAATGGAAAAGCCAAGGCATGCCTTGGCTTTTTTTAAATTATTTTGCAATCGCTTTCCAGTGCGGCGAAAAACTCATCGAAAACCGCACAGTCCACGTCCCGCAGATTGACAAGTTTATAGACCGCTGTTTTATCAAATTTCGCGCTGTCGCACAAAAACACCTTTTTCTGTGCGGCCCCCAGCATCAGATGGCGCACGTAGTTCTCCTCCTCCGTGGAATCGGAGATCCAGCCGTGCCGGTCCAGGTACTGGGACGAAAAAAACAGGATATCCACATGAATATCGGCAAGGGATTTATAGGTTTCCGTGCCGGCCAGGGCCGTGGATCCGTTCACCGAGTGTCCGCCAAGGCAGTGGGTATCGATCCCCAGCTCGATGGCGTTGAGTGCGGTATGGATATTGTTCGTAAACAACGTGGCGTAATTCAATCTGGCGATATAGGGGAGCAGAAAGCCGGCTGTACTGGAACTGTCCACCATGATACTCTGTCCGTCGTGCAAAAGAGCCGCCGCCTTTTTGGCGATGAACCGTTTGGCCTGGATATTCTGGTGGGTACGATCGTAGAAGCTGGCCACGCCCTGTATTGGATCGGGCAAAGTAACGCCGCCGTGGGAACGCTTGACCAGTCCCACATTCTGCATGGCACTCAGATCCCGACGGATGCTGGACGGAGAGGTAAACGTGATCTGTGCCAACTCGTTCACCGTAATGAAATGGCGTGCATTCAATATCTCAAGTATCTTTCCCTGGCGCTCGGAAATGCTCATATCTCACACCTCTTTTGCTCATTTTCCTATTCTTTCACCAATTCTTGCGCGAAAACGATCATCATTCTATAATTATAGCAGGTCAAAAATTTTTGTCAATTCCTTGAGGTGATTTTATGTGGGAAGATATCAAAAAGCGAGTACA
>JAZQFQ010000011.1:0-16289 GCA_045539595.1 Eubacteriales bacterium | reverse complement strand
CTGTTTGGGATAACACGGTATCCATTCTCAGGCAAGGCTCGCTTTTGCATTGCTCTGCGAGATGTACCGAAGCGCATCTCGCTTTGCCGAATGATAACGAATGTCTGAATAAAAACGTTCTCGCACACGATTTCGTGTACCGTTCTTTTGCGTCCCGAAGGACAAAACCAATCCACTGGCGATACGTTTTGCAACGCACGGCGGGATTCGAACCCGCGAATATCGAGCTTGACAGGCTCAAGGAGCAAGTGTTCTTCTGGCATACACTTTGGAATATCCTCGTGCACCGCTGTGAAGGATTGACTCAAACACTCGCTTGAAGTAACCTTGCAAGCATATTTTACCATTCCGGTCACCGTTTTTCACGGAAAAAAAGCTGCGAAAACACACGGCGCGTGCAATTTTTCAATAAATTGAACGAACATTTGCGCCGTGCTGAAATATTCCTCGCGGTTTGAACAACCGCGTTTCGCAAGAGAAAACGGAATATTTCCTAAGGCAAGCAAAAAGCTACGAAAACAACAAAAAAGCCCTCAAATGAGAGCTTTTTCGCTATTTTAATCCACAATTTAACTGTTTTTTCAGCTTTTCGATGATCAATTGTTTGAAAGATTCCGATCCGATAACCTCTACCATCGGTCCAAAGGAAAGGATTCTTATCACCATTTCGGGTTCATCATCGTGAGCATATTTGATTTTTACGAGATAATTTTTTCGGTCAAGCTTCTCGGCTTGCTTTTCAAAATGGGCAAAATGCAGCATAAATCGTTCCATGGCGTTTCGCTCGTCACGAATCTTTACGGTGATCGTGTCGTAAATCACCGCCTTTTCCTCACCTACCGATTGCCTTTCTCCGGTGTAATGCGCACAAGAGCGGATCTTGGCAAGGTTGACGGTTGAAACGGCGCGCCATCCCGCAGTGATCAATCTGAACTTGTCATCCTTTTCGGAATATTCGAGTCTTACAGGGCGGCATCTGACGAACATTGTGTTGCCTTTGCGATTGACCATTTCAAATTTGATCTGCGAATCTTTCCGTATCGCCTCTAAAATGATTTGGAATTGTCTTATGTATTCTTCATCCTCAAAGGGATCGCCATCACCGTATTTATCGTAGACGTGATAGTCCGCCGAAGTGAAAAGAGGCTCTACATCCTCAAGGTCGGGAAATTCCACACCAAACAACCTTACACGCGGGTCAAGCGAAATTGCTTTCAGCCATTGCTTTTGAAGCGTGGTCAGAGGCATTGTCGGCTTGTGTGCAAGTGAGGTGGTCATATCGGAGTGTACCAATTGCCATTTTTCACTCTTTAAAGATAGCATAATGGTAAGCAGGCTCTCTCCAAAGGCTCGCTCGGTTACGATCTTCTGCAATTCCTTTTCGGAATGCTCGCCGTCAAGGATACCCGAAATAATAGCGGCAACCGTATTGTAATATGCAGAGTAAAGCTCGCTGAATATCATTCGTCTGCCTCCTCTCTGATATCGTACATCCGATACATCGCGTCCAAATCCTTCTTGAATTGATTTTCAACACTGCGATTGGAGAAGTTCATTTTTACGATACGGCAAATAAAGGTCCGGATCCAAGGGATCATCTCGCTTGAATCGTAGACGTCTGCTGAAAAGAGGTAGGTGTTTTCGTCAAGCTTTTCCACTGTTCCGACGCGCTTTTCGCGCTCCAGACGCCTTATAATATATTCCTCGTTGTCGTCTACCTTGACTGTAAACTCTACGTGCTCAAGGTGTTCGATACCCCATTTGTTGCGTTTTACGCTGACACCCCACATCTTGCCTTGCATCCGGTCAAGCTCTGTGCGGAGTTCATCGAAACGAGGCGTATGATCTTCAAGTTTTACGTTTGATAGGTAATCTACGCGGTAAGAGGTGAAGGAATTATACTCGGGCAGATACGCAAATAGATGCTGTCTGCCGCTTTGCACACTGATAAAAACGCGAAGCGGGACGATTCGGTTTCGTCTTGGCATATCTCTGCGACGGCTCATATTCGATATCGTCACAGCGCGCTTTTCTTTCATTGCGGTGAAAAGAGAGGCAAGAACACCGCTATCGATTGCGCCTGTTATATAGTGATGCTTGAATGTGAAAGCATCGGTGTCGGATTCTTCTTTGTCGAGGATAAACGATCCGATCACACCGCAGGGCGCAACCTCGGAGAAGTAATGCAGAACATCGTTAAGATCGGAAATGTCGGTGCTATCCGTTCTGCGATAATATGCTTTCCGACCTTCTTTTTCTGTCACGATAATTCCGGCTTCGCAGTATTCCTTGAGCTTTTTGCGAACGGTGGACTCGTCAAACATCATAGGGCTTTCAAAGCTTGACAGATATTTCCCGTCGATCTCTTCAAGCAACTCGGAAATGGTTTTCTTCACGGATGGATCGTGGAGAATGTCAAAGAGAATGAAATGGAGCGTGATGTCGCCATCGGTAAAGCTCTTGGCTTTCCAAGCGTTATACAATGGATTGTGTCGGATCGTGCGGCTATCGATGGAAATGAAAACGTTTTTACCCTCAGGAGTGCGAACAAAGCTCATATGATCGCCAAGCCAGCTTTCGATACGGCGACGCTCGTCATCATAGGAACGTGCGCTCTTGCTCTGGTAATCATCGCGGCTCTTGAATCCGTAAACGTAGAAATCGCGCATATACGCTCGGATTTTTTCAAAGTTTTTGATAAGTTCACTGTATGAGGACATAGTTCACACTCCTTTCTGGTAATAGAATGAGTTGGTCGGTGAGTTCACCTTACATACGCGATTTTTTCAAGTTCTGTCATGTTCATTTCTTCTCAAATTAAAATTCCGTCACAATGATCCACCTCATGCTGAATGATCTGTGCTGTCCAGCTGGTGTATGTCTTGATGCGGGTCTGCATCTCAGTAGTCTGATACCGCACCTTGATCGACTTATACCGCTTGCACGAACGCGGACCACCGAGAAGCGACAGACATCCTTCCTCGGCGTCATATGCGCTGTCCTTCTTGATGATTTCGGGATTGAGCATTATCGTGTATGTAGGGGCTCGTCCGCTCTCGTCGAGAAAGGCGATAATGCGCTTGCGCACGCCGATCATGTTCGCTGCCATGCCAACACAGTTATCTTTGTGCGCCATCAGCGTATCAAGCAAATCCTGCGCGATCGTCAAATCGTCTTTTGTTGCCATCTCCGACTTTCCTGCGAGAAAGATCGGATCGTGCATCAGTTCTTTAATCATTTCTTTCCCCCTTCATTGTCCACGCAAGATAGACAGCGTACGCCCCGGTGATCACCGTGAGCAGAGCGCAGGTCAGTATCCGGGCCCCCTGCGTCGCCGCTTCATTCGCAAATACACTGAGCGCATTGAAGATGCCGTGCGCCGCGATACAGCCGAGCAGACTGCCCGAGCAAAGATACATCATCACAAACATAAATCCGGCGGCGGTGGCGTAGACGATCTGCAGAAGATTCGGCAAAAGCTCCGCGCCCGAACCGTTGAACAAATTGATAATATGCCCAATGCCGAAGGTCAGCGAGGAAACGATAACGGCGGCTTTGAGGTTGTCCTCCCGCATGGCGTTAAAGAGCAGACCGCGGAAGATCACTTCCTCAAGGAAACCGACGCAGAGCATCGAAAGTATGTATAGTGCGGTTTCGACGGCACCGTAATTCAGCGTCACGCCGTACCACAGATTCGCCGTGAGCATCAGAAACACGGGCAAATACCAGAGCATCTCCCGGGCGGAAGCGCTCGATTGGCAAAGACCGTAGGCAGCAAAAAGCGCGTTCTTTTTGAAAAACAGAAGCAGGATTACGGTGAGCAGCAGTCCCACGCCAAGCGTGACCGACTTCTCGGTTCCCACCATCTCAGACAGCGAATCGCCCGCCGACATCAGCACGCAGTAGGCGATGATCCACACGACGGCGAACCATGTTTTGCTTTTACCATAGAGTTTTTTCAGCATCTTGTTCCTCGCATATAGTTTTCTCCCAGGTCTCTCTTGTCATCAGCATCCCCATTAAAAACGCATCCGCTTGTTCTCTGCTCTTGAAAATGATTCTATTTTTATCACCGTATTTTTCAAGCAACGCCATCACCTTTGGCTTTTGCTGCTCGTTATAGCGTTTTACAAACTCGACAAATTCCGTATCCTCTTCGGTTTCAATCCACGGCATGTCACTGCGCGGTTTTCCGCGTCGTTCTTTGATACCGTCAAGGCAAATATCAAGGGGATAATCCAGGAAAATCACCGTGTCGCACGCTTTCATTCGCTGTTCCATCGTAGAGCCGTAATTTCCGTCAATGATCCACTCGTCTTTTTCGAGCACGCCGGACAATCTCTCAAGGAATACGCTCTTTTCTACCGTCGTCTTATCTGCGTTCCAATACATCCTGTCAAGATGATACAAAGAAATCCCTGTCTTATCGTGCAGTGTCCGTGATAACGTGCTTTTACCGCTTCCCGGACAGCCGATCACTATTATTCTCCTCATCACAATTTGCTCTCTATCCATCGGATCTTTTCCTCATCCTTTTTCTTCCGTACGTTCACGCGGTAGCCGTCCCTGCTCGATTTTTGATACACAAGCAGATACTGTTCCAGTGACAAAAGCAGAAATCGAAACCCGTCTGTTTCGTGCACCGCAATATTCTCCCTCCGAATGCCGACAAAGGCTTCAAGATCCTCGATATCGGCATACGAATACGCCACGCCGTCCCGCTCAAAGGTATGCTCGTGCTCATCGGTGAGTATAAATCCCTGCGCTTCTAAAATCACCTTGAATTCCCGCCAACGCTCAGTAATAAGCACGCGCGGAACGAGAATATCGATATCGTCCGCGCCGAGATCGACACCCGTCAGATACTCCAGCCCGAGTGAACCATAGAGAAGCGGAACGATTCCGAACTTGAATGACAGAAGTCGGGCGTTTTCAAGAAAGAGCGAAAACTTGTTTTTACCCATTCTTTGCACTTTCATCCTTATTTTTCAGTACCTGCTTTATCACCCAAAGCTGCAGGCTTTTCGGCAGTATGTTCAGCATCAGCAGCAAGGGATGTCGGTTGATGCTGTAGGCAAACCGCGGTGCCCGCTTCTTCAGTATGCAGATCACTTTTTCCGCGATGCGGGAAGGATCTACGCTCCGTGCTTCCACTCGGGTCACGATTCTCTTGAACCGGTCGGCGTTGCAGGTATAAAGGGCGGTCTTATGGCAAAAACGGTCGAGTGCGTCGGTGGAAACGCCGAGCATGCCCGTGGAAACAGCACCGGCACGGAGAACGCTGACTTGGATCCCTTTCAGCTGCAGTTCCATCCGCAGAGAAAACGCATACTTATCCAGCGCACTCTTGGTCACGGCATAAATCCCTGTAAACGGAAGCGGATCAAGTGAAGCAAGCTCGCTGGTAATTATCAAGATGCGGCTTCCATTTTTCAAAAGCGGAAGGAAGATTTTATTCACAAGAAATGCGCCGCCGAGGTTGATCCGGAAAATTTTTTCGAAATCAGCACTGGCCATTTCCACCAGGGAATCCAGCATATAAATCCCCGCAAAATGGATCACCGCGAACAATTCGTCTGTCTGCTCGCAAATCTGCCGAAAAGCGTTTTTGACGCTGTTTTCATCGGTAATATCCGCTTCAATGGGCAGGATGTTTTCTTCTTTCGCGTCCACGGTTTTGTCCAGGGCGAAAACGCGAAATCCCCTGCCCTGCAGTGCTTTCGCCGCGGCTTTGCCCATGCCGCCGTACGCGCCTGTGATCAGAATGGACGGTTTCATTTTTGCGTCCATCCTTTGCAGTAGGCATCAATGGCGGCCGCCGCAAACGCCGCCGTGCCGTCACCGTATGTATCGATATTCTCTCGGAACCGATCGTCGGCGACGTACATCTTGCCAAGTCCTGCGAGGATTTCATCGGTACAGGTATAATAATTTACAGTGATGTGCGCTTTCAACTTGGCGACAAGCGACTGTGCTTCGGCAGAATGGGCACCGCTGTCCTTACACGCGGAAAACTCGGCAAAGATCGCCATGAGTCCTTCACTTGCCTCTGCCCACTTTTCTTTTGTGTAATTTTTCGTTTTTTCTGTATGTTCGCGGCAGGCGGCGATGTTGCCCCAACGCTCGCGTGCTTCCGATTCGTAGTTTTTCATTTGAATACCTCACGAATTCTTTTCAGTATTTCCACATCCGCCGGGCAGAAGTCGTAATTCGGAATTTCACTCGGCGTGATCCATCGGATGTCGTTATGCTCCAGTTTCACGGGTTCGCCCTCCGCTATTATGGCATTGAACAGCGTCAGATGCACCATCAAGTCGGGATATTCGTGGACAACGTCCATAAAAACATCACCGACGGAGAGTGTCACAGCAAGTTCCTCCCTGCACTCACGGATAAGCGCCTGTTCTTTTGTTTCGCCCGGCTCGACTTTTCCGCCAACGAATTCCCAGAGAAGGCCGCGGGCCTTGTATGCCGGGCGCTGACAGATCATGAATTGTTCGCCCTGCCGGATAAGGGCGGCTACTACTTCGGTCATCATCGTACTTTCTCAATCCCTAACATGTAAGTATTGTAAATATCTATACTATATAGTATCACATTGTGTCGAGTAAAGCAATATGTTTCCAAACGCTCGCACCGACAACCTTCCGCATAAATCCATTCAAAAAGTTCAAAATATATGAGAATACGGAGGGTAACTTATGAGCAATCGATTGGCCAACGAAACAAGCCCCTATCTGCTTCAGCACAAGGATAATCCTGTAGATTGGTATCCTTGGGGAAACGAGGCATTTGCGCGTGCTGCAAGAGAGGATAAACCCATCTTTTTAAGCATCGGATACAGTGCGTGTCATTGGTGTCACGTTCTCGCGCATGAGAGTTTTGAAGACGAGGAAACAGCGGCACTGCTCAACCAATATTTTATATCGATCAAGGTGGACAAGGAGGAGCGTCCTGACATTGACAGCGTCTATATGGCAGTATGTCAAGCCTTCACAGGAAGCGGCGGTTGGCCGACCAGTATCTTTATGACAGCCGATCAGAAGCCCTTTTTCGCGGGAACGTATTTCCCCAAAACGTCGCAAGGCGGTATGATAGGCTTCCGCGAGCTGCTGCTTGCTTTACACCAGAAATGGGTGTCGGACCGGGGTATGCTGCTGCAACACTCTGACGAGATTACCAGGCATTTGAACAAACCGGAGGAACTGCCGACTACAGCGGATATGGATCTGCCCCATTGGGCAGTACAGCAATACGAAAGAATCTATGATAAAAAACACGGCGGCTTCGGACGGGCACCGAAATTCCCAGCCCCCCACAATCTGCTGTTTTTACTGGATTACTATGAGCGTTACAAAAATGCCACCTGTCTGTACATGGTAGAGCGTACACTTCTCGCGATGTATCGCGGAGGCATGTTCGACCACATCGGATTTGGTTTCTGCCGCTATTCCACCGATAAACGGTTTCTTGTTCCGCATTTTGAAAAAATGCTGTATGACAATGCACTTCTGCTCCTCGCCTATTGCAAAGCATATACAGCAACAAAAAAGGCATTCTATTTTGACATTGCAGAAAAAACGGCAAGTTATGTTCTTCGAGAAATGACCTCGCCCGATGGGGGCTTTTACAGTTCGCAAGATGCCGACAGCGAGGGTGAGGAGGGTAAATTCTATCTGTTCACCCCCAGCGAAATCATCGGTTTATTGGGATACGAGGACGGCGAACGCTTCAACCGTCATTATTCCATTACGGAAGCCGGCAATTTTGAAGGTAAAAATATTCCCCACCTGCTGGGGAGCAATCCTGAGGATCGATCCTTCGAATCTTTTCTTTTTGTGCTGGACGACTACCGGAAAAAGCGGCACGATATCCACCGTGACGAGAAGATACTGACGTTGTGGAACAGCCTGATGATCGCCGCCATGTGTGAATTATATCTTGCCAGCAATGAGAAAAAGTATCTTCTCGCCGCGCAAAACGCGGATCGATATATACAGAAATATCTGTGCGATGGCGACACCCTCTATGTCAGTTTCCATAGGGGAAAGCGCGGCGTGCGAGGATTTCTCGATGACTATGCCGCCTATATTTTCGCACTTCTGTGGTTATACCGAGCAACATTAGATGATAAATACCTGAATCGGGCAAGAAATTTGTGCGATAAAGTGATATCGGATTTCGGTGACAGCAGCGGAGGATATTATCTATACAGCAGATACCACGAAAAGTTGATCCTGCGTCCTAAGGAAACCTATGACGGAGCAATTCCAAGCGGTAACTCGCTTATGGCGTATAATCTTGTTCGACTGTCATTCCTCACCGATGAAGAGAAATACAAAAACACGGCAGAACGGCAGTTGGGTTTTCTCACACTAAATGCCTCACAATATCCTACAAGCCACGCTATGTTTTTGACAGCCCTTCTGGAGTACAACCTTCCCCCAATGAAAGTAACAATAGTCATGGATGAACAGACAGACAAAGGCGAGCTGGCTCTGTCGTTACCGCACAATGCTATCGTGGTTCTTTTACCGCAGCCCACAAAGGAATACCCGATCAAAAACGGAAAAACCACCTACTATGTGTGCCGCGGACACAGCTGTCTGCCGCCAACCAATACCTTGCATGAATTGCTTGAAATTTGCGAACACTGAATAGCAGAAAGGAGTGAAAACATGACTGAAATCAAGGATACGGAGAAAGTGAACGAAAATGAGAACGAAAAAGAAAGCAAGAAACAAAAACCCCTTACCAGACCAGGTGAGATAAAGGGCAAGATCGAGGTTCCCGACTGCCGTGAACGCAGAGACGGCCCCGGCGGAAATTAAGCGGACACCCTTACAACAATCAGTCATTTGACATAATCCCATTAGGGCAGCCACTTGAAAAAACAGAATATACTGAGAGGTAGTTTTATGTTCAAACACGAAAAAATGCTTTTTCATCCGGTCGAAGTGGAACGGCCGAATCCACAATATGCCGTACTTTTACAGGAGCAGCTTGGCGGCGGCAACGGGGAGCTTAAGGCGGCTATGCAGTATATGTCGCAAAGCTTCCGAATTAAGGACCCCGAGATCAAGGATTTATTTCTTGATATTGCCGCGGAAGAGTTGGGGCATATGGAAATGGTAGCTCAGACCATCCATCTGTTAAACGGGCACGATGTGGATGCCGAAAAGGTAACATCGGGCGAGATTCAGTCCCATGTAATTCTCGGCCTCAACCCGGGCCTTATCAATGCTTCGGGTTATTCATGGACGGCGGATTATGTGACAGTGACGGGAGATTTATGCGCCGATCTGCTGAGCAATATTGCATCCGAACAGCGTGCAAAGGTAGTATATGAATATCTTTACCGACAAATTGATGACAAAAAGGTGCGCGCTACCATTGATTTCCTGCTCAACCGGGAAGAAGCACACAACCAGATGTTCCGCGATGCATTTAACAAGGTACAAAACTCAGGCTCCAACCGTGATTTTGGAACCACCAAGGCGGCAAAAATGTATTTTTCAATGTCGGATCCCGGTCCCAACACCTTCGCCACCGGTGAAACCAATCCCGTATCCTTTGATAAATAAAGCCCGCCTCCGATGGTTTCATTCCACAAACAATATACCGCTGTCAAGCTTGAACAGCGGTTTATTTTTATATTATCTATTCACAGCAAATTGATCGCTCCCCATAAAGTCAAGACGGATGTCCTATCTTGCAATTCCATAACAAAAAGTGTATAATATAGACACGAATTTATGGCAGGCGGTGCTGAATACATGACATTGATCATTGCTGAAAAACCATCCCTGGCGCGCAATATTGCAGACGGCATCCGCCACGGCGGCGGGGACGCGCCCCGTCGGCAAGACGGGTTTATCGAAATCGGTGATTATCTGATTACCTGGGCGTTCGGTCATTTGTTTTCCTTATCCGATATCGAAACATACGCCCCCGATCCGGAAGGCGGCAGCCGCTGGACCATGCGCAATCTTCCCTGCTTTCCCAGGGAATTCACCTTTGAGTTGCGCAAGAACGCGGATGGATCTGTGGATTCCGGTGTCAGGAAACAGTTTGAAATCATCCGCGCTCTGTGCCTGCGCCCCGATGTGGATCGCATCGTGAATGCGGGAGACGCGGATCGCGAAGGTGAGATTATTGTGCGGCTGTGCGTGTCTCACGCCATGGAAAATAACGCACCCAAACAGGAATACCGCCTTTGGCTGCCCGATCAGACGCCGGAGACGATCTCACAGGCACTCTCCGAGATGAAAAGCGCCGCGGAATACAATAATCTGGCTAACGAGGGATTCGCACGCACCTACATTGACTGGCTGTACGGTGTGAATCTGACCCGCTATGCCACCCTGAAAACGGGCACGCTGCTGCGTGTGGGACGGGTGATCATTCCCATCGTACGCGCTATTTACGATCGGGACATGGCCATCCGACACTTCACGCCGGATATTTATTACGCGCTGGTGAGCCGTGCGGAAACGGATGGCATGCCGCTGGAATTGACCAGCAAAGAGAAATTCCAGAGGGAGCAATTGGCGCAGGCACAAGCCATGTGCGCACGCTACAACGAAGAAAACGCCGTTGTTACATCCGTGAAAAAGAAGAAGGACACCATCGCCCCGGGCAAGCTGTACTCGTTGTCCAAACTGCAGAATTTCCTGGGAAAGAAATACAAAATGTCCATGTCGGAAAGCCTGGAGATAGTGCAGGGACTGTACGAGAAAGGCTATCTGACCTATCCCCGCACCAACTCGGAATATCTGGCCACAGCGGAAAAGGACAAAATCCACAAAATCATTGAAAACGCGAAAAAACTGGGCTATCCGCTGGTATTCAAGGAAAGTAAGACGATCTTTGACGATTCCAAAATCGAATCTCACTCCGCACTGACGCCTACATACAAGATCCCGAACAAGACCCAATTATCCGAGCGGGAGATGCTGGTGTATTCCGCTGTATTCCGCCGCTTTGCCGCTGTATTCTGCGCGGACGAATGCATCGCCCACCGCACGGAGATCAAAATCGCCGTAGGAGATCTGGAAGAATTCACGCTGAAAGGCACGGTCATTGTGGAGAAAGGCTGGATGAAGTATGACGATTCCACCATGAAAGACCGCATTCTGCCTCCCTTGCAGAAAGGCGACACGGTGCAGATCGATTTCCAACCGGTGGAAAAGGAGACTTCCCCGCCCAAGCACTACACTATTGAAACGCTGAACAACTATCTGAAAAATCCCTTTCGGGAAGATAAGGCCAAATCCGCTGAGGAGAGCACCGACGACACAGAAGACTACCGTGCTATCTTTGAAGGATTGGAGTTGGGCACGGAGGCCACCCGGACAGGCATCATCGACAATGCCCGCAAATCCGGGTATATTGAGTTAAAAAAAGACATCTACCGGATCCTGCCGGAGGGAGAATTTCTCATCGAATCCCTGTCCCAGATGGGGATCAGCATGGATAAGTACAAGACCGCCGAGGTGGGCCGATCGCTGAAGCGAGTGTTCCGCGGAGAATCCACCGTGGCGGACAGTCTGGTGATCGCGGAGAACGAAATCGCCCAGGTATTCGGCGCGAAATCCGTTCCCGTGGGCGAGGACACCGACATCGGATTCTTTGGCGATATCGTGGGCAAATGCCCGCTGTGCGGGCAGGATGTGCGACGCACCAAGCGGGGCTACGGATGCAGCGGTTATCGGGACGGATGCAAATTCGGGTTGTTCTCCCCATTGTGCGGCCGCGCCGTTCCCAAATCCGCCGTAGAGATTCTTTTGCGGGATGGGCGCACACCGCTCCTGCGCGGATTTGTTTCTAAAAAAAGCGGCAAATCCTTTGATGCCGCCTTGAAATTGGAAAACGGCGAGGTTAAGTTTGATTTCTCGGGACAATAGCCAAAGCGGAGTGATTTCTCACTCCGCTTTTGATTTCCTCCGCCATGTGTGGATGCAATTCTGTAAGTCAGGTATTTATTGAATTTGATCATGCAGAAAAGTCAAACCACTCAGTATAACTCCCCTCCTTTTGCAGATACTAACATAGCAAATCTGTAAATCAAAGGAGATTTTCATATATGAAAGCAACCGGTATTGTCCGCCGTATTGACGACCTCGGCCGCGTCGTTATCCCCAAAGAGATCCGCCGCACCATGCGGATCCGCGAAGGAGATCCACTGGAGATTTTCACCAATCACGAGGGTGAGGTCATATTTAAGAAATATTCCCCTATTGGGGAATTAGCGGCTTTTGCCGCCCAGTATACGGAAACCCTGCACAAGACCTGCGGCATGGCTGTTGTGATCTGCGATCGGGATGCGGTCATCGCTTGCGCCGGTATTCCCAAAAAGGAATATGTGGACCGCAAGTTATCCGCCGAGCTGGAAGCGGTGATCGAAAACCGCACGCTCTACACCGCGGACGGCAAGGATGAGATTGCGGTCATTGACGGCGGCAAATGCTACGTCAGTTGTGCCATGCCCATTATTACCGAGGGAGATGTGACCGGATGTGTGGCATCCGTTTTCAGCCGCGAGGGGGATGTACAGCAGATGATGAACGCGGAGCTGGAAACCAAACTGATCCAGACAGCCGCCGGCTTCCTCGGCAGACAGTTGGAGAGCTGATCGAAGAAAAACCGTTCGCAGGGGATTCCCTTGCGAGCGGTTTTCCATGTTCTTTTTCCGCAAAAAGAAAACAGGAGACGAATCTCCTGTTTCCCCTCAAGGATACAAATCTTATTTGGTGCCCTTGATATCGTTCTCGTACTTCTCTACCATCTTCTTAGACGTGACACCCGTACGACCTCTACTCCGTGCATTGAGCTTTTTAAGCCATTTTTCGGTGCTTTTGCCCGTAAAAATTTTGATTTCAAGCTTCGCTGTATCATCATCGGTTAATGTGACGAAGATTTTGTCAATATATTGGGCTACGAATTCGTTTGTTATAATGCCCGTGCTTGCATCCCTAACTGCCGCATCGAGCCTTGCTTTTACCTCTCCGATATGCTTGCGGTATTCCTCTTTGGTGAATAACTGTTCCTCAAGCTCCGCGAGAGCTTTCTGCGCTTCCTCTACCTCTCGGTCGCAGGTTGCGGTCATGGATTTGAAATTTGCCGTTGTAATAGCGCCTGTCGTGACAAGCTCCAAGAGCTTGTTTTTCTTTTGATCTGAAAGCTCTATGATACGCTTCTGTTCTTCAATCTGTTTTGCGGTTTCATCATCCGCTTCCATTGACTTGAACATTTCCTCGTAGCTTGCAAGGAGTGCTTCCACATCCACTCTCGTTTCGCTGAACACCTCGAACAAGATAGGCTTGACCTCATCCTCGTATATCGGGAAGGACGGGCAGGCATCCGCGCCGTTGTTGATCTTGTTGGAGCACACCCACTTGGAGTTAACCTTGCCGTCCTTGCTCTTGGATTCACGGCGGTAGTATGCGGTGCCGCAATGGGCGCAATACAATTTACCCGTCAGCAGATTGGCGTGGTTGCAGATGCCTTGACGGTTCTTTACGTCCTCACTTCTGCGAGCCAACACCTCGTTTGCCTTATCCCATATTTCCTCGGATACGATGGCAGGAACGATCTCGCCCGTTTCGTCCTTGAACATTACCCATTCTTCGGGCGGTAGGAATTTCTGCTTCTTGGTGAACATATCCACGATACGCACCTTATTGCCAACGTAATATCCCTTGTATTTGGGGTTAGATATGATGCCCGACATTGTGGTGTGAGCAATTTTGTTGCCGTTGTAATTGCGGTAGCCCTGATCGTAGAAAATCTTCTCAAGCTGCTTCATACTGTACTCGCCCGTGGCGTACAGACGGAACAGATCACGTACCATCGGTGCTTGGCTCTCGTCAATGACAAGTCGCTTATCCTCTTTCTTATAACCGAAGATGCGGCTGTTGCCAAGCACAACGCTTGACTTGATGGCTTGCTGATGCCCGAATTTGACACGTGAGGACAGCTTGCGAAGCTCGTCCTGTGCAATCGAGGACATGATCGTAAGACGAAGCTCCGCATCCTCATCGAGGGTATTGATGTTATCGTTTTGGAAGAATACGCCGACACCCATATTCAGAAGCTCTCTTGTGTATTGCAGTGAGTCGAGAGTGTTACGGGCGAATCGGGAGATCTCCTTTGTGATTATGAGGTCGAACATTCCTTCTTTTGCATCTGCAATCATTTCGTTGAAATGTTTTCTTTTCTTCGTGGAGATACCCGAAAGTCCTTCGTCAACGTAGCCGGGCACGTAAGTCCATTTTTCATTTTTCTGTATGAATTCTTCGTAATACGATATTTGGTTGTCGAGCGAGTTTATCTGTTCTTCGGTATCCGAGGATACGCGGGCATAAAATGTTACTCGCAGAGGAATATCGTATATCGATTTTGTTCGCAATAATGTTCTGATATTTAATATATCCATACTATCATCCTTTCTTAAAGTTCGTTATATCATTATCTATCGACTTTATTATATCACATTCGACCTCATAATGCAATACCCAAATCGAAATTTGCCAAAATCTTTCTTTGGCATTTATGTATCGGAAGAACCTTGCGGTATCTTCCGAGGTGAGTACGCTCACCTTGCATCCCTTTCGGGAGATCGTTTTGCTTTTCTTATGGCGATCTTTTCGGTCATTCTCTTATATTCCTTTTCGGAAATCGTGCCGTGTTCAAACAGATAGCGGTTGAAATAATTCAACCAAATATCCTCTGCCATACGCTTTTCGCGTTCTTCATCGGTTAAAACTTTCCCCATTCAATTACCTCGTTCTTTCAAAATTTTTCAAATATATTTTCCTCCTTCCGAGAGAAAAATATACCAATGGAATGGGCGTACCGTTTCGGTGCGCCCTGTGTGCTTACATACTTTGTTCCCATTCATGCTTCTTACGTTCCTTTCTGCTGATGGGCATCGTGGTGCAATCCTGCGGCTGACGGTAGCTCTCGATGCTTGCAAGGCTGCCGACAAGATCAAGGACATTGGTTGCGACGGCAAGGAACTGATTGTTTGCCATTCGCGTGAGCGCGAGGGCGGCAGATTCGTTACCTGCGTGTGCCGAGCGATTCAGATATTCAAGCGCCTTTTCCATATCGAATATATCCGCTTCAAAGAGATAGATCTGAGCCAAGCGGTAGTCTGCATACATATTTCCGCGTGCCGATGCGATCTCCAAATGCTCTATCGCTTTTGCGATATCCTTCTTCACGTGCTTGCCCTCCATATAATATTTGCCGAGCGTATAGGCAGCAAACTCGCTACCGTTACGCTCGGCATTGAATAGATGACTGAAGCCTTCATTTCGAAATTCCCCGAACAGATCGCTCTCAACGTAGAGCTTACCGAGGAGAGCGTCGGCGCATTTGTTGCCGTTGCCTACCGACTCCGACAGCCACTTTTGAGCTTCGTATTCGTCCTCGCGGTATATGATGCCGTAATAAAACATCTTGCCCATACGGTACTGTGCTACGCTGTGACCTGCCTTGGCCGCTTTTTCAAGATAATAATCGCCGATGCTTTCGTTATAGAATCGGTTGTTCTCATCCAAATACAGACGGGCAAGGCGGTACATCGCATAGACATTTCCGTTACGAGCTTCTGCTTGGAGCTGATTCAACGGATTGTCCGCAACCATATTTTCTTCGTCGAAAGGCATATCGTCATAGAGATTTCGCTCGTCGGCGAAGAAGGAAGTTATCTCATCAAGAGACAGATCACTGCGCTTAACAACGCGCTTGCGATTCCCGTGCCCGCTATCAAGCCCATGATCCACTTCTTCATCTCGGAAATCATATCCGAGAAAGCTTCCATCCAATTGTCCGTTTCGGTGTTCAGCCGAGAGAAAAATTGCTCGCGCGTCTTCCCAGCCTGTGAGAGAATTTCTTTGTTCTCCCTCAAAAGATCCTGCACTCTCGGTACGATACTGTTCGCCGAGGTCTTGACGTTCTCGCTCAGATTCGTTGACCATTTCTCGATCCTGTTCCACATCGTATCCCATTGTTCCTGTGTCAGAACCTGTGCCTCCAGCTCTCCGAACTTCTCGAACAGCTCCGGCTGAAACTCCTTCGTCGCTCTCATAAATTCGAGAAGCGCCTTGAAGTCTTCCTTCGGGATCGCGTACACGATAGGATGATAAGGAGTCTCCGTCACCGTCTGCATCGCCTGTGCCGTGTTCTGCTTCAGCTTCGAAAGAGCCGAAGGGGTTGATTGTTTGTTGTCTGATTGCAAATTCATACTGCATATTCTCCTTTAGAAATTTTGATTCGTGGAG
>JAZQFQ010000010.1:0-32973 GCA_045539595.1 Eubacteriales bacterium | reverse complement strand
TGCCGTAGAAGTTGTTGAATACGTTGAACAAAATCGGCATACCCTCATCGGAGTACTTGCCATCCATGCCCCACAACTCAGTGATCTGTCTCATGCTGGCCATGTTGAGAGCCTCGAGAACAGGACCGCGACCGAGTGCACCGTCGCCGGAGTTGGCAACTACGATGCCTTTCTTGTGGTTAGCGCGCTTGTAGAGAGCAGCACCCAAAGCAACGGGAGCCGCGCCGCCAACGATTGCGTTGTTCGGGAAAATACCGAAGGGAATGAAGAAAGCGTGCATGGATCCGCCCAGACCGCGGTTGAAGCCGGTGGTGCGGGCAAATATCTCAGCCAGTGCACCGTAGAGCAGAAAGTCGATCGCCAGATCGCGAACATCGCCCTGCTTTTCCTGTCTGCCTTCCACAACCTTCAGAATAGCGCCATCAAAGAATTCCTTCATGATGTCGTACAGTTCTTCGTCGGTCAGCTTGTGGATGGAGGACAGACCCTTAGCCAGGATTTCGCCGTGGCTGCGGTGAGAGCCGAAGGTGTAGTCGTTGATGTCCAGGCAGTACGCCTCACCGACTGCGGATGCTTCCTGACCGATGGACAGGTGAGCCGGGCCGGGGTTGTTGTACTTGATGCCGTTGTACTCGCTCTTGACTTTGATGTCGTTGAGCATGGACTCAAACTCACGGATGATTCTCATATCGCGATAGATGCGAAGGAAATCGTCCTTAGTATAGATTTTCTTTTCCTGAGCAAGAGTTTTCTTGTACTGGCAGACCGGAATATCGGAGAAAGAGATAAAACCGGGCTGGAAAACTTTGCCGGGATCCACGTATTGACTCTTAGGCATAACGTTTACTCCTTATATAAAATATAGAATAATCAGATTGAGAACATTTCTTCGCGGATAACTTCGCAAACGGTGGGATGGGGGAATACCAGTTTGCGGACATCGTCCACGCGCTCTTTTTTGGCAACCATGGCGGCTGCGCCGTAGATAATCTCGGATGCATAGGAACCGATCATGTGTACGCCAACGATTTCGCGGTGCTCGCCAACGATGATCTTAACGATACCGTCGCCGCCCTCGTTTTCAGCGATGTATCGGCCGCTGTAACGGAGGCTGATGGTGTGTTCGGTCACCTTCATACCGGCCTTCTCGGCAGACTCTTTGGTCTCGCCAACAGTGCCGACTTCGGGATTGGTGTAGATTACAGCGGGGATGGCGCGGTAGTCCACACGATCCTTCTTGCCAAGCATATTGTTGACAGCCACTTCGCCTTCGCGGTAAGCGGTGTGTGCCAGCATGCTCTTGCCGTTCACGTCGCCTGCAGCCCAGATGCCGGGAACGGAGGTGCGGGAGCACTCATCGGTAACGATAGCGCCGCGCTCCATCAGAACGCCAACGGTTTCCAGACCGATGCCTGCGGTGCGGGCACGTCTGCCTACGCTGACCAGAACCAGATCGCAAGCCAGAGATTCCTTCTTGCCGTTCAACTCGTACTCAACGGTACCGTTACCGGCCTTGCCGTTGATAGCGGCAACCTTGGCACCGAGGAGAAATTTCACGCCGCGCTTGGCGTAGTTCTTCTGCAGGATGCCGGAGATCTCACGGTCGGTAGGACCGGCGATCTTGTCCATCATCTCCACAACGGTAACTTCCGCACCGATGGAGTTGAAATAGGAAGCCATCTCCAGACCGATTACGCCGCCGCCCACAACAACGATGTGCTTGGGAGGAGTGCGGAGATCCAGAATCTCACGATTGGTTACAGCGAATCCGGCCTCAACGGATTCCTTCAGACCGGGAATCGGAGGAACAGCCGCGGAGGAACCGGTGCAGATCAGCAGCTTGGTGGCGGTGTAGGTCTCGCCGTTGCAGGCAACGGTGAAGCCTTCCGCATTCTTGCCGGTGATGGATGCAGTGCCGTTTACTACGGTAACGCCGGCGCCTTTCATCTTGGCACCAACGCCGGAAACCAGGGTGTGAACTACCTTGTTCTTGCGGTCGATTACCTTGGAGTGATCCAAGGTGGCGCCGGTAACGGTAACACCGTACGCCTCACCGTGGTGAGCGTAGTCCAGGATCTTTGCGGAGTAGAGCAGGGTCTTGGTGGGGATGCAGCCTTCGTTCAGGCAAACACCGCCCAATGCGCGCTCCTCAAACAGAAGCGTCTTCATGCCGCTGTGCGCAGCACGTTCAGCGGCGTTGTAACCAGCGGGGCCGCCGCCCATAACGATCAGATCGTAAGTCATGTGTATCCTCCTTATTTCGCCAGAAGCAGGCCGAAGTTCTCAAGAGCACGGCACAGATCGGACAGAAAACGTGCTGCGGGAGCACCGTCTACTGCGCGGTGGTCGAAGGTGAGGGACAGACCCATAGCGGGATATGTGGTTCCGTCTGCCTTCAGGCGGTAGGTGATAGCACAAACGCCGAGAATGGCAGTCTGGGGAGGATTCACAACGGGAGTGAAGCTCTCGATGCCCAGAGAACCGAGATTAGTTACCGTGAAGCTGCCGCCGGACATCTCGTCAGGAGTCAGCTTGCCCTCACGAGCCTTGGCTGCTGCGGATTTCGCATAAGCGGACAGATCGGTGAGGGACATCTTCTCGGATGCAAAGAGAGTGGGAACAAGCAGGCCGCGCTCGGTATCCACAGCGAGACCGATGTTGGCGTGCTTGAACTTGCGGAACTTATCGTCCACCAGATTGGCGTTGATTTCGGGATAGTTCAGAAGGGTGCGGGATACGGCAAAGAGCACCATATCGTTGAGGGAGATCTTGCCCAGACCGAGAGCCTCGCCGCTTGCCTTCAGGGAAGCGCGGAAGTTCATCAGTGCGGTAGCATCGAAGGATGCGTTCAGAGTCAACTGAGCCATCTCGGACAGGGATGCATGCATCTGACGAGCGATTACACGGCGGACGCCGGAGAGCGCTTCTTCGTCGTATGCACGAACGTCATCGGAAACAACAACTTCGGCCTTCTTTTCGGCTGCAGCTTCCTCGACGGTATCCTCGGTAACGATCGGATTGCCTGCCAGGAATGCTTCCACAGCAGCTACGTTGGCTACATAACCGGCATCCAGTGCAGCATTGATGTCGCGCTCAATGATGCGGCCGTGAGGTCCGGTGGGAGCGACCTTCGTCATGTCAACGCCGGTTTGCAGTGCAAGGTTCTTTGCGCGGGGAGAAATGCGGATAAGTTCACCTGCCTGAACAGGAGCGGCAGTAACAACGGGAGCCACCTCTGTCTTAACTTCCTCGGTTGCTGCAGGTGCTTCGGCAGCGGCTTCCACTGCGGGAGCAGCTGCTACCATCGCGGAGATATCCTCTCCTGCCTCACCGATAATGCAGACGTTATCGAGACAGGGAACAACATCTCCCTCCTCGAAGAGGATTGCGAGCATAGTACCGCTAACCTGAGCGGCTTCATCGAAAGCGGACTTGTCAGTCTCATAGGAGAACAGGATATCGCCTTCGGCGACGGTGTCTCCGACTTTCTTGTGCCATGTGGTGATAATGCAGCTTTCTACGCTTTGTCCCTGACGGGGCATGATCACGAACTGTGCCATATAAATCTTTCCTTTCGTGGATGAATATATCGGAACCGGCGTTTGCGCCGGCAGCCATTAAAATTAGACGATTATACTTCCTTGGAGACGTCGATGATCTGACCGCCGTTGCGGTGGATTTGTTCGGCGATATCCTCGGGAAGTGGGGTATCTGTAATAATGATATGAACCTGATCCAAGTGACAGAATGTATAAGGCAGACTCTTGTCAATCTTGGAAGCATCCAGGAGAAGCACCACAAGCCGCGCCTTTTCCACCACAACTCGTTTCAGTTCACATTCGCTGTAATTACCGCCGGTGAAGCCGCTTTTCAGGGACAGACCGGAGGGGGAGAGAAAGGCAATATCGATGTTGATATCCGACAAAAAACGCATGGCATGCATACCGGTCACGGTCTGATAATCCCGATCCAGTTTTCCGCCGACGATGTTTACCACAGGAAGGCCGATTTTGCACAATTCCAAAGCGGCCATCGGATTGGTGGTGGTGAAGGTGAAACGCTCATTGGGCACGTAGGGAACAACACGCTGCAGCGTGGATCCGGAGTCAATAAAAATCGAGCGGCCGGTTTCCAGAAGTTCCGCAGCACGGCGGGCGATGAGGTCTTTGGATGCCACATTTTCCTGCATACGCGTGGTAATGGCATCATCTTTGGAGGTGGTGATAAATTTGGTGGAGCGAGCACCGCCGCGTACTTTAATAGCATCACCGGACTGCTCAAAATACTCGATATCACGGCGAATCGTCATACCGGAGACGTGGGGGAACATGGTTTCCAGTTCTTTGATAGAAACAAACGGTTTTTCTGCGAGAAGCATTCGGATTTGTTCTCGTCTTTCGTTGTACATGTCTTCTTTCCTTTCCGGCGCGAAAATGGGGGTTCATTATCCTAATCGAATATATTTTAACATATTTCACATGCGAATGTCAACGATTCCATGATAAAATTCACGGGATTTTCTGAAAAAATTCACATGAGAATTCACAGAAAAGAGCCATTATGGTTGTAAAACCATAATGGCTCGGAGTGGTGCATGATTGGGTATTAAATTACAGCAGATCCTTGCAGATTGTATTGATATCGCCGGCACCCATGACAAGTATCATATCACCGGCTGTGCATTCATCCTTCAAGGAATCAACAATAGCGTCGAAGGAAGAAAGACAGCGGCAATTACCACCCATGGCACGTACTGCTTCCGCCAGCAGTTCCGAGGAAACGCCGCGTGTATCCGTTTCGCGTGCCGAATAGATCTCTGCCAGCAGTACCTTGTGTACACTCTTCGATGAGAGCGCGCGGGCAAAATCGTCGAACAGTTCTTTTGTGCGCGAATACGTATGGGGCTGGAATACACAGAAAATCCGATTAAATTCCATGCTGCTGGCTGATGTGAGTGTGGAGGTGATTTCTGTGGGATGATGGGCATAATCATCGAATACAACCGCGCCGCGGGCGGTTTCACCGCGCCGATCCATCCGGCGCGCCGCGCCGTCAAATTCGGCCAGTGCCGTTACAATGGAATCGGCAGAAACGCCGTGTTCGAATGCCACGGCGCAAGCGGCCAAAGCATCGCAGATCGTATGCGCTCCGGGAACATGCATTGCAACCCGGCACAAAGGATCGCCATGGTACGTAATGGTGAAGGTCGGACGTCCATGTTCCATAACGATGTCCTCGGCGCTGTAATCAGCTTCCGTGCTTTCCACACCGAAGGTGATGATGCGTCCGGTGTACTTCTGGGCGGCACGCATGACATTGGCATCCCCTATGTTCAAAAAGGCAGTACCGTCGCTCCCCGAACGATCCAGAAAACGGGCGAAGGAATCTTCAATGTGATAGATATCCCGGAAGTAATCCAGATGATCCGGTTCGATGTTCAGAACGACAACATCGGTGGGGTAGAAGTCCAAAAAGGAATCCATGTATTCGCAGGCTTCGAAGATAAAGTACTCTTCGCCGCCAATTCGGTCGCATCTGCCGCCCACATCCTTCATGGGGGCGCCACAGCTGACAGTAGGATCTTTTTCGCCCACGCGGAAAATATGCTCCAGCATGGCGGTGGTTGTGCTTTTTCCATGCATACCGGAGACACCGATACGCGTTGTATAACCGCTCATGATATATCCGAGATAATCCGCGCGGGATACGACGGGAATGCCGCGTTGCAGTGCTTCTGTATATTCCGGCTGAGTGGCGGGAATAGCAACCGTGTAGACAAGCATATCAGCATCCCCCAGATTGGATGCGTCAGCTGTATACCAGATCGGAATTCCGAAGGTTTCCAGTTGTTTTGTCAGAACGGATGGAGTGCGGTCATAGCCGGAGACAGCATGACCACGCAGATGGCTGATGTGAGCCAGGGAACACATACTGACGCCGCCGATACCGCAAAAGAAGATTTTTTTCGGTGAATCGGAAAGAATCTTTGCAATTCCCTCAGCACCATAGTGTGTGTTGGGCAAAGCCATATAATATCACCTCCGGTGAATTGTGGAGATTTATGAATAGTAATTTGGGGTCGTTCACAAACTTAATACATATAGTTTATAAATTGTAAATAGTAAATTCAAAAAAATATTTCAATACGGTTGTATTATTTTCATAAACCTACTGTATAATAATATGCGATACTGAAAATGTGAATTTAGGACGTGTAAATACATCACGTCAGGAGGACAAACTCATGGAAATCACCAACATCAAAATCCGTAAACTATTTGACGAAGGACCGATGAAGGCAGTTGCTTCTGTAACGTTTGATGATCAGATTGCCCTTCATGATATCAAGGTCATCTATGCCCGTGACAAGTATTTTATTGTGATGCCCAGCCGCAAGAATCCGGACGGAACCTATCGTGACATTGCACATCCTATCAATGCGGATTTCCGTTACCGTTTGGAGACAGCAGTAATTCAGGCGTACAACGATGAACTTGCTCGCGTTGAATCTGCCGCCGATGTGGAAACAGAAGTTGTTCCAGCGGAATAATGTACACAAATCAGCCGTCCTATGGACGGCATTTCTTTTTGGATAATGTAGATGAAAAGCACGGCACGCACGAAGAACGGCATGGCGTGCTTTCCTCTTTTATGACGCGGACACGTCCGTTGTGTCCGTCAACTTCGCTTTGGTTTCAACTGTAGGAAGGGCAGGGGCCGACTGCTTTAGGATCAGTTTCGGAGCCGTACGGTTCTTGATGGAGTCTGCGGTGATTACCACGGATTCCACATCGTCTCTTGAGGGGATTTCAAACATAACCGAGGTCATAACGCCCTCAAGGATTCCGCGCAGGCCGCGGGCACCGGTGTTGCGCTCAATGGCGAGTTCCGCAACGGCACGCAGGGCATCCTCCTCAAAGGTAAGGGAGACGTGATCCATATCAAATAATTTGGTGTACTGTTTGGTCAGCGAGTTTTTCGGTTCGCTCAGAATACGGACAAGCGCGTCGGCATCCAGATTCTGAAGCGGTACAATCACGGGAAGACGACCAACCAACTCCGGAATCAGGCCGAACTTGACGATATCATGGGCGGTAACATCCTTGAGCAGATGACTGGTGCGATTTTCTTCCTTGTTTTTCACCTTGCCGCTGAAACCGATGGAAGCCGTATCGGTACGCTTGCCGATGATTTTTTCCAAACCATCAAATGCGCCGCCGCAAATGAACAGGATATTGGATGTATCGATCTGAATAAATTCCTGGTTAGGATGCTTACGGCCACCCTGTGGGGGTACATTGGAAATCGTACCCTCCAGAATCTTCAAGAGGGCCTGCTGTACGCCTTCACCGGATACATCCCGTGTGATGGAAGGATTCTCGCTCTTGCGGGAGATTTTATCGATCTCATCGATGTAAATGATGCCGCGCTCGGCCAGTTCCACATCAAAATCGGCTGCTTGAATCAGTCGAAGGAGAATATTTTCTACGTCTTCTCCCACATAGCCCGCTTCGGTCAGCGTGGTGGCGTCTGCGATGGCGAAGGGCACATGCAATGTTTTTGCCAGCGTCTGTGCCAGATAGGTTTTGCCTACACCGGTAGGACCGATCAGCAAAACGTTGCTCTTCTGGAGATCCACATCCTCCGCTTCGGCAGTTTCGTCCTTGATTCTCTTTTTGGACGCCTTGCCTTCGTTGTATAGAATTCGTTTGTAGTGATTGTATACCGCAACGGAGAGTGCGATTTTTGCATCGTCCTGGCCGATGATGTATTCGTCCAGTGTGGCTTTGATTTCCTTAGGGGTGGGCAGGGAGGAGTCGGACAAAAGAAAATCCTCTCTGTCCTGATGGAGCTGCTCGTAAATCAATTCACTGCACGCATCCACGCAGTTGTCGCAGATATACGCGCCGCTGGCAGAAGGAATCAGAAACTGTACCTGCCGCTCGTTTCTTCCGCAGAAGGAACAGCAGCGCAGTTTTACTTCGTGGCCGGTGCCGTTATTGTTGTTTTGAGACATGAGAAATTCCTTTCAGTGCTTACGGGCGTTTGTCAATGACGCGGTCAATCAGGCCGTATTCCATGGCGGCCTGTGCGCTCATGAAATTATCCCGCTCGGTGTCCCGCGCAATCTCCTCAATAGGGCGGCCGGTGTTGGCCGCCAGTATGCGGTTCAACGTATCGCGGGTGCGGAGAATGTGGTCTGCGTGGATTTTGATATCCGTTGCCTGTCCCTGCATACCGCCGAGGGGCTGATGGATCATTATTTCACTGTTGGGAAGGGCAAGGCGCTTGCCCTTAGCACCGGAAGAAAGCAAGAACGCGCCCATGCTGGCGGCCATGCCGATGCAGATAGTGGATACATCGCACTTAATGAAGTTCATGGTGTCATAAATCGCCATGCCTGCGGTTACCGACCCGCCGGGCGAGTTGATGTACAGATGAATGTCTTTGTCGGGATCCTGTGCTTCCAGGAAGAGAAGCTGGGCTACGACGAGGGATGCCGTGGTGTCGTTCACCTCGTCTGCCAGAAAAATGATCCGATCATTCAAAAGTCGGGAAAAAATATCGTAGGAGCGCTCCCCGCGGGAGGTCTGTTCTACAACCATTGGGACCAGTGCCATAGTTTGCCGCCTTTCTGAGCCGAAACTCAACTTTTGTCAATTTGTGTAGATTTGGCCGATTATATATATTACCGCTGCCTCAAATGAAACAGCGGTAATCGCTTTGTAAAAATTATTCAGCATCCGCTGCGGGAGCAGCATCGGTTACAACAGCCTTTTCTTTTACAAGATCCACTGCCTTCTTAACCTTCATATCTGCAGCGATGGAGTCAGCGTCCACGGTTTCCTTAACCTTAGCGATTTCCATACCGTATGCTTCTGCAATGCGGGCGTACTCAGCCTCAACTTCCTCATCGGAAACGGTGAGGTTCTCCAGAACTGCGATCTTCTCCAGAGCCAGACGGGTTTTAACCTGCTTCTCTGCCTGGGGACGCATCTGCTGACGCATCATATCCAGATTCATGCCGGTATACTTGAAGTAGGTGGCAAGATCCAGACCCTGCATGCGGAGACGGTTGTCGTAATCGCGAACGAAGTTCTCGGTCTCGGTCTCGTACATAGCCTCGGGAATTTCGGCCTCCAGCTTGCCGATCAGAGCCTCCAGAAGCTGTTCCTCCACGGCGTTGTCAGCCATCTTGGTATTCTTTTCTTCCAGTTTTGCCTTGATATCCGCCTTGTATTCATCCAGAGTATCGAATTCGGATACATCGCGAACGAATTCATCATCCAGAGCGGGCAGTTCATTGAACTTCAGTGCGTTCAGCTTTACCTTGAATACAGCAGCCTTGCCAGCCAGCTCTTCTGCATGATACTCGGTGGGGAAGGTTACGTTGACATCGAACGCATCACCGATGGCGTGACCAACGATCTGATCCTCAAAACCGGGGATGAACTGACCGGAGCCCAGCTTCAAATCATGACCTTCTGCCTTGCCGCCGTCGAAGGGAACACCGTCAACGGAGCCCTCGTAGTCGATGTTGGCGATGTCGTCGTTCTGAGCGGCGCGATCGGTTACATCGATCATACGGGAATTACGTGCGCGAACCTTTTCGATTTCAGCATCTACATCCGCATCGGTTACGGGAGTGAGGGTGCGGGTGGCCTCGATGCCGAGATAATTCTCGATCTGAACCTCAGGCTTTACGAATACCTTTGCCTTCAGGATAACACCGTTCTCGTCGATGGTCTCCACGTCAAATTCGGGATGGCTTACGATCTCCAAACCGGATTCCTTGGCAGCTTCGGTATAAGCGGCGGGAATGATATCGTTGATAGCATCTTCGTAGAACACGCCGGTGCCGTACATCTTCTCGATGATGGAACGGGGAGCCTTACCGCGGCGGAAACCGGGAATGTTGATATTCTTAACACTCCGGCGGTATGCCTTATCCACGGCCGCATCAAAGGTGGCACGATCTACATCAAAGGTGAGCTCATACTGATTCTTTTCGATAAGCTCGGATTTTTTCAAGCTCATGTTATTTTATTCCTCCAAAATCATATCTCTTTATATTGTATAATTTTTTGCGCGTTCTGTCAATGTCAAATCTGAAAAATATGCCAATTTCATCGTAGAAAAAATGGGGAAATCGACGAAAAACCTCAATAATCGCAGGGCATTGTGATCATTGGCACGAAATCCAGGAAGTCTGCGGAGATCATTGTCATGGAAATATCCTCGAATTCTGTGGTGCGCGGAACGGTGTATACACCGTGTATGTGGCCGAAATAGCAGTGGCGGATGGAGTACTCGTGCATTACGTCCACCAGTTCCCGGCACACAAAGTTTCGGAATACCGGAGGGAAATGGAGATAAACCAGTATCGGCTTTACATCCTCCGTTTGCAAGGTGACCGCCTCATTCAGACTCATTTTCAAACGGGCGGCTTCCCGTGCCACGATTTTCGTGTAATCCGCATTGTCCCGCTCGTTCTGCAGCCGTTCTTCCACATACCACCCGCGTGTGCCGCATACGATGCAATCCTCGCATACATAGGCGTTGTTGTACAGAAAATCGATGGTGGTAAATCCTTCCGCCGCTGTGAACGCCTTCATCTTGGCCATGGTGGACCACCAGTAATCGTGATTCCCCTTGCCGATCAGTTTTTTTCCCGGCAGGGAATCGATGAAGGACAGATCCGCCCGGGATTCCTCCAGGGACATTCCCCAGGAAATATCGCCCGGGATCACCACCGTATCGGTGGGTGAAACGATGGCGCGCCAGTTTTTTTCGATTTTCTCCGCGTGGGATTTCCAGCGCGGACCGAATTTGTCCATCGGCTTGTCTGTGGACAGGGATAGATGCAGATCGGCGATGGAAAACAGTGACATAGTGTACCTGTATCCGCTGGGCGGAAATCCTTTCATAGAATGATTGTGCGGCTGTTGGGAAGAATACAATTGTCGGGAACGACAGGAAGGGGATTGCCAAAAATGGGAAATAAGAATACTTCCGAGAAAACGGGCAAGCATCTGAAGGGCGTGGCGTGTGACGTGAAAAACTGCGCATTCCACGACGGAGACAGCTACTGTGCGGCCAACCGCATCGCGGTGGGCCCCAGTTATGCCAATTCCACAGGGGAAACGGTGTGTGCCACCTTTAAGCCAAAATCCCTTTAAAGAAAATGCCGCCGCAAGGCGGCATTTTTTGTGGAAGGATCAGTTGAAAATCACCTTGGCCATCTCAGCAGGAGCAACCGTTTCCGTAAAACGGACAGGCAGCGACAGCGTCTGAGCCAGAGGCTCGGGAATGGCAGTACCGCTGACCTTGTGCAGTGCATTCAGAAGTTCTGCGGGATCCTCGGATGCGGGGGCTTCGCCAAGAGATTTGAGCACGTCGGCGGGGAACTTGTAAGGACTTGCGGTGGATGCCAGAATGATGGGACGATCATCGCCGGTCTCCTGGCGGTATTTTTCAGCGGCGCCCAAACCGACTGCGGTATGGGTGTCGCACAGATACTTGCGTCCGGTGAAGGAAGCGCGGATCACGGATGCGGTTTCTTCCTCGGTGCAGTAATAGCCGGCGAACACATCGCGCAGTTTTTCCATGACGGTCGCGGGAGCCGTATACTTACCGCTTTCACTCAGCTGTGCCATGCAGTCGGCGGTCATCTCACTTCCGCCCAGCAGGAACAGAAGCCGTTCCAGGTTGCTGGAGATCAGGATGTCCATGGAGGGGGACATGGTTTTATAGAAGGGGCGGGTGCGATCGTATACGCCGGTGCGGATGAAGTCCGTCAGTACGCAGTTGGCGTTGGAGGCACAAATCAGTTTGCCCAGGGGCAATCCCATTTCGCGGGCAATATAGGCAGCGAAAATGTTGCCGAAGTTGCCGGTGGGAACACATACGTTTACAGTATCACCCATGGTGATTGTCTTATTGTTCACAAGATCGCAGTAGGCGGAGATGTAGTACACGATCTGCGGTGCCAGACGACCCCAGTTGATGGAGTTGGCGCTGGAGAAGAAGAATCCGTTTTCTTCGGCACGTTCTGCCAGCTGTTTGTCAGCAAAGATGGTCTTCACACCGCTCTGGGCATCGTCAAAGTTACCGTATACGGCGCAGACATTTACATTTTCACCCCGCTGGGTGGTCATCTGACGCTTCTGCATGGGGCTGACGCCGTCCACAGGATAGAACACGGTGATCTTGACGCCGTCTACGTCGCGATATCCTTCCAGAGCCGCTTTACCGGTGTCACCGGAGGTGGCCACAAGGATGTGTGCCAGACGCTTTTCACCGGTCATGGTCAAGGCGCGGGACAGAAGACGGGGCATGATCTGCAGTGCCATGTCCTTGAAGGCACAGGTGGGACCGTGCCACAACTCCAGGGAGTGGATGTTGTCACCGATGTGTACGATGGGCGCGGCACCGCCGGGGAAGCGATCCGCCGCATAGGCCGCAGTGCAGTCTGCCAGAAGCAGATTCTTATCGTAATCCGTCAAAAAACGGGCAAGAATATCGGCGGCGCGTTCTTCATACCGCATAGTAAGAAGGGAAGCAAAATCCTCGGACGTCAGTGTCGGAATGGATTCCGGCATGAACAATCCACGATCGGGGGCCAGGCCGCGCTTGATGGCATCGGCAGAGGAAACGGTAAAGGGTGTCTTTTGGGTGTCGCGAGTGCTTAAGTACTTCATGGTTGTATCCGCCGAAGCGGCTCCTTTATTGGAAATTTTTCACGGCAAAGCCGTATGCATTATCAAAAAATAGTTTATCAGTTATGCGGAAGGGGATACCCGCTCCATGCAGGTGTTCCGCCAATCGCACAAGACAGGAGACGTCCCACAGCCCATCGGGCGTGGACGATATGCCGTCAAAATCGCAGCCGAGGCAAAGGGAATTCTCCCCGCCCAGGTGCAGGTAATGCCGTATGTGATCGGCAACGGCAGATATATCACAGCGGGATGATGTGATATGCTCGGGGCAAAGGCTTATGCCCACAATTCCGCCTAAATCGGCGATAGCCCGGAATTCATCATCCGTCAGGTTCCGCGAGTGCGGATGCACCGAGAAGGCATTGGAATGGGTGGCGATCACGGTCTTGCCGTGTTCCTTTGCCAATTGCAGAACCTCTGCAGTCACCGCGCGTGACGCGTGGGATACGTCCGGGATAATACCGAGCGCAAAACATTCCTTCACTACATCCCGGCCGAATGCCGTCAGGGGAGCACCCGTGTCGTGGGATCCGCCGATGCAGGTCTCGCCCGCCCATGTAAGGGTGAGAAAGCGCACGCCTCGTTCCTTGAGAATGTCCAGACGGGATAGATCACCGGCCAGAATCCGGGCATCTTCCACCGCACTGATAAAGCACCTTTCGCCAGTGACCGCAGCACGGCGGATATCCTCCGCTGTCCTGGCCATACAGGCGTCCGGCGTTTCGTTTACGGTACGGATAAAGTGATCGCTGATGCGGAGATAGGCATCCCAGGCATCGTTGTCGGAAAGACGGCAATCGCTCCACACAGCGGCGGATTGAATATAGGCTGAATAGGGTGCTGTCTTATCCAGAGAAATATGCAGATTATTATGAGAGAGCGACGCATGTCTGTGCATCATCTCATAGGGCGTGTCGCAATGCAGATCGAACAGTTTCATGGGTAACCGACTCCTCTCATGCCGCTGACGGCATTTTTGAAGTGGCGGATCTCCAGTACATGATAGTTTTTCGCTGTTGGATCCGCATATACTTCGATTACATCAATATTCGGCGTGAGGGACGCGTATTCATTACAGATCGTCCGGCGGTACTGCCGGACAGCGTTGACAAGACAAATCTGCTTTTGTGTGTTTACTGCATCGGCCGGACGACCGTAGGGCGTCCTTTCACCGGGGCGGGCGCGTCGTGTTTTGACCTCCGCGAAGACCAGATGGGTGTCGTTGCAGGCTATTATGTCGATTTCGTAATGGCCCACATACACATTCCGGCCGAGAATCGTATAGCCGTTTTTCTGTAAATATAAAGCGGCGGATTCTTCCCCCATATTGCCAAGAGACTTGGTGCTCATGTGTCAGCCGCCCGTTTCTTTTCCAGTGCGCCGGTCAGCTTCTCCCGATCCTTTTCCAGAAAACCAAGAAACGATCGACGGTGATAGGGGCAGGGACCGTGTTCAAAGACAGCCAGTTTGTGGGCGGGCGTGGGGTATCCCTTATGCTTGGCAAAGCAGTACTGCGGATACTGCGCATCCATGTCCAGACACATACGATCACGGGTGACCTTGGCCAGAATGGACGCCGCCGCGATAGACGGCGACAGAGCATCGCCGGAGACGATGGCGCGGGCGGGGATGGGAAATCCTCGATCGATGCATCCGTCCACCAGCACCAGATCCGGCTGTACGGACAGGCCCGCCAACGCGCGGCGCATGGCCAGAAGAGATGCTTCCAATATATTATAATGATCGATTTCCTCGGGGGAAGCAGACGCAATGCAGTATGTGATTGCCGATTCGGTAATGATATCGAACAACTTCTCGCGCTTTTTCTCGGTGAGTTTTTTTGAATCGTCCAGACCTTCCGGCAGAAAATCCGGCGGAAGAATACAGGCGGCTGCCACAACCGGACCGGCCAGCGGACCTCGACCCGCTTCATCCGTACCGGCGATGATACGGCAGGAGTCGGTGATAAACTGACGGTCAAAGTCAAGCGTCGGCATGATCTACGTCTCCTCTCGTAGGCAGAACGTCCAGCGTGATCCGGCCGATCTTGCCGGCACGGAATTCTTCCAGCAGAATGTTGGCGGCACGTTCCGTGTCTACCTCACCGCCGGAGATCAGAAATCCCCGTTTGCTGCCGACCAGCTCCAACAGTTCATAAGGCTTCATATCGCGCAGGGGAGCGGCATCGCCCAGCTTATAGCGGGCGCAGAACAAATCCGGTGCGATGTGTATAAGCCGCGTGCACAAAATGCCCGCCAGAGATTCCGTGTCCAGAATCGCGTCCTTGATGGCGCCGGTGGCCGCCAGATTCTCGCCGATCACGGTGTCGTCGAACTTGGGCCACAGCACACCGGGCATATCCAGCAGATCAATGCCGTAGGATGTGGTTACCCACTGCTTGTTCATGGTGACACCGGGGCGGTTCTCCACCTTTGCCTTTTTGGATCCGCACAGGCGGTTGACCAGGGATGATTTTCCCACGTTGGGGATTCCCACAATCATGGCCTTCAGGGATCGGCCGTGCATGCCTTTTGATTCGTATTTCTGTACGGTATCCTGCAGAATATGGCGGACGGCGGGAGCGATGTTTTTCAATCCGTCGCCGCTTACGCAATCGATGGCGAGGGCATTTCCGCCCTCGGCCCGGCAGAGTTCCATAAACTGTTTTGTAACTGTTGGGTCTGCCAAGGTGGATTTATTAAAAAGAGTAAGAACGGGTTTTCCGGCAGTCAGGGAGAGAATCTCCGGATTTTTGGAACTGATGGGAATACGGGCATCCCGCAATTCAAGAACGATATCCACCAGTTTCAGATTCTCGCTGATCAGCCGGCGGGTTTTGGCCATATGACCGGGAAACCACTGAATGGTCTGTGAGGGCATACGACATTCTCCTTACTAAAATGATAAAGTCTTATTCAAATACGGTAAAGCGATCGAAGGGGAATACGCGGACGATGGCCTTGCCGACTACGCACCGCTCATCGATCAGACCGATGTCACGGCAGCGGCTGTCCGCGGAATGATTGCGGTTGTCTCCCATAACGAAAAGATATCCGTCGGGTACCTGCAAAGGATAACTCCAATCCGAGGTACGGTAATCATCGGGCGTCAGTTTGATATAGGGTTCATCGATTACTTCGCCGTCCACGGTGACAGTCCATGTGGCAAAATCAATATCGATAATCTGTCCTTCCGTGGCGATGACGCGCTTGACGATGGGATCGCTGTAATGACGAAGCCCTACGTTGTGGACCACTACGATATCACCGCGCGTCGGTGTGTAAGCCACATCGGAGACCAGCAGATAGTCGTTTTGAATCAAGGTATCTTCCATGGATGGACCCAGCACCATGGTCGGGTGCACGATAAATGTGAACAGGAGCATAATCACTGCCGCGCAAACGGTGAACATCTCAACGATCTCAAAGATGTCGGATGCTGTTTTGCGCAGGCGCTCCTTGGGATCGGGGGGCGTTTCCTGCGCTGCGGATTCTGTGTCAGCGGACGTCTCGGGGGAATTCATTTCCGGATCGTTCGTCTGGTTCTGCGTGTTCTTTTCCAAATCCATGACTTGTTTCGCTTTCTTATTTTTCAATCATAATATCGAACAGTTTGCTTCCGTCAGCGACATAATTGTTCATTTTTTCACAATTATCCTCGCTGAAGCATGCCGGGCCGTTTTCTGTTTTGCGGGAATCGTACAGGAAGAAGGGCACGGCCTCATGAGAATGGGTGCGGATCTCCACCGGTGTGGGGTGATCGGGCAGTACCAATACCTTGAAATCCTCGCCGGATTCCTTGAGATACCGGAACACGGGAGCAAGGATCAGGGCATCGATCTTTTCGATGGCTTTGACTTTTACATCCCACTCCCCACGGTGACCGCACTCGTCGGGTGCTTCCACATGCACATATACCAGATCTTTTCCGCGGCGGAACGCGTCGATGGCCGCATCGGCTTTGCCGGTGTAGTTGGTGGAGTAGTTTCCGGTAGCACCGTCCACGTTGATGACTTCCATGTCTGCGCACAGGCCGATACCTTTAATCAGATCCACGGCGGAAATAATCGCACCGTTGATACCCCACTTATCCTTGAAGGAGGGAAGGGCGGGCTTGGTGCCGGGGCTCCACAGCCAAGGAGAATTGGCCGGGCGCAGACCGCGGCGGCGGCGATCCTCGTTCACGGGATGGTGATTGAGAACTTCATATCCTTTTTTCATGTATTCCAGAAAAGCGGCTCCGCCGTTGTCTTCCTTTGGAAGATAGTCCTTGATCTGTCGGCCGATGATGTCGTGCGGCCGCTCAAAGTTGTATTTGGAATCCGCGTTTTTCCAAACAAGGCAGTGACGGTAGCTGATGCCGGTGTGCAGAAGGCGTCCGTCCATCGGCAAAGCTTCGTTCAGAGCACGCACCAGCTGATCGGCTTCTTCTGTGGTGATCTCATCGGCGCTGTGATCCACCATAGTCTTTTCCTCATAGGGCAGATCATCATCGGAAACGGTGACAACATTGCAGCGGATGGCGGTATCGTCCGGTGCCAGTTCAATGCCCATGCTGACGGCTTCCAGCGGAGAGCGGCCGCGGGAATATACCGCAGGATCGTAGGAGAGGATGGCCAGATTGGCCGTATCGCTCTCGGGTACCATGTGTGCGGGGACGTTCATGGCCGTGCCCGCCAGGGAGATTTTTGCCAGTGCATCCATGTGCGGCTTGTCAGCGGCTTCCATGGGGGTTTTGCCGTTCAACTGGGGGATGGGGCGGTCTGCCATACCGTCCGGAATCAAAACGAAATACTTCATAACTTGTCAAGTGCCTCCGGGATTTGCAGGATTGAATTTAAATATAAGGATAAGCATCCAATAATATTATAGTATATCATAGGTTGTAATAAAATGCAAGGTTTTTGGACATCAAATGCTAAATTCCAAACAAGACACCAGGCGCAAAATTTTTGGTGAAAAACTTGAAATATTTTGCAAAAACCTCTTGCAAAACAAAAGAAAGAGTGGTATAATACAGAACTGTATGAAAGGATACGCACATCCCCTCTCAGATGGACGTATTCGAGGATCACGGATGAATAAAGGAAAGGGGTGAATGTTTTGCCGAATATTAAGAGTGCAAAAAAGCGTGTTAAGGTTATCGCAACCAAAACGCTCCAGAATCAGATGTTTAAGAGTCAGCTCCGCACCGCGATCAAGAAGTTCCTTGCAGCGGTTCAGGCAGGTGATAAGACCGAAGCTGAGGCTGCTTACAAGCTGGCAGTTAAGAAGGTTGACCAGGCTGTTGGCCACGGTATCATCCACAAGAATGCTGCTGCACACAAGAAGAGCCGTTTCACTAAGCTGCTCAACGGTATGAACTGATAACAGATATGCCCGTCATGCTCCGACGGGCTTTTTGTTTGCTCTGCGGCCTTCTTTCTAGTTTACGCACCCGGGAAAAAGTAATTCGCAAAAAAATGAAAAAAACTCTTGCAATTGACAAACGATTGTGTTATAATACTACTCGTGCATAGGGGTGTAGTTCAGTTGGTAGAACGGCAGTCTCCAAAACTGCATGTCCAGGGTTCGAGTCCTTGCGCCCCTGCCAAAAAATCCAAGTCGAAAGACTTGGATTTTTTCATTTGTGTCCGCAGGACACAACATCATTTGCGTGCAACGCACGCAACATCATTTAGCCGAAGGCTAACATCATTCCGCCGCAAGGCGGACACAAATGAACGATGTTGAGGCTTTGCCTCAAATGAAGTGGGCTTCGCCCAATGATGTTACGGCTTCGCCGTAAATGAAGTTGCGCTTCGCGCAAACGGAATTAGACCGATAGTCTTGTGCGCTGAAATATTGTTGATTTTTAACCGAAAGTGTGATATAATAATTTCAAGAAAGGCGGTGATATCGTGAGAGAAGATAAGCTCGGTGATCTTTCAATGGAGTTATCCGTTGATGTTCTGCAATTAACAAAAGAACTTCGCGCAAAACACGAAAACGTGATCTCCAATCAAATTGGAAGAAGCGCAACAAGTATTTGCGCTAACATCGCCGAAAGTAAATATGCTCACGGTCGTGCCGACTTTATTGCAAAACTTGAAATTTCGCTCAAAGAAACAAACGAAACGAGCAAATGGCTTGAAATGCTACTGAAAAGTGAGTATATTGATGAAGCGCGGTATAGAACACTTGACCGCAAGTGTTCTACGATAAGATTTCTGCTGGTGAAGTCAATTACAACGGCTAAGAATAATTTTGCGAAAGGAAAATAATAATGCAATATGATATGATTATCCGTTTGGGAACAGATGCAGAAAAACAAAAACTTTTAACCGATTATCCAAACATAAAAAATGTCATTCGAGATGGTGGATATTTTATTGTTGCCAAAATTGAAGATACTGTTGTTGGATACCTTTGGGCCTTCAAAAGAAAAATTCCTGCACCTGTTGAACAGGATGAAATATTTATAAATATCATTGAGGTCATATACACAAACCTTCGTTGCCAAGGTGTTGCTTCCAAAATGATAAGTGAAATTATAGAAATTGCAAAAGAAGAAAAAGTATATCAAATCCGCGCGTATTGTGATATTGGCAATTTTCCATCGCACCGCTTATGGCTGAAAAATAAATTTTCCATTAGTCCAGTCAAAATGCCAGACGGCTCTATTTCAGGATCTTTTGTAAGTTACGTACTTTGAAATTACATAGCCTCGTTTGCAAGCATGGAGCAGCACCCCGGAAGATAGCGGTCGCGTGCAACTCCCATCATCGCCAAGGGAGAAATCTATCCGCTGACTGAAAGCCATGGATCGATTTCGAAAAAACTTGTGGTACGGATCGATTTTGAAAGGTTGTGCCAAAAACAAGAGGGATGGCTGATGCCATTCCTTTTGTTTTTTTGTCTGTGTGTAAGTAAGCAGGGACTCGAAGGGCGCGTATTGAATGACAGTCCGGGGGACTGTCAGATCGCGCCACCGCTCCGCCCGCAGGCGGGCGAGTCCTTGCGCCCTTGCCAAAAACCTTCTCGGACGAAGTTCGAGAAGGTTTTTACATTTTCACTCTTAACTCTTCACTTTTCACTAAATCCGTCTGAGTAGGCTTTTGGAAGGTAATAGGTAATAGTGAATAGTGAAGAAGTACGGTAGCTTTTCGCTTTGGCGAAAAGCATTTTTTTATTATATACCCGCTATCGACTTGATTGTGATGCGAAGCAGTTGAAATGTTCGCGGATTTGCGATATAATGAAGCAAAAAGGCGGTGTGGTATGAAAAAGAAAAAACAACCGTTGAGTGACGATGAAGTTCGCGTTATCAAAATAGGCGCCGATGCTTTGTTTGAATTCATATACGAAAGTATTATCGACGGCCAGGAAGCATTTTTAGATGTTGACCCGTTATCGGTCACCGATTCCTTTTATATGGATTGGGAGAATCGTCAGCTTATTTTCTGTGCATATAAGACCGAGAACAGCAAGGGCGAATTGCTGAAATTGCCCGCGAATATGAGTTTTGAGAAGTTAATGAAAAGAATCCCAAACACAACGGAATCCATGTATGCACCCAATAGATATCGGAAATACACAAAAGCCGAAATCGAAGAAATGTGCAAATAAAATCCGTAAACCCTTGAAATGCACTGGCAGTATGCCGTGTTATTGGAAAGCATAGGCATTCACCCGGATAAAACCAAAAGGAAAAAACATCATGAAAAATAACACAGTTTCCCGGATTATTAAGATCGTTCTTCTGATTCTGGGCCCACTTCTCATTCTTAACGCGATCGCCGTAGCCGTGGCGTCCAATTTCAATGTGGGCATCGTTATGACCTTTTTGCTTGGCGCGGTGTTCCTTTTCGGCGGAATTTTCCTTTCCCGGATTGTGCGATGCGTGCCAAAATGGGTGTGGATCACCTGCCTTTGCGGAATCCTGGCGGTGGTTGTGTGCGCAAGCGCTCTTTTGCTGATCGGTCGCTGTGATAATACATCTTACGATGAGGATGCGATCCTGGTGCTTGGGGCAGGCATCCATGGCGAGCGCGTCAGTTTGACCTTACGCAATCGGCTGGATACAGCCATTGCGTACCACAAGAAGAACCCGGATTCCCTTATTGTCGTCAGCGGCGGGCAAGGCCCCCAGGAGGATATTACGGAGGCCCTTGCCATGGAGCGCTATTTGGTGGAGCGGGGGATTTCCAAAGATATCATCATAAAAGAGGAACGGTCCACCAGCACGGCAGAGAATTTCGCCTTTTCCAAAGTTTTGTTGGATGAACGACTGGGCGAGGAATACTCAATTGCCTACGTCACCAACGATTTTCACATCTTCCGTGCGGGAATGGTAGCGCGGAACGCCGGCCTTGAGAACGTTGCCTATGCACACAGCAATACCGTTTGGTATTTGGTCGTGCCTTGCTGTCTGCGCGAATGCGCGGCTATTCTTAACTATTGGAGGCTGTTATTATTCTAACTGCCTGTACCAATGCGAAAAGGAGAGCAACATATGCAAAAATTATTATTAATTCCGTCCGCTATTTTCCCATATTCTGTTTGTCTGTGCTTGGGGTATGGCTTTGTGAGCGGACATTTTAGAGATCAGGTCATGACCGTCCTAATGAATTCCTGCCTGGTTTGTGCAGTCTTGGCTGTTTTGTGTAATATTCTTTTTATGTTTTTTTCGAGAAATCAATCTGCCTGTTCCTTGCGAAGAACGGCATTGCTATTGAAAATCGTACACATTCCGTCCTATGTTTTGATTTTTGCGCTCGGATTTTTGATGGGACTTATGTTATTTATGACATTTCCGTTCATTATCATTCTGGTTATCCTCGATTGCATAACCTTGTGTATCAGCAGCATGATCAGTGTGTTCGCACTCATTAAGAAAATGAACAGCGATGCTGCTGTTTCTGTTCTTGTGATTGTTTGTCAATTCATCTTTTGTGCAGATGTGATCAGCCTTTATGTATTGAATCGTCTGGAGGACAAACAATATCACTCCTCCCATGCGGAAGCGCGCTGACATAATGCTGCAACGTCAAAAGGAGATCGCACTGCGATCTCCTTTTCTCATCTTTACTCCAGTTCCGGCTCAAAGCAGGGCATCAGCTCCAGCTTGAACAGATTCATCTTGTGCTTGCGGTCGATGATTGCCTTCTTTTCCGGATCCTCAATCTCGCCGGTGCGGATGTACCGATCCAACTCCGCATAGGTGAAGCCCAGATTGTCTTCGTCTGTTTTGCCGCACAGACCGTCGATGGGCGTCTTGTCTACAAGATCACGGGGCAGCCCCAGCAAATAACCGATCTCTTTGACCTCCTGTACAGTCAGGCGAGAGAGCGGACTGAAATCGCCGACAGAATCGCCGTAGCGGGTGGAATAGCCAACCCAATCCTCGGACAGATTGCAGGTATTCACCACGCGCCCGTTGCAGCTTTGGGACACTGCGTACAGGGTGGTCATCCGTACACGGGGCGGGATATTATTCATCGTTTGTTCTGTGAGCGGTAAATCCTTGGGCAGATTTTCCAGAAGTCCGTCCACCGCATCCTTGATGTTGACTACATAGTGCCTGATACCCAGATGGTTCACCAGCTTGTAGGCGCAGTCAATGTCGTGCTGCTCCCCCTTGGGCATCAGAACGCCGATCACGCGATCGGAACCAAGCGCTTCCACACAAAGAGCCGCCGCTACGGAACTGTCCTTACCGCCGGAAATACCGATGACTGCGTTGCATCCGGGGCCGTTATTTTCAAAAAACTCCTTTATCCATTTCACGCAAGCGTCTTTTACTTTCTGTGCATCAAACATATCTCGTCTCCTTACTCCGATGTACAACATTATGAATGTACTCATTTTACATAAAAAAATACATTCTGTCAAGCCGCATCACTCATTAAACCAAATTGACACCCCGGTGTGAGTGTGATATAATGGGAAAAAGAAAGGTGGTATGATGATGGCTAACGAAATGAAACAACGTAAAACCGAGCTGATGACGCGGGAGATTGAGAAGAACTCGGATATCCTCGCCGGGAAACGCTGGATAGGCTATGCTCTGATCGTGTGGCTGGCATCCCGCGTGCTGTTCCATGTTGTTGATTTTATCTGCATTTTCCAGGACTTTTGGGCATTTTCGCCTGCGAATTTGATCGGGTTTCTTGTGAGTGTATTTTTTGCGTACGCCGCCTATTCTGGCGTGAAAATGTTTGCGATCCTTCCGATCGCCGGCGGACTCCTAATGCTGTATCAGTGCTTTACATCCGGCAGTTTTGAGGTACTGATGTCTGATGAGTATTATACGATCATCCGCGTGTATGCGGCGGCGTTTGTGCTGGCTTCGCTGATTCAGATCGTTGTATTCGTTCTCATCATCCTGAACAAAAAGGCACGCGCGTATTTTGACGCCGTAGGACGCGTCAGCACGACTATTGTCCATGAGGGAAAATCGCTGTAAGACCGCATGAGGAGCACAATGAAACTGTACGCACCCGAATACTACAGACAATTCGCATGCATCGCCGATAAGTGCACCCACAACTGCTGCATCGGCTGGGAAATCGACATCGATCCCGACACGATGCGGAAATACAGATCACTGACGGACGGGTATGGCGGTCGGATCATCAAGACCATCGATGAGACGGATACGCCTCATTTCCGTCTGGCCGCCGGGGAGCGGTGTCCCCACTTGGACGAGCGGGGATTGTGCCGTATTATCTCCTCCCTGGGGGATGGATATCTGTGCGATATCTGCCGGGAGCATCCTCGGTTTTACAACGATACATCCCGCGGGAAAGAGCTCGGCCTGGGCATGGCCTGCGAGGAGGCCTGCCGCGTGATTTTGTCGTCGGATTCTTATGCCGCGATAGTGGAAGTCGGCGAAATCGCAGACGATGTTCCGTCGATAAACTTTGATGCACCTACCCATCGGGCAAGAATCTATTCCATTCTGGCGGATGGATCCGTTTCATACTCGGAACGATTGGCCCGGATAGGCTCTGCGTATCATGTTTCGCCGAGCATTCTTCCCGATGACGAATGGAGAAGTATCCTGTCTTCCCTGGAATATCTGGACGAATCACATAGGCAGTGCTTCAGTTGCTATTCGTCGGATGTATCCACACCGATCGAATGGGAAAAAACGCTGGAGCGCGCATTGGCCTATTTCCTGTATCGTCACGGATCGGGCGTGCGGGATGAGCAGGAGTTCCGCGTGGCGCTGGGCTTCAGTCTGTTCTGTGAACGGCTGCTTGCATCCATGGCAAGAACCGACGATGTGCAGGGCATGACCGATTTTGTCCGCCTTGCCCGGATCCTTTCCGAGGAAATCGAGTATTCCGAGGAGAACACCGACGCGATCCTGTTTGAATTTTCGTTTGAGATGGAGGAATGAATATGTTTCCGGAAGAACTGGACGGAGCCAAAGTGCTTCACTTTACGGATAAAGCCGATTTTGGTCCGTTGGAGGAGGAGGGGAAGAGTGACCGCGCCATCTCTTACCTTGCCATCGCGCAGAAGCCGGGCGATCCCGCATACTATCTGATGTTGTGTGATGCCGCGTACGCAGTAATCGCCGACCACTGTTTTCCGGCGGTGGAGTGGTGCAAAACCATGGCCGAAATGCGCTATCCGGATATTGTGTGGCATTCTTTTTCGTAAAGAACAGGAGACAGCATTTATGGACAGCAAAGAGCTTATGATGCGCTCTCTGAAGAAATTACTGCCCCATAGGGAAACTCTTTTGTACCCGATCAGCTGCATGATTCGCGACGATGATGTGTACCATGCCGCCTTCCTCGGATTGACGGAGAATTTCCTCTTGATCGCGCGGATGAGCGGTGAGTATATGATTTGTCACGATCGCATCCCGCTCAACATCGCATCGGTTAAAATCAAAAAACGCTTGGGATATACCATCGATATCAGCTTTGAGGATCACGAGCCCATCCGTATTCAGGCGCCGGCACGGATGCGCAAGCTGGATTGTCAGGCAGAAAACATAGTCGGTTTTTGTGCTGCAATCAAAGGCAGATCTCCCCGCAAGGATGGATACAAGCTGTCAACTGTCTCCGGTACAGATATCCGCATGCAATACTTTAATTCGTATATGTATACAGTAGCTGGAGGTGTCCTGCTGGTATATTTGATCCTGTTATGCGCAACGTGGGGAGATCCCCGATATCCGCTGGAGGAAACGCTGGCTTCTATCCCTGTTGGCGTTGTTTTGTTGTCGCCGCTCATTATTTTGTCGATTCTGAACCGATTTTTCATTGGAAGAATCGTCTGTACGTTGAGTGAGGATGGTATTTGCACGGAGAATGAGATGATCTCCTGGGATGAAATTCAAAGCGTCAACTATATTGCCGAACTGCCTGCCAGGCACAATCGGAGGTGGTGTCGTCTTTGTGTTTTGCGTAAAAAGCAATTTGGGAAAGAGTTTACCACGGAGATTCAGCACTTTCCATATTACGGATTGCGGAAAATCCGTCAGCTGCGCCCGAATCTAAAGGCAACATTTGATAAGGGCGTGGTGTACATCACCCTGGCCGCCATTGGGCTCAGTGTCCTGTTGGTGGCATGCAGACATCTTTTCGGTTAATGTTATGTATATAAACAGCCTCCGTTTTGGGGGCTGTTTTAGTTTCCTTTTATCTCCATTTCCTGCGGCAAAAGGGGCAGATATTCTTCCCAACGATGCGAGCGGATCGGCATAACCGGATGACGATAATCGTCAAAGAGCAAAACAAGGGCAGGGAAGATGGCATTGTGCCTTTCTGTGAAATAATATCCCAGCAGTTTGCCCTCGGCGATAAGCCGTTTGGCCGTAGCATGATAATTATAATACGACATAGAATCAGTATGACACCCAAGGGAAATACTATTCCATAAAGATCAGATTATGAGGTGAAATCATGAGTTCTTTATGGTCAGTCCCATCGGAACAGCCGAAATTTGAGACATTGCAAAACCCCATCAAAACAGATGTGCTCATCATCGGCGGCGGGATCGCCGGTATAATGTGCGCCTATCTGCTGAAGCAGGCCGGGGTGGATTGCGTGCTGGCGGAAGAGAAGCGTATATGCGATGGAATCACGAAAAACACCACGGCGAAAATCACCGCTCATCATGGTGCCATCTTTGGCAAAATGATCCGCCGCTTCGGCGCGGAGCGAACCAGATTGTATTACGAATCCCAGCAGGCGGCGGTGGAACAGTATCGCGGGATGTGCAAAAATATCGATTGCGATTTTGAGGAGAAGGATTCGTACGTGTATTCACTATGCGATCGGGCGAAGATGGAGAAAGAGGTGCAGGCTTTGGCGCTAATCGGATCTAAAGCGGAATTTGCGGAGCATTTGCCGCTTCCTTTTTCCGTGGCCGGTGCGGTGCGGATGGGCAATCAGGCGCAGTTTCACCCTTTGAAATTCGCCTATGGCATCGCAAAGGATCTGCCCATTTACGAAAACACAAAGGTTCTGGAGGTGACGCCGCACGGTGCTGTGACACAAAACGGGACTATAGCGGCAGACCACATTATTGTCGCCACCCATTTTCCGTTTATCAATAAGCATGGAATGTACTTTCTCAAGATGTATCAGCATCGTTCGTATGTGATTGCGCTGAAAAACGTACCGGATGTGCATGGCATGTATGTGGATGAAGCGAAAGAGGGCATGTCGTTCCGCAATTATGGAGAATTTCTTCTGATAGGCGGCGGCAGCCACCGTACAGGCAAAACAGGCGGAAACTGGTTGGAATTATCCCGCTTCGCACAAAAGTACTATCCCGACGGGACGGAAGTGTGCCGCTGGGCCACGCAGGATTGCATGACGCTGGATGATATCCCATACATCGGTCGGTATTCGCAGCGGACCCGGAATTTGTATGTGGCCGCGGGATTCAACAAATGGGGCATGAGTTCCTCCATGACAGCGGCCATGCTCCTGCGCGATTTGATTCTGGGAAGACAGAATCCCTGCGCGACGGTGTACTCACCGTCCCGTAGCATGCTGCGGCCGCAGTTGGCTATTAATATATTTGAATCCCTCATAGGAATCCTCACCCCCACTGTGCCGCGATGTCCCCACCTGGGATGCGCACTGAAATACAACAAAGCAGAACATTCCTGGGATTGCTCCTGTCACGGATCCCGTTTCACGGAGCGTGGCAAACGGATCAATAATCCGGCAACCGGGGATAAGAAACTATAAAAAGCAGGTGTGCTTCATGCACACCTGCTTTTTATCAATCAATGGTCATGTCCATTTTGAAACGCATGATCTTGCGCAGGGTATTTTTGGGGAATTCTTTTTTGCGAATCTTGATTACGCTGATCTTCTTATAGGGAACGGAGGAGCGGTTGTATGCGTCCACATAAGGCTTGATATGGGCCTGCACATCGGTGATGTTGTTCTTTTCCAGATATTCCGTGTCGGGATAGATCTCCGCTACGATAGCGTTGTGCGACATGCCGCGGCGGCTCTGGCCCTCGTACACGACGATCTCCAACACGCCGGGGGTGGCGGAGAGCTCGTTTTCAATCTCCTCCGGATATACATTTTTGCCGTTGGAGAGAATGATCAGATTCTTTTTGCGGCCGGTGATGTACAGCACATTGTTCTCGTCCAGCTGGCCGTAGTCACCGGTGCGGAAATATCCGTCCTCGGTGAAGGCTTCGGCAGTAGCTGCATCGTCGTTATAGTATCCCAGCATCACGTTGGGACCCTGCACGAGAATCTCGCCCTCTCCGTCCTCATTGGGCTCGTCAATCTTCACGGTGTCGATGTCCAGAACGGGCCCCACACTGCCGGGAACGATGCGCCGGCTGCGGTTTACGGCAATGATCGGCGCACATTCGGTGATGCCGTATCCGTTCAGCACGGTGATGCCGATGGATTCAAAGAATTCCTGAATCTCGGGATTGATGGGCGCGCCGCCGGAAATCACCGTGCGCACCTCTCCGCCGAATGCGGCCAGTACACCGCTGAACAGTTTGCGGCGAAGATCGACGCCTGTTTTGCGCATGGCGTTGCTCATCTTAATAAGCATGCGAAGCTGCTTTTCCTTGCCTTTTTCTTTTACATTAGCGAGGATTTTTCGGTAGAACGTTTCCAGATACAGAGGCACGATCACCAAATGTCCCGGCTTCTGCTCTTTCAATTCCTTCTGTACATAGCGCAAGCCTGCAGAAATATAGATTTCACTGCCGATGATCGCATGTCCCACCAGCATTACCGATGAGCCGTATGTATGATGGAGAGGCAGAACACCCACGGTCTTTTCGGAGAAATCGATATAGGGGATAATATCGGACATTACGGAGAGGATGTTTTGCTGAGAAAGCATAACGCCCTTGCCCTTGCCGGTGGTGCCGGAGGTGAATACCAGCAGGGACAGTTTATCTGTGTCAATCGGAGCATTGAAATAGGACTCGGGGGATGCGGCAAATTTTTCGCGGCCGGCATCTGTAAGTGCAGTCAGATTTTTTTCTTCCTCTTTGGCCAAAAGAAATACGGTGGGAGCAGCCAAAGTTACCTTCTCTGTGATCGCAGATGCTTTATCGGAGAGTTCTTCTTCGCAGAAAAGATACTCTATGCGGGCAGCTTTGGCTGTCTCTGCCAGATCCTCTGCCAGCCAATCCCGATCCAGAGGGACAAGAACCGCTCCAATGGACTGGGCGGCGAAATACACCAGTGCCCAATCGCAGGAAGGTTTTCCGATCAGGGCGCAGTGTTTGCCGGCACATCCCATAGACAGCATTTCGCTGGCAAGTGCCCGGACATCATCGCGGAACTGTAGAAATGTGATTTTCTCAATCTCTTTGGAGGGGGCGGTGCGGTAGGAGAGATACACTTTCTCGCCGTACATCTCGGCGGATCTTTCTACCAGATCCCGTATGCTTTCAAATTCAAGTTTTTCGTGTAATTTTTCTTTTTTCATAAGTAATTTATTGAAATCCTTTCAAAATCCCATGTGTCCATGCAGATTACGCAACTTCCACGATGCCGTTCTCTTGGATCGTGATCGTCATACCGTCTTTTACGTAATTCAGGAATTCCTCGCCCAAGGAATCGATTACAGGCATGTGTATGCCATCCAGCCATACGTCCGCCAGTATGACACCGGCACCGGCCAGAGAATCGATGGGATTGGAAAACAGCATGCATGCGGGCTGGCGGCCCATAGAGCACGCGCAGTAGATGACCAGTCCGCCTGTAGTGGAGCCGATGGTCTGCGGCAGGCACAATGCCTTGCCGGCCATCTGCTTACCGTACAGATCGGGGTTGCTCTGGTCGCCGCAGGTGGCTTTTTTATCACCGAACTGGAGCGCTTTCTGGAACGATGCCAGCGTATTCAGGCCTCCGTGGGAAACCAGTGCCTCAGCACTTACCGTGCCGGGGGCAACGACTCTGCCTTGGAATGTTTTCATGCCTGTGTACCTCCTTTGGTGATCTGAGTGAGAATTTCATCGTCGGTATAGTACCGCGCAGTCGTATAGGTGCGGAGCTTATTGGAGGATGTGATGACGGGCATCTTTCCGCACAGGGGATTGTTCATGTACATAAGCGGGCAGATGTAGGACAGGATCACGCCGGTCTTTTTCAGACGGGCGGCGTAGTCCGTCTTTTCAAATTCACGGATTACGGCCGGAGCGGCGGTAAATACGGTAGGGATGACAACTTTCTTATTGCCGGCTTCCGCCAAAGCATTTTCCACGCGATCTGTCCAGGTTTTCAGCTGTTCCAGACTCATATGCGGACAGCCCATGAAGCACAGCTTCGGTTTGGCGTCGGGATTTTTCCAGATGATCGGATAATTGTCGTATACTCTCTGCAGTTCCGCGTCATCGATCACATACACCTTCGCTCCGTCGCAGATCAGGGACTCGCCCAGCTCCTTTGCATCGGGGGTGAGATTCTCCACATGATACAGACCAACGGCGCCGTTGGATGCGGTGGCGGCACCGAAATCCTTCAGATAGGTGCAGGCGGCATCGTCCAATTCGGTACCCAGCCACTTGTCAAGTCCCTTGATGTAGGGAACATCTTCCATGACTTTCATACCGATGGCGGAGCCGAGCAGCTGGGCCTCCGGCTTCTTTGTGGTTTGGATCTCGATGATCCAGGTAGCTTTTCTTCCCTCGTCTGTGACCAGACCGAAGCAGGGAACGTATCCCACAATGGAACCCATCAGATCGATAATGCCGGAGTTGCGGTTGCAGCGTGCGCCTAAAACCGAATTGGCGTACACTACGGCGGAGGATTCCGACCAGCTCAGTATATCGCCCTTGTTCGGTTTGTTGCCCACCTCATCCATGTAGCAAGTGCAGGAGAAAGCATCCTTTTCCATCAGACCCATTTTACGGAGCTGTTCCTCATAAAAATCCTGCTTAGTATACATGAAATGATTGAAAATAAAGTCTTGCAGAATGTTTTTCGGCACATTGGGATCGCAGGGGCGGGGATCGGCGGAAAATTTCTGCTGAGACAAAACCCCTTCCTCCAGAAGCTGACTCATCAGATCGTATACGGGTCCCAGCGCCTTCAGACCGAAGGATGTTACCAGATGATTGTATTGGCTTGTTACGGGAATCAGTTTTTCGGCGCCGAATAGCTCACCGTAGCGGACCACGGTCTGCATAACCTTTGCCAGAGTTTCGCCCCTTTCGCCATTCAGTATGGCCTGTTGTTCCTCATTCAAAAACATACGATACTCTCCTTACAGTTTCATACATACATCCCACGCACCCCAGATAACCGTGCGCAGATTGCCCACATGGGACGCGTCACCGATTACGTGAACGTGGCCCTTTGCCTTGGCCAAAGGAGCGGGTGTATAGCCTACAGACAGAATGACGGAATCCGCCGGGATGGTCTTGGTTTCACCGGACTTGGTTTTGATGGTTACGCCGTCTTTTGTGATTTCGGAAACGCCGGTTTCCAGATGAACGGGGACGTTGTTCGTCTTGAAGAAGTCCCGCAGATAACTGGTGTTGGCAAGGCAGATGCCGGGGGTGGTGATCAGATCGTCCTGCATTTCCACGATGGCAGGATGTTTGCCCTGCAGAAACAGATCATAGGCGATCTCACAGCCGGTCAGGCCGCCGCCGATGACAACTACGTTTTCACCCACCGTTTTTTCGCCCAGCAGATATTCCACCGCTTCCACGGCGTTTTCCGCGCCCGGTACGGGAATCCTTTTCGCTTTGGCGCCGGTTGCTACGATGATTTCGTCGGCTGCCAGGGACGATGCATCGGTGATCTCCGTGTTCAGTTTCACTTCAATGGATGGGTACTTGGTGATTTGCCGGTTGTACCACGCGATCAGTGCCCGATCTTTTTCTTTAAAGGACGGGGAGGCTGCCGCAATGAATACGCCGCCCAGTTTGTCGCTCTTTTCGTACAGCGTTACGGAATGGCCGCGCTTTGCACAAAGGATAGCGGCTTCCATGCCGCCGATACCGCCGCCGATGACGGCGATCTTCTTCGCCTTCTTGGCGGGGGTAATGTGATATTTCTTCGACTGCATGGTTTCGGGGTTCAGAGCGCATCGTGCCAATCCCATGGTATCCGTCAGATCCTGGGTGTTGGCGTGTCCCTTGGAGGAGGAGAAATTGAAGCATCCGGCATGACAGCAGATGCAGGGCTTGATGTCCTCCAGCCGATCCTCAATCAGTTTGGTGACCCATTCGGGATCGGTGAGGAACTGACGGGCTACGCCCACCGCATCGATTCGGCCTTCAGCTACCGCTTGGGCCCCCGCCTCTGCGTCCATTCGACCGGCGCAGACCACGGGGATGTCCACGAATTTCTTGATATGTGCCACGTCATCCAGATTGCAGTTTTCCGGCATGTACATCGGGGGATGTGCCCAGTACCAGGAGTCGTATGTACCGTTGTCGGCGTTCAGCATATCGTAGCCGGCATCCTGCAGATATTTTGCGGCACGCTCGGATTCTTCCATATTGCGGCCAACCTCGGTGTATTCCTCACCGGGTATGGCGCCCTCACAGAATCCTTTCATTTTGGATTCCACGGAATAGCGGAGGGAAACAGGGAAATCCTCGCCGCAGGCTTCCTTGATGGCGCGTACTACCTCGGCAGCGAAGCGGTAGCGATTTTCAAAACTTCCGCCGTAGTCATCGGTTCGCTTGTTGAAAAACTCGATGGCGAACTGATCCAGCAGATATCCCTCATGTACGGCGTGTACTTCCACACCGTCCACACCGGCATCCCGGCAGAGTTTTGCCGTTTTGGCAAAGGCCTCGATGATCTCGTGAATCTGCTCCACCGTCATCTCGGGACACTCAATATCGTGCGCCCAGCGGGATTTCTGCGGGCTGGGGCTGGCCAGCTCGTGAGATGTGTCGATGACCGGCTTGATCAGAGCACGGGTGAATTTGTTCTTGTGCAGAGGGGCTATCAGCTCCGTGATGGCCCAGGAACGACCCATACCGGCGGTAAGCTGAATGAACAGTTTTGCGCCTGTCTTATGGATCTCATCCATAAATTCTTTTAGATCCTCGAACATTTTCGGGTTTTGCCAGAGCCATTTTCCCCAGAATGTATCTCTCAGGGGTGCAATGCCGGGGATGATCAGACCTACATTGTTGCTCGCTCTTTCCAGAAAGAGTTTGGCAGCCTCACGGTCAAAGTGGCATCCGGTCAATTCAAACCAGCCAAAAAGGGAAGTGCCGCCCATGGGGCACATTACGATGCGGTTTTTAATTTCCACATTGCCGATTTTCCACGGGGTGAATAACGCATTGTATCTGGGATCCATGTTCTCCATAATGCAAAGTTCCTTCCGTATGTATTATGTTGCAGGGTTTATCTGGGGATTATTTTTCGTACAGACTGCAGCGTTTCTGCAGATTTTCGCTGATCTGGAACAGACTCCGGTACATGATCTCCCGTTCTTCTTCGCGGATGCCGGCACCGGCCTCGGCCAGGATACGGTCAATCTTTTCGGCGATCTGCTTAGCCACCTCGTGTCCCTTTTCCGTCAGCGCCAGAGGATTTTTATACTTTTTATTATCCTGGGGCTGGCGGACCAGATATCCGTTTGTTTCCAGATAATCAATTGTTCGGGAGATGTTCGCTTTATCTTCCTCGCAGATATCGCACAGTTCCTTGGCCGTAAGCGCATTTTCCTTGTACAGATAGTACAGGCAGGAAACATGGGGGCTTTTCAGACGGAACTCGGCCATTTCCTCTGTCTTGATTTTTCGGATGCTTCGATTGATGTTTGCCATCAACACG
>JAZQFQ010000009.1:0-5743 GCA_045539595.1 Eubacteriales bacterium | reverse complement strand
TCTTGAGTATTCAAAATCACTGCGATATCTTCTGCCTCGGGCTTATTTGCCCAGTTTTCAGCAATTCTGACAATCAGCCCTGCGAATGCATCCGATGAATATACAGCAGTAATATTTTCGCCAACGATTGCATTAAGCTCTTTCGTTACACTTTCTCTGAAAGAAATCAGCAGATTACGACCCGCCTGACGAATAGCATCTTCACTTGATTTCGTCATTCGCTCGGTTTCAGTTCTTGCAAGGCTCAAGATTTTATCTGCCTGTGCCTGTGCATCGGCAATAATCTTTTCGGCATCTAACTTTGCCGCTTCAACGATAGCCTTAGCTTCTGCTTCAGCGGTTTCAACACCATCCTTCTTAATCTGCTCAATAAGTTCCTGAAGTTGAACTTCCATAATTCTGTCTCCTTTTATATTTAGTCAATTTTGCTGCAAAAAACAAAATGGGTCCAGCTTCCTCTGCAGACAGCTGGATCCATTAAATGTTATTATAATTATTTAGATTCTATATTATATCACACTTTTCTTATTTCGTCAAGGTTTTTAATAATAATTATTATTTTTTATTATTTTACTTTTATGCGATTTCATAATTTCTATTCTGTAGTATTATTTACTCGCCCTCAATTTATATTCTCTCATAATCTGCGGTAATAACCACATCGCCAGAGCAAACGAATAAGTCAAACACACATAATCCGACCGCAAGATAAAATCGTATTTCATTGTCTACTGCGGCTCAAATTTTGACGGTAGAAAAGACTTGACTTTTGGTCGGTTCAGAGTTAACATACCACCAACAGCAAACTCCCCGAGCATATTTCTTGTTCGGGGAGTATTTTTACGACCACATCTCATCCCACAGTCATTTTCGGAACACATGGAAACAGTGGGGACAAGAGGCTCAAAGAGTGAGTGATTTCCAGACGAAAGCGTTATAAATTGCCCGAAATTGCGTAAAAAATAATCTATGACATATTGGGGACCAAGATGGCGCAGGTTCGATTCCTGTCACTCCGACCAAAAAACAGCCGAAAACGGGCCTTTGCAGACGCGTTTTCGGCTGTTTTATTGTATAGATATCACACACTTCTATTTTTTGACCACAGAATGAGTGGAAATTGACCGTAATATATTTGTATTTATTTTGAGAAAGACTTCGCGCGTGTTCACGAAGTCCTTTTCTTTGCTTACTGCGGCGCAATAAATGTACCAAACACTCACTCTGCCGCCTTGAAGTTATAGATCGGCTTGATTCTGCAAACGATCTCCGCGGTAGGCTCGATGTTCTCAATGATCTCGTCCATGCTCTTGTACGCCATAGGCGACTCATCAAGAGTATCAGGCACGACGCAGGTGGAGTAGATACCCGCCATCTCCGCCTCGTACTCTGCCATGGTGAGACGCTCGAAGGCCGCGGAACGAGACATCAAACGTCCTGCGCCGTGAGGTGCGGAGCAGTTCCAATCCTCATTACCCTTACCGATGCAAATGAGCGAACCGTCGCGCATATTGATGGGGATGAGCAGCTTCTCGCCCGTCTTGGCAGAGACCGCACCCTTGCGGAGGATCATCTCATTCACATCTATGTAGTTGTGAATGGTCTGGAATGTCTCTACGGCTGTCCAGCCGCAACGCTCGAGAATGATCTCCACCATCTTCGCGCGGTTTCTCTCTGCAAACTTCTGACAGATATCCACGTCGTGGAGGTAATCATCCATAAAGGAATCGTAGAGGAAGCAAAGGTCACGAGGGAGCGTAGGCTCCTTAGCATTGAACTCCTTCTCAAGTGACTTGATAGTAGCCTGAATCTCACATCGTCTGCCTTGCTCCTTGTAGGTACGGATGATCTCCTCGCGCTGACGGAAATACTCCTCCTTGCCCATGTTGAGGTCAACAGCGATCTGCTGATAAAACTCTGCCACCTGTGTGCCGAGATTACGGGAGCCCGAGTGAATCACAAGGTACTTGCCGCCATTCTCGTCCACGTCGATCTCGATAAAGTGATTACCTCCACCCAGCGTACCGAGGGAGCGCTCAAGGCGCTTGGTGTCCTTGAGATTTCGGTAACAGCGGAGTTGGGTGAGATCAAACCGCTCCTGTCTTCCCTCCCACACGTTTCTGCCGCAGGGGATAAAATGTGCTGCCTCGTCCACCTTCTCAAAGTCAATATCCATGTTGCCGAGGTACACGGTGTACATTCCGCAGCCGATATCCACACCGACCATCGAGGGAACGATCTTGTCGGTGATGGTCATAGTTGTACCGATAGTGCAGCCCTTGCCCGCGTGAACGTCGGGCATAATTCTGATCTTCGAGGACGCAAACGCCTCGTTATCGCATACCGCCTTAATTTGCTCACGCGCCCCATCCTCGAGGGTGGTGGCAAAGCACTTTGCGGTGTTAAAATTTCCTATAATCTCTATCATGCCATTCTCCTTTTATATGTACGGTCGGGCATTTGTTTTTGATATGTGGCTACAACGCGCCCGACCGTCATCGGATTCAGACGTTGTTTCCGTTTAGAACTTTCGTGAGCTGAGAAAGAATGTTGCCGTTGCCATTCAAAGAAATGTTGCCGACATTCTCACAAATGCGCTCCACATACTCCAGCTCCTTGAGCTTGTAAAGGGTCTGGTTTTCATCCATCAGCTTTGCCGTGTTCAAGAGCGAACGGGTGGATGCAACCTCCTCACGGCGTGTAATGACATTCGCCTGCGCACGTTTTTCCGCCACAAGGACGGTGTTCATGATCTCACGGATTTCGCCGGGAAGAATGATATCCTTAACACCGGCATCCGTGATTTCAACAAACAGATCCTTTTCCTTGGCTTTCAGTTTAGCAAACACAAATTCGGACATCTGCACCTTGTTTTCAAGGATCTCGTCCAGCTTGTATTTGCCAACATATTCGCGCAGCGCAAGCTGCGCCGCCACGTGCATTTGTTCTGCGAAATCATCGATCTCGGTAAGAATCTTGACGTAGTCGGTCACGCGATAGTTGCATACGAAATTGATGCGAAGAGAAACCTTATCCGCAGTAAGGATTTCCTGCCCTGTGATATTCATTTGCGTCAAACGGGTATCCACGAAGTCTACATCTACTTTAACGGGCGTTTTCCAGAAGTAATAGGTGCCTGTATCCAAAATGCGCTCAAGCTTCTGATTGAAGTAGAGTCTTGCCTTCTGATATTCGGCAACCTCGATCTTGGTATAATAAATCTGAGGAATCTTCGAGAAGATATACTCGGGGATGGATTCGTCAACTGTGGGTGTAGAGATATCCACAATTTTGAATTCGTGCCGATCTACCGTGGACCAAAACGCGTATTTTCCATGGCGAAGAACGGAAGAAAACTTACCGTTCACATAGTGGAGAGCAAGCTCCTCGTCGCCTACGTCAACTACTGCCACGCGGTCGGCAATCGCTTTGTCGGCAAGCAAGGTTTCAAGAGCGCACTTGCTGCACACGATAGGCTGATCCAAACCCGAAATTTCGATCTCCCTGCCGCGAAACAGGTGATATTTGCCCGCGTCAAGCAATTTGATATATTTTCCGTTTTTGAAGAGAAAGCCCTTCTGATTTTCATTGATAATCATTGTTTTCATTCTATGTATTCCTCCTTAAAGGCAGTAAAGTCGTCTCGTTATCACTCATGCAAAAGCGGCGGCTGAAAATTTTAGTGCTTCCGGCAGGGTGCGGAAAGTGTTCTTTTGGCACCATTTGGGATAACACGGTATCCATTCTCAGGCAAGGCCCCATTTGCATTGCTCTGCGAGATATGCCGAGGCGTTTCTCGCTTTGCCGAATGATAACGAATGTCAGAAATAAAACGTTCTCGCACACGATTTCGTGTACCGTTCTTTTCGCGTCCCGAAGGACAAATCCAAGCCACTGGCGATGCGCTTTTGGCGCACGGCGGGATTCGAACCCGCGAAATAAGGGGAGTTGAACCCCATCGAACAGAACCGACCGGTAAAGACCGACGAATTCACTCGATTGCCACGGGCAAGCCACCCTCGGCATACACTTTGGAATATCCTCGTGCACCGCTGCGTCCTCTCGATACACAAGCTCTGAGGGTACCTTGCAACCATATTTTACTATTCTATATGCCGTTTTTCACGGAAAAAAAGCTGCGAACTCTTATTTGAGTCCGCAGTTTAATTGTTTTTTCAGCTTTTCGATGACTAATTTTTTGAAAGATTCCGAGCCAATGACCTCTACCATCGGCCCAAAGGAGAGAATTCGGATCACCATTTCGGGTTCGTCATCGTGAGCATATTTAATTTTTACAAGATAGTTCTTTCTGTCAAGCTTTTCGGCTTGCTTTTCAAAATGGGCAAAGTGGAGCATAAACCGTTCCATTGCATTTCGCTCGTCGCGTATCTTCACGGTGATGGTATCGTATATTACCGCCTTTTCCGCTCCGACCGATTGCCGCTCTCCTGTGTAATGCGCGCAGGATCTGATCTTGGCAAGGTTGACGGTGGAAACAGCGCGCCATCCCGCCGTGATCAATCGGAATTTATCGTCCTTTTCGGAGTATTCAAGCCGCACGGGGCGGCATCTGACAAACATGGTGTTGCCCTTGCGGTTGACCATTTCGAACTTGATCTGAGAATCATTTCTTATAGCCTCTAAAATGATTCGGAATTGTCTTATGTATTCTTCATCTTCAAAAGGATCTCCGTCGCCGTATTTATCGTAGACGTGATAATCCGAAGAGGTGAAAAGAGGTTCTACATCCTCAAGATCGGGAAATTCCACACCGAACAATTTTACACGCGGGTCAAGCGAAATGGCTTTCAACCATTGCTTTTGAAGCGTGGTCAGTGGCATTGTTGGCTTGTGCTCAAGTGAGGTGGTCATATCGGAATGCACGAGCTGCCATTTCTCGGTTTTGAGGGAGGGCATGATCGTCAATACACTCTCACCGAATGCACGCTCGGCTACGATCTTTTGCAATTCCTTTTCGGAATGCTCACCGTCAATGATGCCCGAAATAATAGCGGCAACCGTATTGTAATATGCAGAGTAAAGCTCACTGAATATCATTCACTCACCTCCGCTTTTACATCATACATCCAATACATAGATTCCAAGTCCTTTTTGAATTGGTTTTCAACACTGCGATTGGAGAAGTTCATTTTAATAATACGGCAGATAAAGGTTCTGATCCAAGGGATCATCTCGCTGGAATCATAAACGTCGGCAGAAAAACGATAGGTGTTCTCGTCGAGCTTTTCTACCGTTCCAACACGCTTTTCGGGTTCAAGGCGTTTGACGATATATTCTTCGTTGTCTTCTACCTTAACCGTAAATTCCACGTGTTCCAGGTGCTCTACACCCCATTTGTTTCGCTTGACGCTGACGCCCCACATCTTGCTCTGCATTCTGTCAAGCTCTGCGCGAAGCTCGTCAAAGCGAGGCGTAGGATCTTCAAGCTTACGTTTGATAAATAATCCACACGGTAAGAGGTAAACGAATTGTATTCGGGCAGATATGCAAGCAGATGTTGCCTGCCGCTTTGTACGCTGATAAACACACGAAGTGGAACAATACGATTGCGCCTTGGCATATCTTTGCGGCGGCTCATATTCGATATCGTCACAGCACGTTTTTCTCTCATTGCCGTGAAAAGGGAAGCAAGAACGCCGCTGTCGATGGCACCGGTTATGTAGTGATGCTTGAAGGTAAAGGCATCGGTGTCCGCTTCTTCCTTGTCGAGAATAAACGATCC
>JAZQFQ010000008.1:0-36135 GCA_045539595.1 Eubacteriales bacterium | reverse complement strand
TGTACTATTCCAAGGAAAAACAGAAGCAATACGGAGTGATCGGTATACAAATTGCTCCTCTGTAACCCCAAAATTACCCCGACAGATTTTTGTCTGCCGGGGCTGTTCTTTATTTATCGTTTTCCCCGTAGAGCAGGGAGGTCATCTCGATCTGGGCCAGTGTTTCGATGACGGTCACGGGGATGTCCCGGGCAAAGCCGTTTTCATCCGTATTCATCGCGGTACAGCTGACCAGTGTGTACGTCTCGCCCACTGCCATGCCGGGGGCGCTGATGACCACATTGTTGAAAGCTTTTTTTGATGTGAAGGTGACGAGGGCCCGCCCGTCCTCACCGCACAGGGCGATGGTGGTGCCGGCGGATTGGGTGGAGATGGTAACCCGGGCCGAGCCCTGGGTGCCGCCGCTCATATTCTGTGTCAAGCCCGACGGGCCGCAGGCGATCAGCACACCGCCGGTGATGCTGGCACTGCCATCGTAGTCGATGGTGCCGTTGCCCTGGTTCGTGGGGCCGCTGATCAGCACCGTGCCGCCGGAGATTTCAATGGTACCGTTGGCGTCGATGCCGTCGCCGGACGCATCCAGAAGCAGGTATCCGCCGGTGATCTCGATTTGGGCATCACCACCGGAGAAGGGATTCGATGGGGGGCCGCCGTTCCGGGAGGTATCCTTGCCGCCGGCGGCATTCATTCCGTCGTCGGTGGACACCACCGTGGTGATGCCCCCGGTAATCCGCACATCGGTGGCCTCCAGTCCCTCAAAACTTTTTTCGATGTGGGTCACACTGCCCGAGATTTCCAGCAGGGCGTCCGCATGGATGCCGTCATCCCCGGAGGAGACGGACAGCACGCCGCCGTGCAGATACACATTGCCGCCGGCGTGGATGGCGTCGTCAGCGGTATCCATAGCAAATGTGCCGCCGCGCACGATGATGTGCCCGTCGGACTTCAATCCCTTGGCACCGGATACATTGGCACCGGGGATTTTCCGCCCGCTGCCGCCGCCGGTGCGGATGGTGCATGTGCTGCCGTCCAGCAGCAGAACCGATGCGGCTTCCAAGCCATCCGCGGCGGAATCCAGGGAGATATTGCCGCCGCTGATCCAGATGTATCCCACATCGGAGCCCGAGGAGCGGATGCCGTTTTTGCCCGCATTTACCGTAATATTGCCGTCGGTGATCTTCACGCAGTCCTTTCCGTCGATGCCGGTGGAGGCGGCGTGAACAGTGATGTTTCCGCCGGTGATGACCAATTCATCCTTGACCACGATGCCGTGCTTATGATTTCCATGGACGGTCAGCGTGCCGCTGCCGTTGATGCTCAGGCTTTCTTTGGAGAAGATGGCTCCGTCCACTGTGGTATCGGCGGTGGATTTGGCGTCGGACAGGGTGTTTGCCGATCCCGCCGCCAGCGTCAGAAAGACTTTGTCCGCCTGCTGAATGACCAGCGGTGCGCCGGACTTGGAGGCTAAGGTCAAGCCATTCAGCACCAGTTGTATTTTGTGATCCTTGGGGGCGTTGACCGCGATGGCGCCGTCCGGACAGTTACCCGACACCAGATAGGTTCCCTCCGCGGTGATGGTGGCGGTGCTGCCCGTGACACTCACGCCCGCGCCGCTTACGGAAACCCCGTCAGCGGTGAAGGAGAGGGTGCCCGTCACGGTTTCGTAGGATGGATCGCCGTCCCGCTCCGATACGGAATAATGAAGGGCAGGGGCGGATGACTCACCCACCGTGGGTGTCGCCGCCAGCAGCGACGGATCGATTCCCGTGGATGGATCCTCCGGAAAACAGCCTGCCAGCGATGGAAGAAGCAGTGTCAGGCAGATTACCCATGCGAATATTCGTTTCATCAGTGGACCTCCGTTGCCAGAAGCATTTTCTTTCATAATACCGTATGTTCTCCCGTTTTGCAAGGGGATTTTGATTCTTCGGACGTAAAATCCTGAAAATGGAAGAGATTTTTATATCTGCCCTACTTTTCTTTTGATGAAAAATATATTATAATGGGTGCATAGGAAGAATTGAGGAGGTGATTTTGTGCGGAGTTGGGAGGAATTGGAGGCGGCATGCCGCGGGTGTACCCGATGTGCGTTATCGGAAAGCCGCACCAACTGCGTGTTCGGGACCGGATCCCGCGAGGCAAAATTGATGTTCGTGGGGGAGGCACCCGGTGCCAAAGAGGATGAGACGGGGATTCCCTTTGTGGGCGCGGCCGGCAAACTGCTGGACAAGTATCTGTGCGCTGTGGGGATTTCCCGGGAGGATGTATACATAGCCAATATACTGAAATGCCGTCCGCCGGCCAATCGGGATCCCATGCCGGAGGAGCAGGACGCGTGCATCGAATACCTGCGGGAGCAGGTCATGCTGATCCGCCCGAAGGTGATCGTGTGTCTGGGGCGCATCGCCGCCATGCGGCTGATTAAACCGGATTTCAAGATCACAAAGGAGCACGGCGTATTTTTCAAAAAAAATGATTTTACCCTGTGTGCGGTGTATCACCCGGCGGCACTGCTGCGGGATCCCCGCAAAAAAGAGGATATGTACATCGACATGAAAAATATAGCCGCTCTGCTGCAAACTCCGTGATTTTTTCGGGAAACGGGCAGGGAAATTGTAAATTTATGATGATTTTGCGACTTTCTTGCCGGTTTTCCATTGACATCTTGAAATCCTTTGATATACTATTAGTTAGAGATTTTATGCAGTTGTATTATACAGTTTTATACAACTGCTAATGTTTTTATCAATCTTTTATGGAGAGATGAGTATGAAACGATTTTTATCCGCAATTTTGAGTGTCTGTCTTGCTTTTTCATGCATCGCAACGGCTCTTGCTGCTTCCTTCCCGGATATCGACGGGCATTTTGGCAAGGACGCCATTGAGTATATGGTAAGCAAGGGCGTAGTGAACGGTTACCAGGAGGACGGTACTTTCCGTCCCAACCGGACGGTTACCCGTGCCGAGTTTATCAAAATGCTGAACGTGACCTTCGGTCTGACAGCAACGAAAAACCATTCCTATTCCGATGTGTCCGATGGCCAGTGGTTTGATCCCTATGTAAGGCAAGCAACTGCCCAGGGATACCTGCTCAACTATGGCACTATGCTGAATCCCAGCGGCCCCCTGAGCCGTCAGGAAGCGGCTGCCTTGCTGGTGCGCTATCTGGATCCCGACACAGACAAGAAAGCTCCCACATCCACCTTCACCGACTATAATACGATCAAAGCCGCCTACCGTGAGTACGTTCTGCTTGCCGCCGGCACAGGACTGATCAACGGATATCCGGACGGCACCTTTGATCCCGACAGAACTCTGACCCGTGCGGAGGCACTTACTATTCTCTACCGTGCCGCAGGTACCATCTGCAACGACAATCTGGTAGAGTCCGAGGCGGGTGCCGGCAAGGACAATGCGGTTATCACCCAGAGCGGCGTGACCGTGACCGGTGCGAATCTGCCCGGCCGTGTTCTGATCAGCGAAGGCGTATCCGGCGGTACGGTTACCCTCAGCGAGTGCCAGATCGGCGAGTTGATTATACGTGGTACCCCCTCCCTCATCATGAACGGATGCACGGTGGATTCTATCCTTGTGGATTCCGCTGCCGGCCATACCGCTTCTGTATCCATTCTGAATGGCACCGTGGTTAAGTCCATGACGCTCAGCACGCCTGCGGATATCAGCATGATGGCTCGCACGACTCTGGGCAGCCTGGTAGTGGAGAAGACGGCCACCCGTTCTTCCGTGACCGGCTCCGGCACATTCACCAAGGCAGAGATCAACGCAAGCGGATTTATCTCCGAGAAGGTTCCCACCCAGTATACGCTGGCGAGGGGCATCAGCGCCACATTTGCGGATAAGGTATATACCTCCGGTTCCACGCCGGCGGCAGGCGATACAGGCTTCACCATTCAGCCCTCCGCCTATGCTACATCCGTTGATTGCTATCTGACGTTGACCACCGCGGCAAACGGTACCGTATATTATTACTTCACCAATACCGCAGCGGTTCCCACCTCCGCCCTCTTTGAGAGTTACTACGCAGTGGCATCCGCCCGCAACAATTATGTGGTAACCGCCAACCGTTCCTCCGATACCAAGATCGGCCAGACCGCAGCGGTAGATAACTACTCGTACATTGCTGTGATGTTCACCGATGCCAACGGCGTGGATTACCAGCCTGTTGTGATTGCCAATATGGCCTCCAATGGCTTTATTACCGCACCGACTATCAATGCCACCAGCACATACCAGTATCTGGCATATACCCCTGCTGTCAGCGGTACCGTGTACTATTACTATACCAACAGTGCCACCGCTCTGACGGTTTCTTCCTTCACCAATGCGTATACTTCCAATGCCACCATGTATACAGGCGAACTGGTGGCTACAGCGGGACAGGCTTCCAGCCAGCCGACCACCCTTGCTTCCAATGTAAGCGGATACAATTATGTGGCCGTTATGCTGATGGATGACAAGAACAACCAGTATCAGCCCATTCTCGTTCCCGTGAACGGCTCCTCCGCCTCCACGTCCACCGGATTCACACAGGCTCCCTACGCCAATTCCGTGGCGAACGGCGTTGCTCTCGGCTTCACCGCCGCATACTCCGGTACGGTTGAGTATTACTTTACCAACAGCTCGACGGTTCCCACTGTTTCTGAGTTCGATACGAAGAATTCCCTGACCCAGGTGGGCCTGCGCGGATCTACATCTGTCTCTGCCAACACGGCTGTTTATGCTCCTCTGTTGAATCTGGTTTCCACCACCAGCTATCCTTACATAGTAGTTCGTTTGAAGTCCACCGGCGGTGTAGCGTATACTCCCGTGGTTGTTCGGATCAACAGTTCTTCTTCCACTACCCCCGATCAGCCCGGCACGGCCGGCAGCGGATTTACTACCCAGCCCGTGGTTACCTATTCCTCCGGCAAGTATAATATCCGTTTCCAGGCCACTGCGAACGGCACGCTGTACTACTATCTGACCAACTATAAGGTAGCGCCCAGCTCCACCGTTTTCATAAACAACTATAATGCGGCTACCGGCATCAATATTTCCGTCAAGATCGGCGGTAGTCTGGCGACGACCGGTGCGACACAGACCGCCCAGACCGTTCTGGCTACCTCCCTTGGTGAGTCCTACGATTACATGGTCATCATGCTCCAGAAAGGCAATACCTATTACACTCCCATCATCGTGGAAGTTCCTGATGCGGAAGAAACCGCACTGGATGATACCGGCTTCTTGGTCGGCCCGATTTATAACACTTACCAGAGTACCAGCACCTATTATCGGCATCAGATTGAGTTCTGTACCAGCATCACCGGTACTGTTTGGTATTATTTCACCGACGACGCAACGGTTCCCACACCTTCCGCTGTGAAAGAGAACGTAATCAGCGGCGGCACGGGTATTTATGATGCAAGTTATGAATCCGTTACAAAGAATAAGACCAAGCTGATTCCTGTAACGTTCACCAGTACCCCTCCTGCCTATCTGGTTATTATGCTCACCGACAACAACTATAACAACTATCGTCCTCTGGTCATTTCTACCACCGGTATAGCAGGTGCCAGCAACATGACTTCCGGATTCTTCAAAACGCCCACAGTGACTACCACAAGCGGAACTCCCGTGCTGAACTATGAGGCCAACGAGACTGGTAAGTTGTACTACTTCTTCACCAACACTTCTACCGGCATGAACACAGTATGGGACTTCTTCCTCGACGACTCCGGCCACGGATACCTGACCACTTATGCGGAAGGAGTGAAGGGTGTTGTAAGTATCTCGGCAGGTAAAGGCAGCGCCTTTTTGACCACCGCCCGTTCCGTTGCCGGTTATACGCATGTGGCGATTATGATGCAGAGTGCTGTCGGTGAAACCGGCGGATTCCGTGCTCCCATTCTGATTCCCCTGAACGGTTCCACAAGCGGCGGTAACAGTTCCACCACTATCAGCGGATTCAAGGGTACTCCCTATGTATCCGGCACCAATCTGAATGTGACTCCCCTGTATACCGGCACCCTGTACTACGGCTTTACCAATTCCAATTCCACGGCAGATCTGTATGAGCCCATCAGTGCCCTGGGCGGTATTTCCGGCATCGGCGGAGCCATGAATTATAATGATATTTCCTCGATCATGGCGTCCTATAACAACGGTTCCTCCAAGAACGTGATTTATCCGGGATACAATGTGTCCGTGGCAATCCCTGCGTCGAATTTCCTGAACTATAAGTACGTTGCCGTATGGATGGTTACGACCGGCGGCGAGATGACATCACCTGTGTTTGTTCCCCTGGGATCTTCCGGCGGCAGCATTGTCACCAATGGTACGGGATTCAGTGTGCAGCCTAAATACAACAGCTGGACCAATCAGATCTCCTTTACGCCCATTGCCACCGGCCGGGTTGCCTACTTCTACACGAACAGCACCGCGAACTATGGCACCAGCGATGCGTTCATTAACGCATATCACTCGGCAAGCACCGCCCAGATCATGGACGTTCTGCAGGGACAGGGCAATACGATCAGCGTTACATTGACAAACTATAAGTACGTTTGGCTGTACTTGTACACCACGGAGAGCACCTATACTCCTGTGCGTATCCAGATTGGCTGATTCCATTCATAACTAAAAAAGGCTGTTGCCCTATGGCAACAGCTTTTTTTGTTGTTATACGGCACTTCCGTGTCCGGCGGAGATCCGTCCGTCGATTGCGTGAATGACCCCGTAGGAATGATTTTGGCTCATCCCCACCGATCCGGGATTGAACAAAAGAAGGCGGCGCTCCGGATCGTCCGGGTAGACAACGGATCGGTTTTCCGGGATGTGGGTGTGTCCGAACAACAGCACGTCCGCCTGTTTTTCCGCGGCGTGAAGGATGGCATGGCCGAAGCCGGACTTCACATGGACCGTGTGACCGTGGAGCGCAAGAAACCGCACCCCTCCCAGCGAGATGACCTCCTCCTCCGGCGCATCGATGCCGCAGGCGGCCAGCCGCAAAGCGGAGTCGCAGTTGCCCCGCAGAATGTAGGCAGGGATATCGGGAAACTCCCGGAATACGGTATTCGCGTCCAAAGCACCGTCCCCGAGGAAGATCACGGCGTCCGCCGATCCGTCATGCTGGCGCAAAGCGGCACGGATGTGTTGCGGGGCACCGTGGGAATCGGAAAAAACAAGAATTTTCATAAAAACCGTCCTTGCAGGAATTTGGATTGGCAAAAAATCCGCCGCGGCATATAGTGGAAATAAAGGGGGTATGCATATGAAACTGGACACCAAAACGATCTATATGCTGGCCGGTATGCCGGATGACAGGCTGTGGGCCACCTTACGGCTGTTTGCTTCCGGCATGGGAATGGAGCTGCCGGAGAGAAAACGACGGCGAATCGATTACGATGCGCTTCGCCATACGCTGTCGCGGATCACGGAGGCTGACGTGGCCCGCGTGAACGAGATCAGTGAAACATACAAAAATTACAGACGAGGAGGATGGAGGGAATGAATCGGGATCTGTCGCAAATGTCGGGGGAGGAGTTGCAGGGCGCCATACAGAATATTATGGCGGACCCGGCCTTTGGGCAACTGCTGGGACAGCTGCAGGGGAAAACCCCCGATGCGGCGGAAAAGCCGGCGGTGCCCGCCATTACGCCTGAGATGATGCAGAAGCTGCCGCAGATGATGAGTGCGCTTGCCCCGCTGGTGGGCGGCGGTGGAAAATCGGAAAAAGCCGATGGCGGCGGAAAAGGCGGGGATGAGGGAGAAAAACGGAAAAAACTGCTGGCAGCTCTCCGGCCGTATCTGAATGACAGTCGCCGGGGAGCGGTGGATCAGATCCTGAAGGTGACGGAGATGACGGATCTTCTGGGCACTTTGGGGGATATGAAACCGAAATCATAAGGAGGAGATGGCATGTACAGCAGAAACAGGATTACATCCGGGGAGGAGCGGTACACGGGCAATATTCCTCCCGCGTATAACGGAAACCGCTTTTCCTATGCCCGGCGGGAGCATGGCGGTACGCCCACATATCCGGAGAAAGAAGATACCGTGCCGGTAGAGCCGGAAGTGCCCGATGAGGAGTCCTCCATGGAGGAGATCTCCGCCGAGGTGATTCCTGAGGAAGTTGCTCTCCCGCCCCAGCCGGAATCCCGGGCGGAAACGCCCTCCCACGGCGCGTCGGGGGGATTTCTGTCGGGCATCGGGCAGGAGGAGCTGCTTTTGATTGCTTTACTGCTCCTCCTCAGTGCCGAGCACGAGCGGTCCATGGATATCATTGTGATCCTGCTTCTGCTGATCGGCATCCATTAAGGTAAGCAGACGGCAGATGGCGTGGAGCGTGCTTTCTAGATGGGCATCCGCATACAAGGGGGATTTGAAATCCGGCTGGGCGGGATGGGCAGGCATATGCAGGCGGACAATCAGCGAGTGAGCGTCCTCGTCCCCGCAGATGTCGATCTCGTACCGGCAGTAGCCGGCCAGGAATTCTGCCATGGTGATCTGCATTTCCTTGTGGGGCGCGCCGGCGGCCAGAGCCTGCACATCCGCTGTGTGACACAGAAGACGGGATAACCGCTCGCACCGTGTGCGGATGTGGATCGTGCGATCCTCGCCCTGTTCCGTCAGCCAGATGTGGGCGGCATGATCCTCGGACAGATCGCTGATGGCGCTGAGAAGGGCCGTCAGCAACAGATACAAACATTCCGGATCCATGGATGTGTACAGATCCGAGGACGCCGCGTCATAGGAAAGATCCAGATGAATCGCCATGGTGTGCGCATAATCGGCCAGTGCCCGTATATAGGATTCCACGGTGCGGTGCAGGCTGTACAGCCTTTTTGCGCCGGTGTAAATGGTGTCGGGATAAAAGCATTGGAGGGTAAGCAGGGTGACGGTCATCAGCTCCTCTACCGTGTCGACTGACAGCGACGGCTGTGCATCGGGGTGGGTCAGCTGCTGGCGGCACTCGTCCCGCAGGGAACGGAGTGTGTGCAGAAGCAGGCCGCAGTAGCGGCGGGGCCCCCGATCCAGGGTGGCGGCAAAACGGAGATATTCCTGCCGGGTGCGGAAAAGCACAGCAATGGCACGGCACTGATGGAATGTGTAGGTGTACTCTACATAAGCGATGCGGAAGGGGCCTGTGTTTTCCAGTGCGAACAGCGCCGCATTCTGCGGCGTGCCCAGAGGATCATAGCGGGTCAGTGGGGAGCGGTGGAAGCAGGCCTCGTGCCGCAGACGCTCACAGGCACCGTGCCGGAGAATCAGCGTATCTCCCGTGCCGATTCCCGCCATGCGGGCGGCGGGATTGGCGTAGAGAACCTGCATGGCGGCGTCGATCCGCACAGCGGGGGAAAATACAATCTGCGGGGAATCGGGCGTGTCGTGGGTGGGGGACGGGATCAGTTTCATAACGAAATCCTTTTGAAAAAGGCTGTCATGCACGGTGGATCCGATGCCTGTGACAGCCCGATTTTGTTTGTGTGTCAGGGGATGGCCTGGAGGGATGTGTAGCCCTCCACCTGCAAAGCGGTTTCTGTTTGCAGACGGGCGGCGGCGTCCCCGCGGATCAGGATCCGCAAGGAGAAGTATTCGATGCTTCCCCGATGGCGGAACGCAGTTTCCACGGCTTTCTCTGTGTCGGTGGCGGATCCCGGGTCCAGCGCCAGAAAATCCGACGCCTCCGCCAGCACTTCCAGTGCCGGCGCGAAGGGGCCGCTTTCCAGAGCCGCGGCGGTCATGGCAAATCCCACACGCATATCCGGGAGGATACGGCGGACTGTGCCCGGCAGCTCCGCCAGCGTCAGGATGGATTCCTCACCGGTGACGCCGGTGAATATAATCTCTGTAAAGCCAAGCGTGCTCAAGTCCTGCACCAGTGCTTCGGCGATGTGCAGAGAGGCGGAGGTGTCCGCACAGATCACGTCCGCGAGGGGGATCACGGCGCAGATCTGCATACCGCGGGACGCGGCGTTTTGCAGGATGGGCCGCACGGTGTCGGCAAACGCATCATGTATTTCTGCCGGAACGGCCACGGATATGCCGCCGTACACCGCGGCAAGATCATCGTAATCCGGGGCAGATGCTTCCGCATCCACGGCGGTATACTGCACGGGTGTGATGTGTTTTTCCTTGTGCAAAAGAAGCTGTGCCGGTGTTTTTGCCGCGGTATCTTTTTCCGGATAGGAGGCGGCAGGCAAAGCCAGCAGCGGCTCGGCGGCAGTCAGGCGATCCTTCAGCAGATTGCCCAGCATCAGCGTAACGGCAAGGATGGATACCCCAAGGAAAACCGGTATCAGGATCCGCCGCATTTTTTCCTTTCGTCTGGTCCCGAAATAGGAAGAGGACGGTGTATGTTTCATCATAACGGATTACTTATCAAAATCGTCGCGGATGGCCGGAAGGGTGTAATCATATAACGGAGCCCGGGGCACGGGAGTGAGGGATTTGGCCTTTCGCTCGATCAGCAGACTGAACTGGGCATCCCGATAGTCATCGCACAACTCGTCCCGATTCTTCTGCAGATAGGCGGGATCTTTTTCGCAGCGGAGCAGGATGCTGTAGCCGGCGGCGGTCCGGATTACGTCGCTGATCTCGCCCACTTCCAAAGCGAAAGCGGCATCCTCAAACTCGTGATACCACACGCCGCGGCAGATATAGTAGCCGTCCGTGTTGTTGAACATATACAGATCCTCGCCGTAGCTCTGGACGAGGGTGTCGAAATCCTCCCCCGCCGTGGCACGGCTGTGCAGCTCTTCCGCCTTCTTCCGATTATCCTCCGGATCCTCGCCGGGATCGTTCTGAATCAGAATCTGCTTGACGCGGATGAAGGTGTCGTCCTCCAGAAGGGGATAGAGATTTTCGTCCTTCGGCTCAATCACGCCCTTTTCCAGCAGTGCATAATACAATTCTTCCTGGCAAACGCGAACGGTGGTGAAGAAGCGGTACACGCTGTCGTTCATGTAACTTTCCCGCAGAGCGGTCACATAGGCTTTTTCATCGCCGTATTCTTTCACAGAACTGGCCACGAGGGCATCCACCACTTCGGTGATGGCGCTGCTATCCCGGTCGATACCGTACTCGCGGCAGAGGGAGAGGGTGGCGTACTGGATGCAAAGCGTGTCAAAGCACTGATCAAAAATCGCATCCTGGGCCAAAGCCGCATTCTCGGCCGTCCAATAGTTTTCGTCTCCGTTTGCATAGGTGTCCATATAGTTGCACGCCAGATAGCGGAACTGTTCGTAGGGCACTTCGAATCCATCGATGGACAAAACGGTTTCCCGCTCGGCCTTGGTGCTTTTGGGAATCCGACTGCAGGCAGTCAGGGAAAGAATCACGCTGAAAGTAAGGCCCGCGGCACAGGCGCGGCGCAGTATATTTTTCAAAGACATGGCGATCCTCACGGAATGTATAATAATTCAAACTATATTATACCAGAGCATTATGAACATATAGTGAACAGATGAGAAAAAAGGCGCACAATCCTCTTGCGCTGTGGATATGGCTGTGATATAATGTACACAGCCAAGAAATACATTCATGGGATACAGTGAGGTGCGCTATGTTTGAGTCCAATCGATCCATCGATCTGCAAAGCCTGATTAAGGAACTGAAGCTGGAAACGGATTATCTTCCGCGCCCGGCCAGCGAGATCCAGGTGCATCTGGCGGATGTGGGCCGACCCGGTCTGCCCCTTATGGGTTATTTTGAGCATTTTGAGCCGGAACGAATCCAGATCATCGGCAACGCAGAGTATGCTTTTCTGGAGAAAAAATCCGCCCAGAATGAGACGGAGTGCGTCACCGCCCTTCTGTCCCATCATCCGGTGGCCATCGTGTTCACCCACGGCAATATGCCCACCTCCAATTTTCTGGAGTTGGCGGAGTTTTTTGAAGTACCCGTTCTGCATACCGGAGAAGCATCCAGCAATTTCATGGCCCAGACCATCGCCTACCTGACCTTGTCCCTGGCGCCCTGTATCACGCGCCACGGCGTGCTGGTGGAAGTATACGGCGAAGGTGTCCTTATGCTGGGTGACAGCGGCGTGGGTAAGAGCGAGACCGCTATTGAACTGATCAAGCGCGGGCACCGTCTGATTGCGGACGATGCGGTGGAACTGCGCCGCGTATCTGCCAAGACCATCGTGGGCTCCGCCCCCGAGATCATCCGCCACTATATTGAACTGCGCGGCATCGGCATCGTGGATGTGCGCCGTCTGTTCGGTATGGGCGCGGTCAAGGATTCCGAGCGAATTGACATGATCATCAATCTGGAAACCTGGGTGCAGGGCAAGATGTATGACCGGCTGGGCCTGGAGGCAGAATATACAGACATCATGGGCATCCGCATTCCCACCACCACCATCCCGGTGCGTCCGGGACGAAATCTGGCTATTATCATCGAAATTGCCGCCATGAACAACCGCCAGAAGCGGATGGGCTACAATACGGCGGAGGAATTCAACAAAAAACTCATGGGCAATATGGGCCTCGGCGATAACGATCGCTGATCCCCGTTGCAATAGATTAAAAAAACAGAGTAGGCGTACGCGCGTAAAGTGCCGTGGGACGGGGAGTTGCCCATAGGACGAAGATCACGATCGCGGTGCGTATGCCGCATCCCGCTGTTGCATACGAGAGCATATCTCCGACTGCAATAACGAGCTCAGGCATTCGGAGGTGTAACTATGCCGAAAAACGAAACAACCCGCAAAAAAACCGCTCTCATCACCCTTTTTGCCATGCTCACGGCGATCTCCGTCGTGGTGGGCATTTTGTGCAAAAATCTCTTTACCGTGGCCGTTTATTACCGGTTTACGCTGGAGAATATCGGTATCATCTTTGCCGGCATCTTCTTCGGACCGGGGGCCGGTGCCCTGGTGGGCATCGCGGTGGATGTGATCAGCTGTCTTCTCTCCACCAATCCCGCGGTCAATCCGGTGATCATGCTGGGCGCATTGACCGTGGGCGTGTCCTCGGGCATTGTCTCCCGCTATGTAGTGCGGGAGCGGGGCTTGCGCCAGTATATTTTGAGCGCCGCTGCAGCCCATCTTCTCGGGCAGGTAATCATCAAATCCATCGGGAAAATGATCTATTTCGGCATGCCGTGGTACGGGATCTTCATCGGCCTTGCCTGCAGTGTGCTGGCCTGTGCCGCCGAGGTGATGATCATCCGCACGCTGATGAAAAATACCGAGATCCGGAAGTTTTTGTTCCGCCTCACCGGTGAGAAATAAATCGGGGGCAAAACTATGACATACAAAGAAGCACTGGAATATATCCATTCCGTCACCTGGAAGGGAAGCCGCCCCGGACTTTCCCGCATCACGGAGTTGTGTGATAAACTGCATCATCCGGAGGATTCCCTCCGCTTTGTCCACGTGGCGGGCACCAACGGAAAGGGATCCTTTTCCTGCATGCTGGCGGAGATTCTGTCGGCGGCAGGGTATCGGGTGGGACTGTTCACGTCCCCCTTTATCAAGGATTTCAACGAACGCATTCGCGTGAATGGGGAAAACATTCCCGACGGGGATCTGGCAGAGGTGACGGAATACGTCAAGCGATCCGCCGAGACCATGGAAGACCTCCCCACGGAGTTTGAGTTGATTACCGCCATCGCGCTGGAATATTTCCGCCGCCGGGCCTGCGATATCGTGGTGCTGGAGGTGGGCATGGGCGGTCGGCTGGACTCTACCAATATCATAAAAACCCCCGTATTGTCCGTGATCACGGAAATATCCCTGGATCATACCGCCATGCTGGGCGACACCGTGGAAGCCATCGCGGCCGAAAAGGCAGGCATCATCAAAGCGGGCGTGCCTGTTCTCTTCTCGGGAACGGATGACCGCGCCCGGGGTGTCATCGCCGATGCGGCGGAAACCAGGGGATCTGCCATTTTCTATCCCGCATACGATACGCTGCGCCTGGAGAAGTCCTCCATTGAGGGAAGTGTGTTCGCCTACGACGGAAAAGCGGGATATCAGATCTCCCTTTCGGGATTGTACCAGCCCCGCAACGCGGCAGCGGTGATCTCCGCTGTGGAGGTACTGCGCGAGCAAGGATATGCTATCTCCGATGAGGCACTGCGGACGGGCCTTGCCCGGGCCAGGTGGAGTGCCCGGTTTGAGGTTTTGCGCCGGGATCCCGTCATCATTTACGACGGCGGACACAACCCCGGCGGCGTAACGGTATCCTTTGCCAGCGTGGCCCGGTATTTTCCGGACACGAAATGCACCGTCCTGACGGGCATCATGGCGGATAAGGATTACGAGGAAACCATCGGTATCTCCGCGCCCCATATCGCCCGGGCCTTTACGGTGACGCCGGCTGTGCCGCGGGCGCTGAATGCCGCATCCTATGCGGAGGCGTACCGGCTTTGCGGCGTGGAGGCGATCCCCTGTGAGAGCATCGATGCCGGTGTAGCCGCGGCTATTGCCGATGCCCGGCAGGTGGGACGGCCGCTGATCATCTTCGGTTCCCTCTATATGTATGCGGACATCGTTGACGCGGTGGACAAGGTGTTGCCCAAAGAATAAAATGAAAAACAGCCGCATCCTACGATGCGGCTGTTTTTAGTATTCGTATTCACACAGGACTTTCAAGCCGGAAAAACAGGTGTTTTTGTAGGGGCCGGCGTTGCGAGTTCGTTTCACGAACTCGAACAGCCCGCATTTTTCCACTCAGTAGTCTATTCCTGTAAGCTGTGCCAACATCTCCAAAAGGCGAAAGCGGATTTTGTATTTCTTTCCGCTTTCGTTTTTGATCAGCCGGTACTGCTCGGGAGTGAAGCCCGCCGCAATGAAATCTTCGTAGAATTCATCTTCCGCGGCGCGGGCGGTGCAGAGCCGGGGAAACAATACGCACCACCAGTTCTGCCCCCCGCCCTCCCCCAACAGAATCCGCAGGGAAGTGTACTCCCCGGCTGGGAGAGTGAAGCCATCGTATTGCCGTACCGGATAGGTTTCCCGTCCCAATTCCACCTGCACAGGGCAGGACGCTCCCGCTTCTTTTTGCGCACAGAGGCGGATTCCTTCCAGGTGATCGGTGATAGCGGCCAGGGCATCTTCGTAGGAATCGGTTTTTTGCAGATGTGTATCCAGGTACGCAAGCACTGCGTCCCGCACCCGGAGTTTTTCCGCTTGATCCGCCTCCGCATCCGACTGTGCCAGCACATGCAGACGGATCATGTTGTCGTAGATTTTTTCCTCCCCGTGGACGGGAAAGCAGGTGATCAGCAGATGGGCACACAAAAAGGCGGCGCACAAAGCGGTAATACATTTCATAAAAAACAACCTCCGTGATTTCGGATAGAACATAGTTCCCCGAAAAGACGGAGGTTATACATATCAGCGGAAAATGAGGGGGAGGATCATGCCGTAATACAGTTCCTCCGAGGCCAGTATGCCGATCAGGCCGATCAGACTGAGGGAGAGAATGAAGGAGATGACCCACATAATTACCATCATGATCAGATACGCACGGCAGAAGTTCTTGCGGTTCACATTGGTGCCGGAGGAGAAAGCCCAGATCAGGAGGAGAATGATATTCACCAGCGGGATGCAGGCCACCAGCAGCATCACAAAAAAGTCGCTGACCTTCAAAGGAGAGGTATCCTCGGGGGCAACGGCCGTCTGCGGGGGAACCGTATAGGGAGTCGCACTGCCTGCCTGGAAGTTGTATCCGCACTCGCCGCAGAAGGCAGCCTGGGCGGGTACATCCTTGCCGCAAACGGGACAGCGTTTGGTGGCGGGAGCCTCGGGCGCGGACTGGGGGGCGTTCATGTTAGGTTCGTTGTTCATTGTATCGCTCCTTATGTAGGATTGTTGGTAAGATAATCATAGCATATTCTGTCGGATTTTGCAAGGGGAATTCTGCGGTTTTCAACTCCGTTCTTATTTCGGTAAATATATTGACATATATCGGAAAACTATGCTATAATAATCAGGTATTCCTGCGTTGTTTCAATGGAACGCAGGTATGGATCGGATTTGAATTTTACACATAAAAGGATGGTTTTTCGGTATGAAAATTCTTGTTATCAATGCCGGCAGCTCCTCGATCAAGTATCAGCTGATCGATATGGCTACCGAAAAGGTAATCGCCAAGGGCATGTGCGACCGTATCGGCATCGCCGGCGGCAACTTCAAGCTCAAGGCAGACGGCCGTGAGGATTACAAATTGGATATCCAGATGGCCAACCACAAAGAGGCTGTCAAGCTGGTTCTGGACACCCTTGTATCTCCCGAGCACGGTGTGATCGCATCCCTGTCTGAGATCTCCGCCGTAGGACATCGCGTTCTGCACGGCGGTGAGAAGTTCTCCGGCTCCGTCATCGTGGACGAAAAGGTTATCGCAGCCATCGAAGAGTGCTGCGAGCTTGGCCCTCTGCACAATCCCCACAACCTGACCGGTATCCGCGCCTGCGAGGCGATGATGCCCGGCGTTCCTCAGGTGGCTGTGTTTGACACCGGCTTCCACCAGACCATGCCCGACTATGCTTATATGTATGCGCTCCCCTACGAATATTATGAGAAGTACCGCATCCGCCGCTATGGCTTCCACGGTACCTCCCACCGCTATGTATCCCTGCGTGCCGCAGAGATGCTGGGCCGTAAGGATTTGAAGATCGTTACCTGCCATCTGGGCAACGGTTCTTCCATCGCCGCCGTTAAGGACGGCAAGTGCTTCGATACCACCATGGGTCTGACTCCCCTGGAGGGCATCATGATGGGTACCCGCTGCGGTTCCATCGATCCCGCCATCATTCCCCTGCTGATGAAAAAGGAGAATCTTACGGCCGATGAGATCGACACCATCATGAACAAGAAGTCCGGTATCCTGGGCGTTTCTCAGGTGACCAGCGACAACCGCGATATCGAGCAGGGCGCCAAGGAAGGCAACGAGCGCTATCAGCTCATCGAGAGCATGATCTGCCATCAGCTGACCAAGTACATCGGCGGTTATGCCGCTGCTATGGGCGGCGTGGATGCCATCGTATTCACCGGCGGTATCGGTGAGAACAATCCTCACTACCGCGCACGCGTTGCCGAGAAGCTGGCATTCATGGGTGTGAAGCTGGATGAGGAGATCAACAAGAAGGCTATGCGCACCAGCGAGGAGTTCGATCTGACGACTCCCGATTCCAAGGTAAAAGTGCTCATGATCCCCACCAACGAGGAACTCATGATCGCCAAGGACACTCTGGAGTTGGTATCCAAATAATCTGTATTGATGTTCCGGCAGGGATGATCGAATCGGTCATCCCTGCTTTTTTGTCCGAAAAGACGGGCCGGGTGGTGAAAACTTTCGCCATCCCCTTGATTTTATGGGGATTTTTTGGTATACTCATATGATGTAAATTGAAATCAATCTGCCGTTTTGCAAAAGCGGCGGTAAGGAGTATATATGGAAGAGAACAAGAAGACAACTCGGATCAGCCCCCGCACGCTGTCCGGATTTATGGAATTGCTTCCCCGTCCCCAGCAGCAGATGGAGCGGATTATGGAAGTTCTCCGTTCCACCTACGCCCGCTACGGCTTCACACCCCTGGATACCCCCGTCATCGAGTCCACGGATGTGCTGCTCGCCAAGGGCGGCGGCGAAACGGAGAAGCAGGTATACCGGTTCCAGAAGGGCGACGCGGATCTGAGCCTGCGCTTTGATCTGACGGTGCCTCTGGCGAAGTACGTAGCGCTCCATTACGGCGAGCTGGCGTTCCCCTTCCGCCGATATCAGATCGGCAAGGTCTACCGGGGTGAGCGTGCCCAGCGGGGCCGCTTCCGGGAGTTCTATCAGGCGGATATCGATATCATCGGCGACGGTAAGTTGGACGTGGCCAACGAGGCGGAGATTCCCGCCATCATTTATCAGACCTTTACGTCCCTGGGCCTCAGCCGCTTCAAGATCCGTGTCAATAACCGCAAGATCCTGAACGGCTTCTACGCCATGAACGATCTCAGCGAGAAATCCGGTGACATCATGCGCACCGTGGATAAGTTGGATAAGATTGGCGCCGATAAGGTGCGTGCCCTCCTGATCGACGAGATCGGACTCACGGAGGCACAGGCGGACGAGATCCTCACTTTCATCGCCATCCGCGGTACCAATGCGGAGGTGCTCTCTGCCCTGGAGGGCTATGCCGGCCGGAATGAGTTGTTCGATCTGGGACTTAACGAGTTGAAAACCGTGGTTCGCTATCTGGCCGCTTTTGGCGTGCCGGAGGAGAATTTCGCGGTGGATCTGACCATCGCCCGGGGCCTGGATTACTACACGGGCACCGTGTACGAAACCACCCTCATCGACCATCCCGAGATTGGCTCCGTTTGCTCCGGCGGACGGTACGACAATCTGGCGGAATACTATACGGACAAGCAGCTGCCCGGCGTGGGCATCTCCATCGGCCTGACCCGTCTGTTCTACGTGCTGGGTGAGCAGGGTATGCTGAATGACGCTTTGCCCACCGCACCGGCCGACGTGCTGGTGATCCCCATGACGGAGGATTTGTCCGCCGCCGTGGCATTGGCCACAAAACTGCGCTCAGCCGGTGTGCGTACCCAGCTGTACACCGAGCAGAAGAAGTTCAAGGCTAAGATGAATTACGCCGATAAACTGGGCATCCCTTATGTGGTGTTCCTGGGTGAGGACGAAATCCGCGACGGCATCGTGGCCTGCAAGGATATGGAAAGCGGTGAGCAGACCAATCTGCCTTATGAAGCAACCCTGGCCCGCATCCGTGACGGCATCGCCTGTCGGAACGCCGGATGTGTGATTGTGGAAAAGTAATGGCAGAGTGCAAAATTTCCGAATTTATGGAGATGCAGCGCATCCAGGCGAAACAGCACGGATGGGACAAGAACCGCATCCCGGAGCTGGGGCATAAAAGCCTGCTCTGGGCGGTGGGTGAGATCGGCGAAGTGGCGGATATCATCAAGAAAAAGGGCCACGATGCCATTATGGAGAATCCCCATGTCCGCGCCCATTTTGTGGAAGAAACAGCGGATGTGTTCATGTATCTCTTTGATATGCTGGAGGCTTTTGGCGTGAGTGCCGAGGAGTTTTCCGATGCTTATACCGCCAAGTTTGAGCGGAATATGGGCAGAACTTGGGAAGAAAACAAAACCAAATACGAAGACTAAATACACACTACAAGGAGAAAGCATTATGGTACAAATGCGCACCCACACCTGCGGAGAATTGCGTCTTTGTGACGCCGGCAAGCAGGTAAAACTGGTGGGATTCATGGAGAATGTCCGCGCGGTTTCCGCAAGCCTGGCGTTTGTCGTTCTGCGCGATTTCTACGGCACCACACAGATCGTTGTGGAGTCCGAAGAGATGATGGCGGTCATCGCCGATCTGAATAAGGAGTCCACCATTTCCGTAACCGGTACGGTGAGAGAGCGTTCCTCCAAGAACCCCAAGCTCCCCACCGGCGAGATCGAAGTGGTTCCCGAGAAGATCGAGATTCTGGGCCGGTGCCGTCACAACAGCCTGCCCTTTGAAATCAACCGCAGCCGCGAGGCCGATGAGATGCAGCGTCTGAAGCACCGCTATCTGGATCTGCGTAATCCCGAGGTGAAGAACAACATCGTTCTTCGCTGCAACGTGGTGGCTGCTCTCCGTCAGGCCATGACGGCCCACAATTTCCTGGAGATCACCACTCCCATTTTGACCGCATCCAGCCCCGAGGGCGCCCGCGACTACCTGGTTCCTTCCCGTAAGCATCCCGGAAAATTCTATGCGCTGCCCCAGGCTCCCCAGCAGTTCAAGCAGCTGCTGATGACCTCCGGCTTCGACCGCTATTTCCAGATCGCACCTTGCTTCCGCGATGAGGATGCCCGCGGCGACCGTTCCCCCGGTGAGTTCTATCAGCTGGATATGGAGATGGCATTTGCCACCCAGGAGGACGTGTTCTCCGTTCTGGAGGATGTGCTTCCGCCCATCTTCGCGAAATACGGTAAGTATAATATCGCCTCCTCCGCTCCCTTCCGCCGTATCCCGTTCCTGGAGGCAATGGAAATCTACGGCTCCGATAAGCCCGACCTCCGAATCGATCTGGTTTGCCAGGATATGACCGCTTTCGTGGCCGGCAGTGAGTTTGCTCCCTTTGCGGAGGGCAACACCGTGAAAGCGATCGTGGTGAAGGATTGCGCTCTGCCCCGTAAGCAGGTGGATAAGCTCTGCGCCGAGGTGGAGGTACAGTCCGGTCAGAAGCCCTACTGGTTCAAGGTGGAGGCAGACGGCACCTTCTCCGGCGGTATCGCAAAATTTGTTTCTCCCAAGCAGGCAGAGATCACTGAGGCTCTCGGATTGACTCCCGGATGCTTTGTCGGCGTAACGGCCGGTCCCAAGGGCGTAGCCCAGAAGACCGCCGGCGTGCTCCGCAACAAGCTGGGTAACACCGTGCCCGGACATATGGATAAAGAGCGCTACGAGTTCTGCTGGATCGTGGACTTCCCCATGTACGAGATCGGCGATGAGTCCGGTGAGCTGGAATTCTGCCACAATCCCTTCTCTATGCCCGGCGGCGGAATGGAAACTCTCGAGCGGGCCATCGCCGGTGAAATCGATCCTCTCACCATCACCGCACAGCAGTACGATCTGGTCTGCAACGGCATCGAGCTTTCCTCCGGTGCGGTTCGTAACCACGATCCCGAGATCATGATCAAGGCATTCCAGCTGGTTCGTCTGGGCGAGGAGGACGTAAAGGCCAAATTCCCGGCTATGTACAACGCCTTCACCTATGGCGCACCGCCCCATGCGGGTATCGCCCCCGGCGTGGACCGCATGGTTATGCTGTTGGCCGGTGAGGACTCCATCCGTGAGATCATCCCGTTCCCGATGAACAAGAACGCACAGGATGTGATGATGAGTGCTCCCTCCGAGGTACTACAGAAGCAGCTGGATGAATTGCACATCGCCATCACTGCCACCGAGGACGAAAACGCCTGACACTGGACTATATCCTTTTGAAGCGGAGAACTTTTCGTGATTTTTGAACGTTATCTGGTTCCCGATTATTACGTGGAACATTTTTACAACATTACGCCCGAATACCTGATTCAGATGGGTGTGCGCGGATTGATCTGCGATATCGACAATACGCTGGCCACCTACGAACAGCCGGATCCGCCCGAGGACGTGCTGCGCTGGTGCGCCGCCATGCGGGAGGCAGGTATACGGATCTCCTTTGTGTCCAATAATGATGAGGCACGGGTGTCCCGGTTCAATCAGAATCTGGGATTTCCCGCATTTCCCGACAGCCGCAAGCCACTGACCGGCTCCATCTGGCGTGCCATGAAAGCCATGGGCACGGATGTGACCGGCACCGCCGTTCTGGGCGATCAGCTGCTCACGGATGCAGTGGCCGGCAAGCTGTGCGGGCTGACGGTGTTCATCGTCCCGCCCATCAAGGATAAGAAAACCTTCTTTTTCCGCTTCAAGCGTTGGCTGGAGCGGCCCTATCTCAATCTGTACCGCCGCCGCCATATGGCACAGTAAGGCAGGTACTGCCAGAAAGGAAACAGAATTATGGGTATGCATATTCAAAGACTCCGTGAGGAGATGGCCAAGTTGGGCCTGGATGCCGTGTGGATCACCAGCCCGGAAAATCATCTGTATCTCTCCGGTTTTGACAATCCCGACGGATGGATGCTGATCACTATGAACCGCGCTTTCGATTTCGCGGATTTTCGCTATATCGAGGCGGCCAAGCGGGAAGCAGATCCCGACTGTACCGTGATCATGCCCCAGGGCGGACGCAAGGTGTATCTTCTCCCCCTCATTGAGGAAGAAGGCATCCGCCGTATCGGCTTTGAGGATATTTCCCTCAGCTGCCGCTCCTTTGAGCTTCTGAAGGCGGATCTGCCGCAGTGCGAATTCGTTCCGCTGGGCATGCTCCTGGAGGAGATCCGTGCCGTCAAGACCGAGGACGAGATTGAGAAGATCGTCCGCGCACAGCGCATCGCGGAGGAGGCCTTTGACGAACTTCTGAAAAACATCCGCCCCGATATGACCGAGACGGACGTGGCGGACGAGCTGGAATATCAGATGAAGAAGCGGGGCTCCCGCAAGCCCAGCTTCGACACCATCGCCGTGTCCGGTTCCAATTCCTCCAGCCCCCACGGTGTTCCCCGCAACGTGACGCTGGAAAAGGGATTCCTCACCATGGACTTCGGTGCCATGTGCGAGGGATATCATTCCGATATGACCCGTACCATCGTGATCGGCAAGGCGGACGCGGAGATGAAGCGTCTGTACGATACCGTTCTGGAAGCACAGCTGGCCGCTCTGGCGGTGATCCGCGAGGGCGAAAGCAATGCGGCTATGGATAAGGTGGCCCGCGATATCATCGACGGGGCAGGCTACGAAGGATGCTTCGGCCACAGCCTGGGCCACGGCGTCGGCCTGAAGATTCACGAAACCCCCGGACTGTCCTGGGGGGCCGGCAACCGTACCTTGAAGCGAATGGAACTGGTTACCGTAGAACCGGGTATCTATATCGAGGGCAAATACGGCTGCCGCATCGAGGATATGGTGGTTGTGGAGCCGAACGGCAACCGCAATTTGACCAAATCCCCCAAGGAAATGATTGAAATTTGCTGATAATTTGCAAAAAATCCGTCCGGATCGGAAAAAAATACACGTTCCTACTTGAAAAACAGACAATAATAGGATACAATAAGTACAACTAACTATAAGATATTTTCATAATCGAAAGGAGATTGGCCCGTCGGGATTCCCGCGGGACAATAACAACTATGGTAATAGCAGGCGATTTCAAAAACGGTATTACGTTTGATATGGACGGACAGGTTATGTCCGTTATCGAGTTCCAGCACGTTAAGCCGGGTAAGGGCGCGGCATTCGTTCGCACCAAGCTCCGCAACGTGATCACCGGTGCCGTAATCGAGAAGACCTTCAACCCCACCGATAAGTTCCAGGATGCCCGCATCGACCGCAAGGAGATGCAGTATCTGTACAACGATGAGACTCTGTACTACTTCATGGATATGGAAAGCTACGAGCAGATTCCTCTGGATAAGAGCCTGCTGTCCGACAACTTCAAGTTCGTGAAGGAAGAGATGATGTGTCGTGTAAGCTCCTACAAGGACAAGGTGTTCGCTGTTGAGCCCCCCATGTTCGTTGAGTTGGAGATCGCTGAGTGCGAGCCCGGTGTTCGCGGCGATACCGCAACCGGCGCTACCAAGAACGCAACGCTGGAGACCGGCGCTGTGATCCGCGTTCCGCTGTTCATCAATGAGGGTGAGAAGATCCGCATTGACACCAGAACCGGCGAATACATCGAAAGAGCATAATCGGTTCCCAAATTACCGGAAAGGATAGTCAAATATGAATATCACGGAAAAGAGCGCATACATCAAGGGACTGGCTGAGGGCCTGGCTCTCGATGCCGCAAAACCGGAAACCAAAGTGATCCACGCTCTGCTGGATCTGGTCGCCGATCTGAGCGCCAAGGTAACGGAGTTGGAGGAAGAGGTAGAAACTCTGAATGATTACCTGGACGAGCTGGATGAGGATCTGGGCTTTGTGGAAGACCTCGTGTACGACGACGATGACGATGATGACGACGAGGATGATGATCTGGAGTGCGACTTCGACTGCGCACACTGCTCTCACCCCGATGCTTGCGACATGGAAGACTATGACGACGAGGATGAGGACGAAGAGGAGGACGAAGATGAGGACGGTTTCCGTTGCCTGATGTGTCCCGCCTGCGGTGAGAAGATCTATTTTGACGAGTCCATGGATCCCTCCGATCTGATTTGCCCCGCATGCGGCAAGGACGTTTGCGGCGACGAAGAGGAAACTGAGGAAGTTTGATTTTGATATGGGAAACGGCAGGTGCAACATCCGCATCTGCCGTTTTTGCATAGGGAGGTTATTATGAGCAAGGCTGTTTTGAAAGAACTGGTATCTCTGTCCCCTCTGCCGGATCTGTTTGCGCGGGCGGATGGAACTCGCTTGACTTCCCCCGAGGAGTGGGAGACCCACAGAAACCATCTGTATCGTTATGCGGTGGATATGCAGTACGGCGGTATGCCGCCCGCACCGGAATTTTTGCGGGTGGAGCCCTTGTTCCACTTTCCGTGGATCGACTCCTATCGCTTGCATACCGGCACGCGGGAGCATCCCATTACCTTCGTGATGCAGGTTGCTTGGCCCTGGGATGATCATAAACCGGGGGAGAAATTCCCCGTGATCGTGGACGGCGACGGGTGCTTCCCCCATCCCTATTATGATGAAAATCTGGCGGTGATCAAAGAATTCGGTGCGGTGCTGGTGCGCTTCAACCGCACGGAGTTGGCCCACGATATCAAGGAAGACGTTCGCGCGGACGGACTGTATGACGTGTATCCCGACAGACATTTCAGTGCGCTGGCGGCCTGGGCCTGGGGATTCCACCGCTGTGTGGACGCGCTGATGGAGTTGGGCATTGCCGATCCTTCGCTGATCGCGTTCACCGGTCACTCCCGGGGCGGCAAGACGGCCCTTCTGGCCGGTGCCACCGATCCCCGTGCTACCATCGTTTGTCCCAACGGAAGCGGTGCCGGCGGTGCCGGATGCTATCACGTCCATTCCGTGACCGTTTGCGAGGACGGCGTGGAGCGGCGCAGCGAAGAACTCCACGATCTCTGGCGGAATTTCCCCTATTGGTTTGGCCCTGAGATGCAGCCCTATGTGGGAAAGGAAGAGGATCTGCCCTTCGATACCCATTTTCTGAAGGCGTTGGTGGCACCCCGATATCTGCTGACCACCGAGGCACTCAGCGACGCCTGGGCCAATCCGGTGGGTACCTATCTGTCCAATCTGGCGGCGAAGGAAGCCTATGCCTTCCTTGGTGCTGAGGAGAATATCCTGTGCCATTACCGGGACGGATATCATAACCACATCGCGGCTGATTTTTCTGCCCTGATCGCTGTCATGCGGCATCTGCGGGACGGCACTCCTTTGCCCGATACCATAAATCAGACGCCTTTTGATGCCGTAAAACCGGTCCATACCTGGAAAAAACCTTGAAATTCTTGCCGTAATTCCGGCAGGATGTTCCTTGTTTTCCCGTAATTGCGCGGCGCACCGCTGATTCCCGCTTGTGGGGAGGCGTGCGCTGTGGTATCCTGTATAGGATAGATCGGATACATAGGAAATAAGGAAAATGCATATTACATATAAAAAATTCAATCGGTTATTTTCGGTGATCACCCGCCTTTGCTGGATGATCACCTTGTGTCTCAGCCTGTATGTGCTGAAATACGTCATCACCATGGGCACACTTCCCCTGGATCTGTTCCGCACCGATTCCGTCGTGTTCGGCATGATGGAGACGGTGATTCTCTGCGTGGTGATGATCGTGTCGGGCCAGATCGGCTGGGAGTGCCTGAAAAATTCAACAAAAACGAGGTGAGAGAATGGGCAGAACGGATCATGCTGTCCGGGCGGCCTTTGCCCGCGCCATGGCGGAGATGCCCATCCGCGGTGCGGCCGCGTCCATGTCGGATTTGTATGTGGCCTATTCCGGCGGCGCGGATTCGGCGGCGCTTCTCACCCTGATGCACGAATATACGGCCGCGCGCCGGATCTCCCTCACCGCAATCCATGTTCACCACGGCATCCGCGGCGCGGAAGCGGATCGGGATGCCCATGCCTGCGAAGCCTTTTGCCGGGAGCGAGGGATCCCGTTTGTGATCCGCTATGCGGATGTGCCCGCCCTGGCAGAGAAGTGGTCCGTGGGATTGGAAGAAGCGGCACGTCGGGTGCGGTACGAGATGTTTGATGCCTTGACGGCGGGGAAGGACGGGGCCTTTGTGGCCACCGCCCATTCCGCCGATGATAATCTGGAAACCGTCGTGTTTCATATGATCCGCGGCGCGGGAAGTGCCGGCATGAGCGGCATTCCCCCCGTGCGGGGACGGTATATCCGTCCTCTGCTGGGGTGTTCTTCCGAGGAAATCCGGGATTTCTGCCGCCAGGAACAGATCCCCTATGTGGTGGACAGCACCAATGGGGACGATGCCTATACGCGGAACTTTATTCGTCGGGAGATCGTGCCCGCCATGCGGAAGATTGTACCCGCCCCGGAGAAGGCGGCTGCCCGGATGTGTGCGCTGCTCCGTGCCGATGATGCGTATCTGCAAAGGGAAGCACGTCGGGCGCTGGGGGAGTGTGCAGACGGAAATCATGCGTCCTGCCGGGATCTGGCGGGGCTGGATGACGCGGTGTTGAGCCGCGTGTGCGGGATTTTGTACGAGAATGTGTCCGACGGTCGGGGAGATCTGAGCGCGGGACATGTGGCGGATCTGTGCCGCTTGATCCGGGAGGGAAAGTGTGCCGGCATCAGCCTGCCCGGTAAGATTACGGCCCGTGTGTTTGACGGCGAGATTTCTTTTTTGGCCGACAGCGGGAAGACAGCAGCCGCGGCTGACTTTTCCTTTGAGCTGACGGAAGGGGAACACCTTTTTCCCCAGTACGGATTCGGCATCTGTTTTTTTGCGGATCCGGGGAAGAATCTCCCATTTGATAAAAATATTTACAAATTAGCCATATGTACGTCTTTACCTTTTGATACAATACAAGGTAAGGCATTTGTGCGATTCCGCCGCCCCGGCGATCGATATCGTTTCGGCGGCATGACGCGCAGTGTGAAAAAACTGCTCAATGAGGCAAAAATTCCACCCGAACAGCGGGCGGTTTTGCCCATCGTTTGCGACGATGCGGGAATTTTGTGGATTCCCGGATTTCCTGTGCGCGACGGCGTGAGTGCGGGCGGGGTACAGGCGTTTCTTGCTTGTTTTTCTCTGTGAATGCATAGGCATGATGCAGGGGTGGAACGATACATATTGTGCGTGTTCGCACTTGGCGGCAGGCACGGACTAAGGAGACAGGACATATGAGTATATCGGTGTACGGACAGGATGTGGAGCGTATTCTTGTATCGGCGGAGGAAATTGACGCGATCACAACGCGGATCGCGGAGGAAATCGACCGGGATTATGAAAACGAAGAGGGCAAACTGGTTCTCCTTTGCATTCTGAAGGGCAGTGTCGTCTTCATGGGCGATCTGATGAAAAAGATCCGCCGCCCGGTGGAGATCGATTTCATGCGGGTTTCTTCCTACGGAGATGGAACCAAATCCACCGGACGTATCAAGATTCACTTGGATCTGAATCGGACGGATATCAGCGAATGCAATATTCTCATTATTGAAGACATCATCGACAGCGGAAAGACGTTGTCCTATTTAAGCGAGTATCTGCGCATCAACGGCGCAAAGAGCGTGCGCACCTGTACGCTTCTGGATAAGCCCTCCCGCCGCGAGGTGGAATTTTCCTCCGATTACGTGGGAAAGACCATTCCCGACGAATTTGTGGTGGGATACGGCTTGGATTATCAGGAAAAATACCGCGCTCTGCCCTATGTGGGCGTCTTGAAGCGCGAGGTATACGAGCACTGACCGACTGCATCGGTAAAGACACCAAACACATTATACGCCTGACGCAACACCATAGGCGGCGAGGCGAATCCATGCGGAGGAGTTCATGAAGAGCAACCTGAAACACGCAATTTTCTACATCATCATGATCGGAATGATCATTTTTGTGGCAACAACACTTTTGCAGTCTCTCCCCTCGGAGGACGTTACGCTCAGCGGCGTCATTGAGTTGTTTGAGGGGGAGCGGGTCAAGTCCTTTATCGTCGAGGAAGACAATACCCTGAAAATGGAGATCCGCGTTGTGCAGGAAAACGGGACGGAGGCATCCGCCCTGGTCGTGTACAAACTGCGGGATCTGGGACTGTTCTGGAACGTCCTGGGCGATACCATCGGGGAGCAGCTGGCCAGCGGCGTCATTGAGGAATACGATATTCCCGCCCCTACGGCGATTCCGGTGTGGGTGCAGTTTTTGCCGCCTATCATCATCACCGTTCTGCTGATTGCATTGTGGATTTACGCCGCCAATCAGGCCATGGGCGGAAAGGGATCCCGTATGAATTCCTTCGGCCGTGCCAAGGTGCGCACCAATACGGCGGATATGCCGAAGGTGTTCTTCAAGGATGTGGCCGGTGCGGATGAGGAAAAAGCGGAGCTGGAGGAGTTGGTGGAATTCCTGCGCGATCCCGCTTACTTCACCAAGCTGGGTGCCAAGATCCCTCACGGTGTATTGCTTGTTGGCCCTCCCGGAACCGGTAAAACCCTGCTTGCCAAAGCGGTGGCCGGTGAATCCGGTGTGCCGTTCTTCTCCATTTCCGGTTCGGATTTTGTGGAGATGTATGTGGGCGTGGGTGCATCCCGTGTCCGTGATCTGTTTGAAAATGCGAAAAAATCCCCCGCGGCCATCATCTTTATCGATGAGATCGACGCGGTGGGCCGTCAGCGCGGCACCGGTCTCGGCGGCGGTCACGATGAGCGTGAGCAGACCTTGAACCAGCTTCTGGTGGAAATGGACGGCTTCGGCACCAACGACGGTGTCATTGTCATGGCCGCCACCAACCGCCCCGACGTGCTGGATCCCGCTCTGCTTCGTCCCGGACGTTTTGATCGACAGATCACCGTCGGCTATCCGGATGTGAAGGGCCGCGAGGAAATCCTGCGGGTTCACGGCAAAAACAAGCCCTTTGCGGAGGACGTGAGCCTGGAAGTAGTGGCACGCACCACCGTGGGCTTTACCGGCGCGGATCTGGCCAATCTGTTGAATGAAGCAGCTCTGCTGGCCGCCCGCAAGGGCAAGCATCTGATCAGCATGAACGACATTGAGGAATCCATGCTGAAGATCATCGTGGGACCCCAGAAGAAGTCCCGTGTCATCACGGAAAAGGATAAGCGGGTTACTGCCTACCATGAGGCAGGCCATGCCATCGTGGGCTACAAACTGCAGGAGGACCGCCCCGTTCATCATATTTCCATCATTCCCAGCGGGCGTGCCGCCGGATTTACTCTGTCCATGCCCAAGAACGATAACACCCATACCTCCAAAACCGATATGACGAATGAGATCGCCATGTTGTTGGCCGGTCGTGTGGCGGAATCCCTGATCGGGGATATCCACACGGGTGCATCCAATGACATTCAGCGGGCATCCCAGATCGCCCGCAGTATGATCACCAAGTACGGTATGTCGGAGCTGCTGGGGCCGATTCAGTATGGCAGTGCCACCGGCAACGACGAGGTATTCCTGGGCCGTGATTTCAATCATACCCAGAACTATTCCGATGAAACGGCATCGGCCATCGACGCGGAAGTAAAGCGTATCGTGAACGAGGCCTATCAGCAGGCAAAAGAAATTTTGTCCCAGAACATGGATAAGCTGGACTTTGTCGCCGGCTTCCTGATGAAAAACGAGGTCATGGAGGAGGAGCAGTTCCAGCGTGCCATGGAAGAGCCGTTTGTCACCTACGAACAGCTCGAAGACATGGTGGCGGAGAAACGCCGCAAGACCGAGGCGGAAAACGAAGCCCGCGCCCGCCGTATCGCCGAGCAGGAGCGCAAGCGTGAGGAGGAACGGGCCAAAGAAGCGGAGCGGATGCGCAATCAAGTCTCCAATCGCCCGAATTCTGATGAGGAACGACCCTTCCGCTGATTCCCATAGCTATATGAACAGGACACCGCAGGGTGTCCTGTTTTTTTATCACCGTTGACGAAGGGATGAATATACTGTATTGAAGCGATGCTTCAATACAGATAAAAAACAGGAGAAAAATAAATGGCACAAATCATTACGAATCAGGCGTCCCTGCAGTATCAGTACGGTGATACCAATGCCACCGTGCTGTCGAATATTGCGACTGCGGTGCTGGAACAGCCACTCAGCGTGGAGAAAACCTCTCTGCGCGACGAGTACCGGGCCGGGGATACGCCCACATTCGTGCTTCGTATTGTTAACAGCGGCAATGCCGTCTTGAATAACGTCACGGTGCGGGACGATCTGGGCACATTCACGTCCGGAACCGTTTCCGTGACGCCGTATGCATTCCTTCCGGATGCGATTTTGTTTGTTGACGGCGTGAACAATGGTGTCCTCACCCCCACAGGCGGCGAGGATGAGATTGTGTTCACCATTCCCACTCTGCCGGCGGATACCACCGCGCTGATCGTATATGAGGTCGCCCTCACCGAAGAGGCACCCCTGGCGGCCGGGGAGTCGATCACCAACACCGTAACGGTTACCGCCGACGGGTTGACGGATTCCGCTCAGGATTCCTTCACCGCGGCGGCGGCTGAATATGCGGACGTCACCATCACCAAAACCATGACCCCGAGCGTGGTGGATGGCGGCCGGATCGTATACACCTTTGATATCGAAAACCGCGGAAATGCAGAGGCGGAGAATATCGTTCTGCGGGATGCCTTTGATCCCGCCCCTGAGTCGATCACCGTGGCTGTGAACGGCACCATCCTGCCCGCCACGGAGTATTCCTATACCGGCGGCGTGCTGACCGTTCCCGGCGCATTCGGGACACCTCTTTCCTTGCCGGCGGCACAGATCACGCGGAATCCGGCAACGGGTAATGTGATTATCACCCCGTCCGCTTTGCGGATCACGGTAACCGGGACGCTGTAAAAAACAAGATGAAAAACGGAGGACTGCCGCCTGGCGGCAGTCCTTTCCATTTTTCCTTTTTGTTCACGGGACAAAGGGGGTGGTGCATATACTGGCAATGATATGGTATGGAGGTGAGTGTATGAACAACCAAGTGGATACCGGCGGCAATGGATTTTTGCGTGTCATTGTGAGCACCGCCGGGGGCGCATTGCCTGTGGCGGATGCCACGGTGAATATTTACGGCAGCGATCCGCAGAACGGGAATACGGGACTTTTGTATTCTCTGCGTACGGGGATAGACGGCCTGACACCGCCGGTGGAACTGCCGGCACCGCCCCGGGCGGAATCCCTGACACCGGGCACGCCCACACCCTTTGCGCGGTATAACATCGAAGTGCGCAAGGAGGGATACAACGGCGTGACCAATCTGGGGGCCCCTGTGTTTGATGGAATCGTTTCCGCCCAGCCGGTGCTTTTGATTCCCACGGTGCAGGGGGATGCGACTGAGGAGCGCATTGTGGAGTCTCCCGAAACGGGCAATGCACTGTATGGAGGTAACGGATATGAATAATCTGAATTTGCCGGTCATTCCCGAAACGATCACGGTGCATCTGGGACCGGCGGGATCCGCGGCGCGGAATGTGACGGTCCCCTTTGTGGATTACATAAAAAATGTGGCGTCCAGCGAAATCTATCCCACCTGGCCGGAGACGGCCATCCGTGCCAATATTCTGGCGCAGATCTCCTTTGCTTTGAATCGGGTGTATACCGAATATTACCGATCCCGCGGATACGATTTCGATATCACCAATTCCACCGCGTCGGACCAGTCCTTCGTGTACGAACGGGATATTTTCGACAACATATCCCGCATCGTGGACGATATCTTCAACGATTACATCCGACGGCAGGGAAGCGTGGCGCCGCTGTTCGCCCAGTATTGCGACGGCGTGGAGGTGTCCTGCGAAGGATTGTCCCAGTGGGGCAGTGTGAATCTGTCGGAGCAGGGATATGCTCCCTATCAGATTCTGCAGTTCTACTACGGGGATAATATTGAATTGGTGCAGGATGCGCCGATCATGGGCATCACGGAAAGCTATCCCGGAATCGCCTTGCGCCCAGGCACCAGCGGCAACGAGATCCGCCGGATCCAGGTGCGGCTGAACCGCATCTCCCGCAATTATCCGTCCATTCCCAAAATTCCCTTGACCGATGGCATCTACGGCCCCGATACGGAGGCGGCGGTGCGGGAGTTTCAGCGAATCTTCGGCCTGACGGAGGATGGCATCATCGGACGGAGCACCTGGTACGCCATCGAGCGGATTTACAACGCGGTGAAGCGGCTGTCCGAATTGAACGCGGAGGGGTTGACACCGGATGACGTGCGGGATGTGCTTCCGCGGATCTTGCAGGAGGGGGAGACGGGGGCAGATGTGCGGGAACTCCAATATCTCCTGGCATTTGTGGGCTACTTTACGGAAACCTTGCCCGTGATCGCTGTGGACGGCGTGTTCGGACCTACCACGCGGCAGGCCGTGGTGCAGTTCCAGCAGCAACAGGGATTGGAGCCCAGCGGTATCGTGGATACCGTCACGTGGAATCGGCTGTACAATACCTACCGCTCCTTGTACGAATCCCTGCCGGAGAATTATTTCTCCGGTGCCACCGCACCTTATCCGGGCACGCCGCTGAGCCGGGGCAGCCGGGGCGCGGAGGTGACGCGCATACAGGAATACCTGAATTACATCTCAAACACCTATCCGTCCATCCCGAAACTGGACGCGGACGGCGTGTTCGGCGCGCGGACCGCGGAGGCGGTGCGGGCCTATCAGACTTTGTTCGGTATTGAGCCGTCAGGCATCGTGGGGGCGGCCACGTGGGAATCCATTACGGAAACGTATCGGGATTTGTTCCAGGGGGCGCAGGCCTCCGGTACACAATTTGGAGGTGAGATCGGATGACGGGCGGATATTACGATAGTCGGGATCAAAGACAGCGTATCCGGATTCTGCAGCGGATGCTGCGGGCCGTGGCGGATCGGGAATCGTGGGAGGGAGAGATCCCACGGGAGACCGGGCAGTATGATGACGTTACCCGAGGTGCGGTGCGGCAGTTTCAGAGACGGCGGGGATGGCCCGAGACGGGCGTGGCGGATCGGCGGACCTGGGAGGAGATGAGCCGTCTGTATCGGGAGTGGGAGACAGAGAGGACAGAGCCGGAGCGCATCCGCCCCTTTGTGGGACGGGGCAGGCGCATCCGTGCCCGGGAACGGAGCGATCTGGTGATGATTCTGCAGATGATGCTCAACGAACTGCGGATTCGCTACGACGGGTACGGCCCCATTCCCCTTTCCGGTATCTATGACGATACCACGCAAAACGCGGTGCGCACCTTCCAGCGGGTCAATCTGCTGCCTACGGACGGAGAGACCGATGTGTACACGTGGAACCGCATGGCACAGCAGTATAACGATGTGCTGACGGATACACAGCAGTAAATCCGGTTGTCCCCGGTGTATGAAAGGGAAAAAACGGGGCGAGAATAATCGTGATACAGCGATTCAGCCATCGGAGGAAATATGGTAAACCGTTTTACACAAAAAGCGCAGAACGCCCTCAACCGTGCCCTCAGCTGTGCACGGGAAATGGGGCATACGTATGTAGGCACGGAACATTTGCTGCTGGGCCTGCTGTCCGAGACGGACAGCATTGCATCCCGGGTGTTGGAGAGCCGCGGCATCCGCTACGACCGCACCCGCCAGATGATCCGGGAGCGATCCGGATTTGGCGAGGTGAGCCACGTCACCTCTGCCGATATGACCCCCCGTACGAAGAAAGTTATCGAAAACTCCGCTTACGAATCGGAGCGGGAGGGACACGGATTCATTGGTACGGAGCATCTGCTCCTGGCCCTCATGGGGGAGGGTGAATGTGAGGCGGTAAAACTGATCACCGAGCAGGGGGTATCCTATACGGAAATCCGATTGGATATCACTTCCTATTTCGGCACGGGGGAGAATCCGGTTCAGCGATCGGTGAAAGCCTCCGCTTCCCGGGACGGCGGACGGGATTCCCTGAAGGATTGCCCCAATCTGAATTCCTACGGACGGAATCTCTGCGCGGCGGTCAAGGCGGGCCGGGTGGATCCCGTCATCGGGCGGAACGTGGAAACGGAGCGGGTCATCCGGATTCTGTCCCGCCGCCAGAAGAACAATCCCTGCCTGATCGGCGAGCCGGGGGTGGGGAAGACCGCAGTGGTGGAGGGGATCGCCCGGCGGATCGTGGAGGGCAATGTGCCCGACAGCCTGCGGGGGAAGATCATCCTCATGCTGGATATTTCGTCCATGATCGCGGGGGCGAAATACCGTGGCGAATTCGAGGAGCGGATGAAGGGGGCCATCGCCGAGGCGGCGAAAAACAGCCGCATCATCCTCTTTATCGATGAAATCCATACCATCATCGGTGCCGGCGGTGCGGAGGGAGCCATGGATGCTGCCAATATCCTCAAACCGGCTCTGGCGCGGGGAGAGATGCAGGTGATCGGGGCCACCACCATTGACGAATACCGAAAGCACATCGAGCGGGATGCCGCACTGGAGCGGCGTTTCCAATCGGTGACGGTGGGGGAGCCATCCCAGGAGGATGCCCGCGCCATTCTGCGGGGGCTGAGGGATCGGTACGAGGCGCATCACCGCCTGCGGATCACGGATGCGGCTATCGATGCGGCGGTGCGGCTGTCCGTGCGGTATATTGGGGATCGGTATCTGCCCGACAAGGCCATCGATCTCATCGATGAAGCGGCGGCGAAAAAGCGGCTGGCGGCCTATACACCCACGGCGGATGTGTTGGCCATCGAAGATAAGCTGAAAGCGGTGTCGGCGGAAAAAGAGGAGGCGATTCTCGCGGAGGATTACGAGAACGCCGCGTCGCTTCGTGATCGGGAGAAGACCTTGCAGAGGGAATACGATACCCGCCGGGGGGATGGCGTGCCGGCGGCAAAATCCTCCATGGAAATCACAGAGGAGGACGTGGCAGAGATTGTCACCGCCTGGACAGGGATCCCCGTTTCCCGTCTGGCGGAAACGGAAAGCGATCGGCTCTCACGGCTGGAAACGCTGCTGGGCGATCGCGTGATCGGCCAGGCGGATGCGGTGCGCACCGTGGCGCGAACGATTCGCCGGGGCCGGGCGGGTCTGAAAGATCCCCGCCGTCCCGTGGGGTCGCTTTTGTTTCTTGGCCCCACTGGCGTGGGAAAGACGGAGCTGGCCCGCTCCCTCTCCGAGGTGATGTACGGCGGGGAATCCTCCCTCATCCGGGTGGATATGTCCGAGTACATGGAGAAATTCACTACGTCTCGGATGGTGGGATCCCCGCCCGGCTATGTGGGATACGACGAGGGCGGGCAGCTGACGGAACGGGTGCGCCGCAAGCCCTATTCGGTGGTGCTTTTTGACGAGATCGAGAAGGCCCACCCCGACGTGTTCCATCTGCTGCTCCAGATTCTGGAGGACGGCACGCTGACGGACTCCCGGGGACGGCGGGTGGATTTCAGCAATACGGTTATTATTATGACCTCCAACGTGGGCGCGTCGGATATTCTGGAACCCCGCCGTTTGGGATTTGCCGCTTCATCCGATGCGGCGGCAGAATACGAACAGATGAAAGACAGCGTGCGGCAGGCACTGGAGCGCACCTTCCGCCCGGAATTTCTGAATCGGATTGATGAAATCATCACCTTCGGGCGGCTGACGGAAAAGGATCTGACGGAGATTGCCTCCCGCATGCTGGCGGAGGTGACCAAGCGCATCGCCTCTTTGGGAATCAATATCCGCTTCTCCGGGGAGGTGGCGCAGCATCTGGCCCGGGCCGGTGCCGATCCCCGTTACGGGGCGCGTCCCCTTCGCCGTACCCTTGTGCGATTGGTGGAGGATACCTTCTCGGAGGAACTTCTGGCGGGGCGTGTCCGGGCGGGCGATAGCGTGGAGGCGATCTGGGCGGAAAATGGCGTGCGGTATCTGTGCGGCGTGGTAAAAGCATAAGAAGGGGCTGTTGCATTTAGATGCAACAGCCCCGAATTTTTACGTTCGCGACGTAAAAATTCGAAATTTCGTAGAAATTTGCGGCGAGATTGCCCGTGTTTTTGCCCATGTCGGGCAAAAATGGCCGCATCTGCGGCCAAGGGAAAGCTCGCGGAGGTGACGCATTGCTAAATGCGACACCTCCTTCTATCCATTGGGTATGTCCGATAAAAAAATAATTCGAACAGTTTTCCCTATTTTTTGGAATCTTTGAATGGTGTATATGGTTCCGAGGGAGTGTCCGTCCCAGAATGCAAGTGCTTCATCCGCGTAATTGGCGATTTGGTCGTTTCTTTTCAGCGGTGCTGCCTTGCCGTAACGGGAATAGTCCGGTAAAAACACAGTGAATTTCACCCCGGTTAACTTGGCATACTCTTTTGCCTGTGTATCAATCCCGCGTGCTCCTCCCGAAACAATCTCCGTTACCGAAGCGGGGATGTAGTCTTCCATGTTCGTTATATGTATATCTCTGGATCCGATAACAGCCAGTTTCATTACACACCTC
>JAZQFQ010000007.1:0-30933 GCA_045539595.1 Eubacteriales bacterium | reverse complement strand
ATCCAACGCTCTGTGTTAAGCTATACGGGCTTACCTATTAAAAATGCCTGGGGCATTATAATATCATGATTATGGTTTCAGCAAGCCTCTGATCTTAACACGGACCCTGTACACAGCATTGCTGACGGATTTCTCCGACCGGCCAACACTGACAGCAATACTCCCAACGGACCTGCCACTTATATACTGTTCGAATATGATGTTTTCGTAGGGAGAGAGCACCTCACGGATTTTGCTCCGGAGCCCCCGCACGTCTTCCTCCGACAGGAAAGACAGCACCGCATCTTCGCTGTGGCGAAGCACCGGTTGTTCTGCCTTGACCTTTCGCGCGTGGGCGGCTTTGGCTTTTCTCCATTGTGAAATCAGTGCGTTCCGAATACAAATCTTGGCATACAAACCAAAACTGACTTCCCGCTGTTTTCGATTATAGGACTGAACGGCGCGAAAAAGCGCAAGACGCGCCTCCTGCTCCAAATCCTGTGCATCGATCAGACCGGCATCGTTTTGCGCCGAAAGTGACTCAACGAAACGGGCACTCATGGAACGGATCAGCGGGGCATACAACTCACTCAGACGGTTAAACGCATTCTGATCGCCCTGCACAACCGCTTCCAGCAGGGCACTCAGTTGTTCCCGCAAGAAATCCACCACAAATTCTTTACAGATTTATGAATACATTATAGCATGAAATATGATTTTGTCAATAGTCAACCAAAAAATTTTTTTGAAGTTCATTCATTTTGTGAAAAATATTTTTGTCGTCCCATATGGGATACTGTCGAATGCATGGAATTATTCAAAAATATAGTTCACATCGCCGCTGAGAAGGGCCAGAATACCCCGATAAATGACCTCCGGGCGATCCGCATAATTTTTCAGCACCCGGTCCAGCTGCCGTTTGTTGTCCAGCCGTACATTCACGGACAGGACCTCACCGCTGCCATCCTTGATGGAGCAATGATACAGATAGCCATCGGCCGCACTCTCATAGGTCTGGTCAATCACCGCACCCATTTTCTGCAGGGACAGATGGCGCAGAGCACTGCGAAGCCCCTGTTCCCGCACGCGGATCATCAGATTTTCTCCCAGAACCTGGGCAACCTGACGGCCGGTTTCGGTAATCACATACTGGGCCTCTTGCTCCGACTCATCCGTACCGTCCAATGTCAACTGGGGATCTGCCGCGTCGGCGCGGCAAATATGACCTGCGTCCAGCAGTTGGAAAAAGCAGTCTGCAAAATCGAAATAGCGGACAACGCCATCCTGCACGACGATGGAAGCAATGGTGTTGTAATCCAGCGGATAGCCGATTTTATCCAGCAGAAAGAGCGTGAAAATTTTTATTTCATTTTTATCATGCAAGGGTGCCGGCATGGTATTCTCCTCTCCACCGCCGTACAGCGATGAAAATCGGGAGGCAATGCGCCTCCCGATTCAAAAATGCAAGAAACGGAATCAGCCCTCAGCGTCTTCCTTCGGCAGATACTCGATGTAGTTCTTCAGTTTCATGCGCTTGATGTCGCGGGTACCGAAGTAGGAAGTCTTGTATCCGGACAGATCGCCGTGGATCAGGTATGCATCCTGCATGAAGAACAGAGGAACGATGGGCATATCTTCCATGAGCTGCTTCTCTGCGTCGTGAAGGATGGCGGCCTTGGCTGCGGCATCGGTCTCCGCGTAAGCGGATGCGATCAGCGCGTCATACGCCTCGCTGGAATAGCCGGTGATATGAGTGTACTCAGGGTAGTCGGAGGTGCTCATATCCACACCGTTGCCGGAGAACTTAACCGCAAAGGGAGCCAGCACGGTAAACGCATCGGTGGACAACATCTGTGCATCGATGGCAATAACATCGAAATCGCCGGCAGCATACTTGGTGCTGAACACATCCTCGTAAGCCTTATCGTAGTTGAGAACCTTCTTGGGCTTTACTTCTTCGATGGTCACCTTGAAGCCGAGGGAGTTCCACACGCCCTGTACATACTCAGCCACAGCGCGGTCCACTTCGTTGGGACGAATGGTGATGGTGAAGGAGCCGCCCTTCACGCCTGCCTGCTGCAGCAGGGCCTTGGCGCCGGCCACATCGGCGGTGGATGCGATCAGATCCTCGCCAGCCTCACGGAAGCTGGTCTTCGCGGTGGTATTGAATACCTTTTCGGAAACAAAACCGGTGGCGGGCTTAGCAAAGGTGATCAGATTTACGATCTCGTTTCTGTCCAGAGCCATAGAGAGCGCGCGGCGTACACGGGCATCCTGGAACAGTTCATTGTTGGTATTGAAATAGTAGGAGTGGGTTGCCAGCATATCGGTAACCTTTGCCTCATTCTTATACTGGGCGCGGGCGGCCAGCGGAATCTCATCCAGATACAGCAGCTTGCCTGCCTCGAAATCGGCAATCAGATCCTCCGACTTGTAGTTGGTCAGAAGCTTGTAGGGGATAACATAGGTATCCAGCGCCTGATTTTCCTTCTCGGCATCCAGGTAGTAATAAGAAGAACGCTCCAAACGCATGGACTCGCCCTTATTCAACTCCTTGATAGCGAAGGGACCGTTGGTCACGAGAGTAGCGGACTGCTTTGCCCAATGCACATCCCGGTCCACGATGTCCTCACGCAGAGGAACCAGTGCGGGGCTGGCCATCTTCTGGAAGAAATTATCCACATCGATCTTGCCGACGAAATCCACCTGGATTACGTATGTATCTACCGCGGCAATACCCACGTCGTCGATGGAAACGTCACCCAGCTTTACTTCGTATGCGTTCTTGATATCGTACAAGAGAGCCGCTGCCTCGCTCTGGAAATCCACAGTGAGGATGCGCTTCCACGCGTACACGAAGTCCGCTGCCTGCACGGTACGGCCGTCGGACCAGCGGGTATCGTTCAAGGTGATAAGCAGGGAGTAGCCGTCCTCATCGTTGCCGACGATCTTGTACTCCTTCATCAGAGCCTTTTTCCATTTGCCGTTCTCGTCCAGATCGGTCAGGCCCTCGTAGATCATATCATAGATCTTGACCATGGCATCGTCGTCGAAATGACGAACCGGATCGAAATCAAACTGCTCGGTGGCCATATACACATTGATCACCATGCCCTTATCGCCCTCTTCCAGCGTGGTGCACGCAGAAAGCACGCCCAACAGCATCACGGCGCAGAGCATCAGAGATATCATTCTTTTCATAGTAGTGGAAACATCCTCCTCGTGTAATTAGCGGATCGGCCGCATTTTTTTGCAAAACGCGCCTATTACTCGTTTTATTATAACACTTTTGCGGGCGAGAATCAATGACCTATTTCATTCAAATTTTGAGTTTCGGACAGATGCACAATTATTTTTTGGGTTTTTGGGCATTTTAAACAGTAAAGGGGCGTATTCCATCCATCAAAACACAAAAATCTTCGTCAATTTGGTGTGTTACCCCGTTCAAAGGAAAGTAGGCAATGGCATCATGAATCCGAAAATCCGTCGGACCGATCTGGCCTGTGAGTCCACCCCCGCCCGGGGCGGGGAGGGAATCCATGTGCGGGAGTACAAAAAGCACGGCATCCCCGTGGAGGAGATGCAGATTCACCCCGGTGCGGGGGAAAAAGAAAGCGGGCGGAGTGCCGGTCGGTACGCCACGCTCCACTGCGGAAAAATCTGGCTGTTCGATCGGGGGGAGATGTCCCGCGCCGCCCGGGCAACGGCGGAACTTCTGCGGCTGTTTCTGCAGGATGCACTGGGACATACCCCCGACAAAAACACGGGCATTCTGGTGGCGGGGCTGGGAAATCGGTTCATCACCCCCGATTCCATCGGTCCGCGGACCGCGGATCTGGTGACTGTCACCAATCATGCCCGAAACGAGGGGCATCTTCTGTCCCTTTTGGGATGCGTCCGCGTGTCCGCTTTTTCCCCCGGCGTTCTGGGGCAGACAGGCTTTGAGGCCGCATCGCTGATCACGGAGGCATCCCGCACCGCCCAGGCGGATGCTATCATTGCCGTGGATGCACTGGCGGCCCGCTCCACCACGCGGCTGGCCGCCACGGTACAGATTTCCGACACGGGCATCCGCCCGGGATCGGGCATCGGCAACTGCCGCACCGCCATCACAAAAAAGGAGATGGGTATCCCCGTGATCGCTTTGGGGGTGCCCACGGTGGTGGATTCCGCCACGCTGGTGTGGGACGCGCTGGAGCGGGCGGGCATCGAGGATCCGTCGGAAGAATTGTGCCGGGTGCTGGACAACGACCGCAATTTCATTGTATCTCCCAAGGAAAGCGACGTGATCGCCGCCTCCGTAGCCGAGCTTCTGAGCGGTGCCATCAACCGGGCGCTGACGCCGATCCTTCTGTAGGGCATACCCGCCCATGGGGCCGCATATATATAGGATAAAACAGGAATCCAAAAGGAGCACCCTATGGCCGATCCGAAGCAATCCATGCAGCTCATTGTATACGAGCCGCCGAAAGAATTCTATATTCCCCCGCCGCCCCCGCCCGCCGGGCAGGAAGAGCGACCCGGCGGGAATTTCCTCACCCGTTTTGTCACGTTTGTCTGCGCCCTTGCCTGCATACTCACCGTCACCGTGATCCTTTTGAACGTGATGGACTGGTGCGCCCGGTTCTCCCTGCGGGAGCAGGTATTGACAATCGCCAACCGGGCCCTTTTGGGACAGGCACTGTTTTCCGTGGATGACAACGCACTTTTATCCGATGAAGACTTTCCTTTCCCCGCGCCATCCGATTCCGCCGGGGAGACTACGGATCCGTCCCCAGCCGATACCACCTCTCCCGCCGCTCCCGCGGGCCCCTATCCGATCCACACGGCGGATCTGAGTGCGGGCGGGGATATTTTCGCCACGTTCAACGAAACCACCTATGAGCCGGACGGGGCAGCCCTGCTGGCCGCCCCCCTTCCCTTTGCGGATTTCTCCGCGTGGGAGGAAATCTACGGGGGAACAGGGGAGCCCTACATACTGATTCTGCACACCCACGGCACCGAATCCTACGCCGCCGAGGGACAGACCACCTACCGCCCCGAGGATTCCTTCCGCACAGCGGACACGGCGGCCAATGTGGTGGCGGTGGGCAAGGCCATGGCGGACACCTTTGCCGCCGCCGGCATCCCGGTTCTGCATTGCCGGGAGATGTTCGATCGGGAATCCTACTCGGATGCCTATGCCCTGTCCTCGGCGGCGGTGCGGGACTATCTGGCGGAGCATCCCTCCATCCGCATTGTGCTGGATGTACACAGGGATTCCGTGATCCGTGCGGACAAAACGAAAATCCGTCCCGCAACGGAAGTGGACGGCGAAAGCACGGCCCAATTCATGATCGTCGCGGGGACGGATTTCAAGGGAGCCAATCACCCGGATTGGCAAAAAAATCTGAATTTTGCTTTGAAGATTCAGAAAAATATGACCGACTACTCACACACGCTGTGCCGGGCCATCAATCTGCGGGGGGCGGGATTCCATCAGCAGTACCTGCCGGGATCCCTGCTGCTTGAGATCGGATCCTGCGGCAACACGCTGGATGAGGCCAAGCGCACGGCAGTATACGCCGCGGCTGCCATCACGGAAACGGTGACGGGCAAGCCCTGCCCCATCCGGCCAGGGGATATTCTGGTGTGATCAGCCGAACATGAGGGCATCCACATCGCCCAGATTGCCGAAGATCATGTCAGGCCGCTCCTCGGGGAGAGCGGCGTCCACATCCTCCTGCTTCGTCTCGCCGGACAACACCAGCACCGCGGTGATGCCATGCTTCTTGCCGGTGGCAATATCCGTATACAGCCGGTCGCCGAAGATGCACATATCCTCTCTTGCCACGCCGGTGATCTCGGAGATCATCTCCACGGTCTCCCGGTAGGGCTTGCCGAAATAGGTGGGTGTTACGCCGGTGGAGGCGGTCACGGCCGCGGCAATGGCACCGCTGTCGGGAATGAAGCCGGTTTCGGTGGGACAGTTGAAATCCGGATGGGTGGAGAGATACTCCGCGCCCTCCCGGATGAAGGTGCAGGCGTGGGTCAGCTTTTCGTAGGTGAGGGTGGTATCGAAGCTGGTGACCACGATATCCGCCTTGGCGGCGGGATCGGTCAGTTTGCCGTCCCGGTCACAGATCATGGGAACACCTGCCCGGTGGAACTCATCCCACAACTCGGGCGTACCGAGGAGATACACCTGTTTGCCGGGACGGTTGCGGGTCAGGAAGGCCGCGGTCACGTCACCGGAGGACATGATCTCACCGGGTTGGGGATCAAATCCCAGGCGGGCCAGCTTGCCGTAATAGAAACGCTGGGAATGGGAGGCGTTGTTGGTGAAAAACAGCACCCGGTGGCCGCTTTCGCGGAGGTGATTGATATAGCGGACGGCAAAGTCGAAGGGAATGCCTCCCAGATAAATCGTTCCGTCCATATCAAAGACAAACAGTTTCTTGGCGTCCAGAACAGCCTTCATTGAATTCTCCATGATATACCTCTTGTGATATGTATTTGGGAATACTATTGTAATTTCGGAAAAAATATGATACAATAAACGGGAAAATTGTCCATTGCGATGGGAGGATACTATGAGTTCCCGTGTTATTATCGGTATTGACGTGGGCGGAAGCACCACAAAAATCGGCGGATTCGATCTGACGGACGGAAAGCGGCAGCTGATCGAGCCCCTCTTTGTCCGCGCCACCGATCCGATTACATCCATATACGGCGCCTTCGGCAAATTCACCGATCAGAACAATCTGGCGCTTTCCGATATCGAAAAAGTTATGATCACCGGCGTAGGCTCGTCCTACGTGACCAAGCCCATCTACTCCCTGCCCTGCGAGGTGACGGAGGAGTTCCGCTGTATCGGTCTGGGCGGTCTCTATCTGTCCGGGTTGGACCGTGCCATAGTGGCCAGTCTGGGAACGGGCACCGCGCTGGTACACGCCCGCCGCGGCATGGAGCCGGAATATCTGGGCGGCACCGGTGTGGGCGGCGGCACGCTTCTGGGCTTGTCCAAGAAGATGCTGGGCATGGACAACATTGAGCACATCGAGGCACTGGCCAAGGACGGGGATTTGTCCCACATCGATCTGAAGATCAACGATCTGACTAAGGCAGACATCGTGCCCGGGTTCTCCGACACCATGACCGCCTCCAATTTCGGCAATGTCAGCGACATCGCCACCAAGGCGGACATCGCTCTCGGCGTGATCAATCTGGTGTTTGAAACCATCGGCATGGTATCCGTGTTCGCCGCACGGAATCACGGTCTGACCGATGTGGTTCTGACCGGCAATCTGACCACGGTGGAGCGGGCACCGGAGGTGTTCGGCACGCTGAACAAGATGTTCCACATGAATTTCATCATACCCAAGCGATCCCAGTTCGGCACCGTCATCGGCGCCGCGCTGTCGGGATGTACCGAGTAATTGTATGTACGCAAAGGGGACTGCCGCAAGCGGGGGATTTTCCCGGACTTGTGACAGTCCCTTTTATAATTCCATAGGAAAACGGCTCGACAGCCAATCGATGGCGGGCAAATTCCCACGGAGTGCCGCGCTCATGCGCTGGGTGCTCAGGGACACGCCCAGGATTTGTGCCCCGGATTCCTCCAGCGTGCGCAGAATGGGCAAGCCCATTTCCCGCATATCCGTGCCGTAGATATCCAGAACGCGTATATCCGGCAAGGCGGACACCTCACACATCTTCGCAATCTGTTCGGCATCCGATGCAGACACCGCCGCGCGGAGCCAACCGTCCCGGGGAGATCCGAGAAGCAATCCCGCGCCTGCCGCCGTCAATATATTCTCCCACGCGCCGCCCGGCGCGTTTTTTATGGTAATCCACACCATATCCTCACGGACATGGATGGCCCGCAGCCAATGCGGGTACAGTTTTTTGATCATTCCGCATCCCCTCCGCTACCATCATACGCAAGCGGACGCGTTTTGACAATATCCGTCAGGCAAGAAAGCGGAGAACGGACTCAACCGTTCCGGGCAGAGAGCGGATTGCCTCGGCGATCTGCTTCTCGGGGAGCATGCCGGTGACAAATTCCGTTTTGCCCTCCGGCGTACCGGCGGGAACCGCCAGATCGCCCAGAAGCAGGGATGCGCTGTCCAGAATCTCCCCGCGGGGAGCGTCGGACACGCGGATGTACACACGGGATCGGCTCTCGGCGAAATCGCACACAAAATCCGCCGGTGCGATCTCCCACGTCCGATTGGATTCCCTCTGATAGGAGCCGTTCAAGGCGGAGATTACGTCGGAAATCACGGCACCCGCTGTGGGATACCGGCCCGCACCGCGGCCGTAATACAGCACATCGCCCGTCAGGCGGCTGGTCACGGACATACCGTTGTACACGTCGTTGATATCGGAGAGCGGATTGCCGGCGGGAACAATGCGGGGGCAGACCGAGATGGCCACGCCCTTTTCCTCCCGACGGAAGGAACCGATCAGGCGGACTGCACCGCCCAGACGGCGGGCCGCTTCAATATCCGCCACGGTGATCTTGGACATGGTTTCGGTATAGACATTGCTTTCGTCCACGATGTATCCGGTGGCAACAGCGCACAAAATCATAATCTTGCGCTGGGCATCCAGACCGTGGATATCCGCGGCGGGATTCTTCTCCGCATAGCCCAATTCCTGTGCTTCGGCCAGCGCCTCCTCAAAGGAGATGCCGCCGTCCCGCATGCGGGTCAGGATATAGTTGGTGGTTCCGTTGAGGATGCCGTTGACGCAATCGATACGGTCACCGGCCAGGCTGGTGCGCATGGAGCGGATCAGGGGAATACCGCCGCCCACGCTGGCCTCGTACAGATAGGCCGCGCCGTGCTCTTTTGCCAGCGCCATCAGCTCCGCGCCGTGCTTGGCCACCAGTTCCTTATTGGATGTGACCACGTGCTTGCCGCAGGCCAACGCCTTCGAGGAAAACTCCAGCGCGGGATGCACGCCGCCCATGGTTTCCACCACCAGGGACACCGCGGGATCGGAGAAGATCACCTCGGCGTCATGCACCACCCGATCTGCGTAGGGGGAATCGGGGAAATCCCGCAGATCCAGAATATACTTTACGGAAACGTCCTCACCCACCGCTTCGCGGATATAGGATGCATTCTCATCGATCAAAGACACGACACCGCCGCCGACCACGCCGAAGCCGATTACTGCAATTTCTTTCATGTTATGGTCCTTTCCGGCACTGTCCGCCGAAAGAAAATGGATAGAATAAAAAATATATCCAAAATTATATCACAATTTGCTCCGCTATGCAAGGAAAATTCCAACATTTTTCCATGCAGGTCATTTCCCGGCGATCCGATTCAGAACGAGACTTACCGCGGAGGGCTCCGCCCGCCCGCGGCTGATCTTCATCACCCCGCCGATCAGGGCCTGCTTGGCCTTATCCTTGCCGGCGATCCACTGGGATGCGGCCTCGGAATTTTCGTCCATGGCACGGCGCACCATATCCGCAATCGCCGCCTCGTCGGTGATGAGCATCATATTCTCCTCCTCCGCGCAGGCGGCGGGGGATCGGCCATCCTCGCACAGGGGAATCAGGCGGCGGGCGGATGCGTTGCTGATCCGCTTGTCGCCGGCCATATCGGCAATTTCCGCCAGGGATGCAGGAGGCAGAGCGATGGGATCGTCCCCCGTGCGGGGCAGAATCTCCCCGATCAGCAGATTGGCGGCCACGCGGACGTGGTGAGTGCAGGCCGCGGCCTGCTCAAAATAGTCTGCCCGTTCCCGGGATTCCGTGAGGATCCGTCCGTAGTCCTCGGACAGGCCCCAGGCGCGGTATCGATCCCGCCGCACATCGGGCATGACGGGCAGGGTATCCCGCACGCAGGCAATATCGTCCTCGCGGACGGCAACGGCCGGCACATCCGGCTCGGGGAGATAGCGGTAATCCGCTTCGCTTTCCTTTTCCCGCATCAATACGGTGCAGTCGTTGTCCTCGTCATACCGCCGGGTCTGGGGACGGATCACGCCGCCCTCCTCCAGAATCTTCACCTGGCGATCGAATTCGCAGGCGATGGCGCGGCCCACAAAAGCGATGGAATTGATATTTTTGATCTCCGTGCGAGTACCGAAGGTCGCCTCGCCCACCGGGCGCACGGACAGATTGACGTCACACCGCAGGGATCCTTCGTTCATTTTGCAATCGGACACATCGGCGAAGACCAGCCGCTCCCGCAATGCCGTCAGGTAGGCCTTGGCCTCCTCGGCGGATCGGATGTCCGGCTGGGACACGATCTCGATCAGCGGCACGCCCGCCCGGTTATAATCGATGCGGGTACCGTCCTCACCGTGGAGCAGTTTGCCCGCGTCCTCCTCCAGATGGATCCGTGTGATACCGATCCGCTTCATTCCCTGCCCACAGGGGATCTCCAGATAGCCGTTTCGGCACAAAGGCTCCTCGTACTGGGTGATCTGATAGCCCTTGGGCAGATCGGGATAGAAGTAGTTCTTCCGGTCAAAGCGGGACACCGGCGCAATGGCGCAGTGAGTGACGATGCCCGCCGCGATGCCCAACTCCACCGCGCGGCGGTTCAGAATGGGCAAGGTGCCCGGCATACCGAGGCACACAGGGCAGATCTGGCTGTTGGGGGATGCGCCGTAATCCGTACGGCAGGAGCAGAATATTTTGGTGCGGGTCTTCAGCTCCGCATGGACTTCCAGTCCCACGATCATTTCATACTTCATAGCCGATGGCCTCCTCCAGCGCCAAGGCCGCCCGGTAAAGCAAATCCTCCCGGAAGCGGGGTGCGATAATCTGCAGGCCCAGTGGCAGTCCGTCATCCGTCCCGCCGGGGATGGTAATGGCCGGCAGTCCGGCCAGAGACGGAACGGTAGTAAACGTATCGCAGTAGCGGTAGGCGATGGCGTCCTCGTCATGGGCGCCGACGGGGTAGGCCGTATCCGCCGCGGTGGGGGTCAGGATCAGATCGCACCGGGTGAACAGATCGCCCATATGGGACACGATCCGCTCCCGCATCTGCCGGGCCCGGTCGTAACTTTCCGCCCGTCCCTGGGCCGCCAGCGCATAGGTGCCCGCCAGCAGACGACGCTTCACCTCGTTCCCGAAATGGGAGCGGGCGTCGAGGAACATCTCCTCCGGGGTATTTCCCTTCCCCGCCCGTCCGTAGCGGATGCCATCGTACCGGGCCAGATTGGAGGATGCCTCGCAGGCGGAAATGAGATAATAGGCCGCATAGGCCTCCTCGCAGGAGGGCATGGTCACGGGGACGATCTCCGCCCCCAACTGTCTCAGCAGATCCTGTGCCCGGGCATACATATCCCGCACCGCCGCCGAGGTCGCATCCCCCGCGATATCGCACACGCCGATGCGCATGCCCCGCACATGGGGCATAACATCCAGAAAATCCACCGCCCGATCGGCGGAGGTGGCATCCAGCGGATCCCGTCCGCAGATGGCGGCCAGCACCAGAGCACTGTCCTCCACCGTTTTGGTCATCACGCCGATCTGATCCAGGGAGGAGGCAAAGGCGATCAGCCCCCGGCGGGAGATCCGTCCGTAGGTGGGCTTGATCCCTACCACGCCGCAGTAGGATGCGGGCACGCGGACACTGCCGCCTGTGTCGGATCCGAGGGCGTACAGAACCTCCCCCGATGCCACCGCGGCGGCACTGCCGCCGGAGCTGCCGCCCGCCACCCGGGCGGGATCGTGGGGATTGCGGCAGATACCGAAGGCCGAGGTTTCATTGCCCGAGCCCATGGCGAACTCATCCATATTGGTTTTGCCGAGGAGCACAGCCCCCGCTGCCTGCAGACACTCCCACGCATGGGCACTGTAGGGCGGAACGAACTCGTCCAGCATAGTGGATGCGCAGGTGGTACGGATGCCCGAAGTGCAGATGTTATCCTTCAGCGCCATGGGGATGCCGCACAAAAGGGGCGCATCGCCCGCGGCGATCCGCCGATCTGCCGCGTCGGCGGCCGACAGTGCTGTATCTTCACATATCGTAATAAACGCATGGAGAGACGGCTCTGACTCCCCGATACGGGCGAGAGCCGCCTCTGTCAGTGCCCGGGAGGTAATCTCCCCCCGGCGCAAACGATCTCTGTATTCTCTCAGCATGATTCCCCCACCGTGCGCGCCACGCACACAAATCCGTCCTTTTCGTGTTTGGATAACGCCGACAGATCCGGCGGTGTGTGCTCCACGGGTATATCCGCCCGCAGATCGCCCAATCCCACCGGGGAAGCGGCCGATGCATGGGTGCCGCCGTCCTTCAGCGTATCCGCCATAGACAAAATCACGGGGACATCCCTCTCCAGCCGTTTCAGGTGCGACGCATCCACGCCGATTTTGGCCAGGGATGCGATTTTTTCCACGTTCGTTTTCACTTATTTTTCCCCTCGGATCCCCTTCAGCTGTGCGATTTCTTTTTCGTATCCGTCGATCTCGTTGGGCGTTTCCAGATAGAAAGGCAGATGACGCAGTTTCGGGTGGCAGATGATGCGGGTGATACCCTCAATCCCCAAAAATCCCTCGCCGATCTTCTCGTGGCGATCCTTATGAGCGCCCAGGGGATTTTTGGAGTCGTTCAGGTGGATGGCACGCAGCCGATCCAGACCGATCACGCGGTCGAACTCCTCCACCACCCCGTCGGTATCTCCGGCGATATCGTATCCGCCGTCGCTGATGTGGCAGGTGTCCAGGCACACGCCGATCTTGTGGCGGATCTCGGGACGCACCTGATCGATAATGGCGCGAAGCTCCCCAAATTTGCCGCCGATCTCCGTGCCCTTGCCGGCCATGGTCTCCAGCAATACCGTAGTGGACTGATCGGGCAGAACGATAGCGTTCAGCAGCTCCGCCACCTGGGCGATGCCCACCTCCATCCCCTGGCCCACATGGCATCCGGGATGGAAATTGTACAGCGAGCCCGGCAGGGATTCCAGAAAGCGGAGTTCCTCCGCCATGGCGTCCCGCGTGTACTGACGGATATTCTCCTCCTTGGAGGCGGGATTGTAGGTATAAGGCGCATGGGCCAAGGCGGGTGCGAAGTGATGCTCCTCCATCAAGGCGCGCAGTGCCGCCACATCCGCCGCCGAGGGCGTTTTGGTACCCCGGCTTCCTCTGGGATTCCTTGTGAAATATTGAAACGTATTGCCGCCGATGGCCAGAGTGGTTTTGCCCATCATCTCATAGCCGCCGGACACGGACACGTGACATCCGATTGTAAACATATCTTTTCCCCCTGCCCCGCAGGATCCTGCCTGCATATTCTGAGTATCCCGGGATAAAACTTATCCCGGATCTATGTATATTGTACCAACTCCGCCATCCCATGTCAAGCATGGCCCGCGGGGGACCAATCATGTTTTTGCCGGATTTTCCATATACTATCCCCAAACGTCACAGAAAGGTCGCCGTGTCCGAACATGCCCAAGAAAACCCATTCCTCCGTCATCCGTCTGCGGTCCTGCGTCCGGTTTATCGTCCACATCTCCCGCCTTCTGAAGCGGGATCAGATCACCGTGTTCGCCGCCGGATCTTCCTTTTTTCTGCTTTTGTCCGCTGTCCCGTTTCTGATGCTGCTCCTCAGCGTTTCCCAGGTATTCTTCCCCCTTTCCGTAAACGAAATTCTCCATCTGATACAGAACGTGATTCCGCGGGATCTGCTCCCGCTGATTCGCTCTGTGGTGGATTCCCTGGCCAATGAGGGGAGCATTCCCCTTCTGTCCGTCACCGCCGTGACGGCTTTGTGGAGTGCATCCCGGGGCATGGCCGCCCTGGAGCGGGGGATCGCGGGCGTGTACGAAGTGGACGTAAGCCGCGGGTTCATCCGGGACGTGCTGCGTTCTTTTCTGTACACGGCGGGATTCATTGTGCTTCTGCTGGCCACCCAGATTCTTCTGGTGTTCGGCGTGCAGATCGCCGACACGCTGATGCATCACTTTCCGGCACTGGAGACACCGCTGACGCGGATCATGAACGCCCGCGGGCTGGCCGTTTTCGGGATTCTGTCCCTGTTTTTCACGCTGTTCCACCGGCTGATTCTGTCCCGCGCCTACACGGAAGAAGATCGCCCGGTGGTCTTCCCAGGCGCGGTTCTGTCCGCCGGGGGATGGATGATGTTTTCTTTCATTTATTCTCTATACATCCGCTATTTTCCCCGGGCATCCTATCTGTACGGCGGTCTGGCGCTTCTTCTCGTTATGATGCTGTGGGTATACTTCTGCATGATCATCCTGCTCTGCGGGGCGGAGGTAAACAAGATGATCCATCGGGCCGCCCACGACAGCGGATATATTGCTTCGCTGTTCCGATGAAGTGAAAAAGCACTTGCAAGTGGGTGGGATAAAGTATATAATAGGTATACAATCGGTATCGACAGGAAAGGTATTGTATGAAAGACATCAGACGCATCACCAGCTTCACGGTGGATCACGATTTTCTGATCCCCGGCATCTACATCTCCCGGGTGGACGGAGACATCACCACCTACGATCTGCGCACACGAACCCCCAACGGCGGGGAGTATATGGACTGTCGCACCATGCACTCCGTGGAGCACATGTTTGCCACCTATGTCCGCAACAGCGACATCGCGGACGATGTGATCTATTTCGGTCCCATGGGCTGCCGCACGGGATTTTATCTTCTGGTGCGCAATCAGTCCCCAGAAACGGTGCTCGCTGTGGTGAAATCCACGTTGGAGAAAATCCTTGCCCATGAGGGCGAAGTGTTTGGTGCATCCCGCAAGGAATGCGGCAACTATCTGGATCTGGATCTTTCGGATGCCAAGCGGGAGTGCACCGCCTATCTTACCGTACTGAATGAGAAAAAGGAGATCACATTCCGTTATGAGAAATGAAATCATCGGCATCATCGGTGCCATGCGGGTAGAAATGGAGGCCCTTGCCGCCGCCCTGGACAATAAAAAAACGGAGATTGTCTCCGATATCGAATTTCACACCGGATCCCTGCACGGGCAGGATGTGGTGCTGGCCGTCTGCGGCGTGGGCAAAGTGTTTGCGGCCATGTGCGCCCAGACCATGATTCTGCGCTTCGGCGCCACGAAGATCATCAACACCGGCGTGGCCGGAACGTTGACGGACAAGCTGTCTGTTGGGGACATCGCGGTGGCGGATGACGTGGTCCAGCACGATATGGACACCTCTCCCCTGGGCGATCCCGTGGGGCTGATCTCCGGTTTGAACATTGTACATATGCCATCCGACACCGATCTGGCGGACGCGGTCTGCGCCGCCATTGAGAAGACGGGCGGCAACTGGCTGCGGGGCACCATCGCCTCCGGCGACGTATTTGTGGCGGATGCGGCGAAGAAGACCTACATCCGGGATACCTTCGGCGCCATCGCCTGCGAGATGGAGGGCGCCGCCATCGGACACGTGTGCACGGTGAATCACGTTCCCTTCGTGGTGGTACGTGCCATCTCCGACGGCGGAAACGAGGATTCTCCCATGGATTATCCCACTTTCGTAAAAATGGCCGCCGCCCGCTCCGCGGAGGTGGTGCAGTGTTTGCTGGCGGATATGTGAGAGGAGAAAAAAATCAGCCTTTGAGAGATGAGAATTAGGAGGTTCAAATGAGTAGAAAAAGCAGAATAGAATTTTTAATCGCAACATTATGTATTTTAATATCCGGTTTTGTGCTGTATGGTCTTATTGGCAGTATGGTAGGCAGTCTTCCCTACAGCAAAGCAGAACAATTTCTGCTTTTCGGTTCTATCGGCGGGTTTGGTTTCAGCATAGTATTCTCATCAATTGTGTTGGCTGTAAATTTTTTCTCCAAGAGGAAAACCCTGTTTAAAATAATTGCCTCCGTTTTGTGGCCACTGACATTTGCCTGCATTATTTATGTTGGTATAGTGCTGTATATTCCGTATCATATATACAACCTTGTGAAAATTATTCAGTCAAAAGACTCCAATAGTGGTACATCCCAAATCTAACGTAAAAGGAAGATTATATGAAAAAGTTTACGGCAATTCTTATCATCATAATCTGTCTGTTTGGTCTGGTCGGATGCCAGAAACAACCGTCCGACTTTGTGGGATACCAGATTCATTGCACCGTCCCAGCCGGGAGCACGGACATCCTCTTCACCGGAGAAAAAATCACCTCTCCTACCGGAAAATTCACCCTTACCGCTCACTACGAAGGCAGTGGCATCAGCACACTTGTGGTGTGGCTGAAAGATACTTCTATCCAAAGCGCGGCCGATGGCAATCCTTACACGAACGTGGATATTCTGCCCGGCGCCACCGTGGAAATGAAGTTGGAGCCGAATAAGCGATATGAGATCGGTGTAAGTCTTATTCCGGCTGCTGCAGATGATGTTCCTGTGAAGATTTCGGTCACACCGGGTAACTGACGCTCCCTACACGCAAAAAAGCCTCCCTGCCGGGAGGCTTTTTATGTACTTATTTATTATGATCGCAAATCTCCCGCATGGGACAATCCTCGCATTTCGGGGAGCGGGCGGTGCATATCTCCCTCCCGAAATGGACGATGCGGTGGCAGAAATCCGACTGCTCCGAAACGGGAATCACCGGGGTAAGGATCCGCTCCACCCGGAGGGGATCCTTCAACTCCTCGGGATAGAAGCCGATCCGGCCGCAGATGCGGATGCAGTGGGTATCCGCCACGATGCCGCCTTTTTTATAAATATCCCCCAAAAGGAGGTTGGCGATCTTCCGGCCCACGCCGGGCAGGGACAGTAGTTCCTCCATGGAATCCGGCACGCGCCCCTCGTAGGTGGTGAGAAGCATGGCGGCGGATTCCTTCAAACTTTTCGCCTTGGTGCGAAACAGTCCGCAGGGGCGGATCAACTCCTCAATTTGCGCAAGGGGAGCATCGGCCATAGCCTGTGCATCGGGGATCTCCCGGAACAGATCCCGGCAGACGATGTTCACCCGCTCGTCAGTACACTGGGCGGACAGACGGGCCATGACCAGCAGCCGCCAGGGATCGCCCCCGGACTCCAGGGAACACTCCGCGTCAGGATACAACCCTCGCAAAATCTCCACGGCCGCCGCGCCTTTGGCTCTGAGCCGTTCTGTATCTTTCATATACAAGTCTCCTTCATTCCATCAAAAACCGCCGAAGGGATTCCCCTCGGCGGCAGAAACATCGGTATCAAACGCCCATTCCGCGGCGACGGCGGTTGTAATCGGACTTGGGATTCACGATCTCACGCCAGTCCAGATCTCCGTGATCCAGCGCGCACACAAGCACTTCCGCCGTAGCGATGTTGGTGGCAACGGGCACGTTATGGATATCACACATACGCAGAAGGCCGTATTCTTCATCGCTGAATGTATTGCGGGGCTGGGTGCTGCGGAAATACAGAAGCACGTCGATCTCGTTGTAAGCGACGCGGGAAGAAATTTGCTGTTCGCCGCCATGCTCACCGGACAACATTTTTTCCACTTTCAGCCCGGTGGCTTCTTCTATGTACTTGCCCGTGGTACCGGTGGCGCACAAATTGTGCTTGCTCAAAATCCCGCAGTATGCGATACAAAACTGCGTCATCAATTCTTTTTTGGTATCATCGGCAATCAATGCGATTTCCATTTCCGCTTCACTCCTTATTCGTTCATTTATTTCTACTGCTGACAGTATGATAGACTATGTTACAAAACCCGCTGTGTGCGTATTTTCCGCATACCGGAGAACAGCCGCACGTCCTTCCCCAGAATCCGATTTGCGATATTGGCAAAGGCTCTGGCCGATTTGGCGGTTTCCTTCGGCAATTCCCCCGTTTCCTGACTCAGAAGCAGCGTCCGATCCTTGGGCACAACGCCCAGCGTGCGGACGTGGGTACGGTCAATGATCTCGATCAGACCGGCGCGGATGCCGTCCTCCGCCGCCCTCTCCTCAAAGCAGGAGATGACCAGTCGGCAAGGAATGCCGCCCAGTTCCTCCACATACATGGCGGTCCGCTCAGCGGATCGGATGGAGGCAGGCTGCTGGGTGGCGATAATCATGGCGCCGTCCGCAAAGCCGGAGGCAATGGCTCGCACCGTATCGCCCAGACCGGCGGTATCGCAGATTACAAATTCCGCATGGGATGCCTCCGTCAGCGAGGCAAGCGTTCCGCAAAACCGATCGGCATCCAGATCCGTAAAGGGATCGGCCGGCGCGGGGCAGAACACCAGATTGGGCAGTCCAGGACAGGACAAAAATGCTTCCCCGGGGGCACAGCGATCCTCGTAGACATCGAACAGATCGTACAGGACGCTGTTTTCCACGCCCAGCATCAGATCCAGGCATCGGTTACCCGCGTCGCAATCCACAAGAAGCACCCGCCGTCCCTCCCGGGACAAAGCGGCGGCCACACCGAGGGCCACGGTGGACTTTCCGATTCCGCCCTTTGCGGATGTGACGAGAATTTTATGAAAAAGTTCCATCTGCATCCTCCTGTCCGCAATATGGGGGAAACGGTGTGATTACACCAATTTTCGGTGGATTGCCCGCATTCTCAAGCAAAAAATATGGCATTTGTCCAAACTACCATGACAATTATACCACAAATCTGTATATTGTGTCAATGGCATTGTTCACAATTTTCACGGATTTGGGGAGCGATTCTCCGTCCATTTTTGGCTCCGATAAAAAAAATATTGCATAAGCAGAGCACGGCTCTTGCATTTCACGGGATAACGGGGTATAATACTTATTGAATACTTTTTGTAAGAAAGGTGTCAGCACCATGCCGAAGAACGACAATGAAAAAACCATAACCTTCTCGATCCGCGACGAAAAGGATCGGGAGCTGCGAATGATACTCTCCACCGTGTACGAAGCCCTGAACGAAAAGGGATACAACCCCATCAATCAGCTGGTCGGATACATACTCTCTGAGGATCCGACCTACATCACCAACTACAAAAACGCCCGCAGTCTGATCCGCCGCATCGACCGGGATGAGCTGATGGGCGCGCTGGTGCGCAATTATCTGGGCATCTGATCCCCCACGAGGCGTTTATGACGATTTACCGTTTGCCGGAGAGGATACCGATGTCCCTGCCCGATACTCCCATCGCTCTGGCTCTGGGGAATTTTGACGGGGTACACACGGGCCATCGCCGCCTGCTGGCCGCCGCCCGGACGGCGGCCGAAACAATCCCCGGCTGTCTGGCCGGTGCGTGGACATTCACCACGCTGGCCAAGGAAGTGGCGGATGTGCCTGCGCTGACCACCGCGGAGGAAAAACTGCGCCAATTCGCAAACGCCGGGTTGGATTTTGCCATTCTGGAGGAGTTTTCCGCGGTTAGGGATCTGTCCCCGGAGGAATTTGCCCGGACGTATCTGAGGGACAAGCTGGGCTGTGCCGCCGTGGTCTGCGGATTCAATTTCCGCTTCGGCCGGGGCGGTGCGGGAGACTGCCGCACATTGCAGTCCATTTTGTCCGAGGGAGACATTCCCCTCACCGTGGTTGATCCGGTAATGCACGGGGATCTGGTGGTATCCTCCACCTGCATCCGTGCCGCTGTGGAGGCGGGCGATATGGATAGGGCCGCCGCCCTGCTGGGCCGGCCGTTTTCCGTGTGCTTTCCCGTACGGCACGGAAAACAACTGGGACGGACAATCGGTCTGCCCACCATCAACCAGGATTTCCCTGTCGGGCATATCGTTCCCCGGCACGGGATCTATGCCTGCATCTGCACCGTCGGCAGCGCCCGCTATATGGGCGTGGCCAATGTGGGCGTGCGCCCCAGCGTAGTCAGCGACGGCCATGTGAACTGTGAGACCCACATCATGGATTTCGACGGCGTTCTGTACGGCGAATCCATCCGCGTGGAGTTTCTCACCCGCCTGCGGGATGAGATGCGCTTCGGTTCCATCGATGCGCTTCGCGAAGCCATCGAGGCCGATATCGGGAACGCACGGGCATATTTTGCCGCCCATCCTTTTTTGTGAGAGGACAATCCCATGAAACAACGATTTCTCGCCATCCTGCAAGGCATGATGGCCGTGATTCTGTTATTGCCCTGTCTGATTGCCCCCGTCCACGCCGCCACTCCTCCGGAGATGGCGGGAGCCGCCGGGGCATATTTGTATAATTTCGAGAACGATGCCCTTCTGTACGAATGGAATCCCGATGCGCGCATCTATCCCGCCTCCACCGTCAAACTGATGACGGGTATTCTGGCCATGGAAGCCCTGGGGGACACGCCGGATCGGACCATCACCGTCACTGCCGAGATGCTGAACAAGGTGGTCGGCAACAATATGGGTCTGAAGGTAGGGGAAATCGTCACCGTAAACGATATGCTTCACGGTCTTCTGCTCAATGGTGCCAACGACGCGGCACAGGTGCTGGCGGTGGAGATTGCCGGCTCGGTAGACGATTTTGTGGAGGAGATGAACGAAAAGGCCCAGTACCTGGGCGCCTACAACACCTTCTACACCAATCCCACGGGCATGCACAGCGAGGCCATGGTAACCACCGTGGCGGACACCGCCGCCATCGCCAAGTATGCCTATTCCCTGCCCGGATTCCTGGAGATCACCTCCCTGCCCAAGTACGTAATGGAAGCCACCAACAAGAGCGACTACCGGAATCTGTACAACCGGAACGGGCAGATCTCCCGCTTTTACGAGCCGAATTATCTGTACTCCGGTTCCCTGGGCATGAATGCCGGCTACACCAAGCAGGCGGGATACTGTCTGGTATCCGTGGCCCGGCGGGATGATTTGAGTTATCTGTGTGTCATCATGAACGCGGAAAGCACCGACGAGGATATTTTCAGCTACGCAAACGCCGAGGTGCTTCTGGATTATGCCTTCGATTCCTATGCATACATCGAGGTGCTGTCCCAGAAACAGCGGATTTGCGAGTTGTCTGTGGCATTGTCCTCCACGGTGGATTACGTCACGCTGGTGCCGGCGGAATCCATCACCCGGTATTTGCCCACGGATTACAATCCGGAGGATCTCCACATCACCTACACCACTTACGACGAATCCCTGACCGCCCCCGTACAGGAGGGCACCGTGTACGGCACGGTCACCGCTACATACGGCGAGGAAATTCTGGGATCCACCGATCTGATCGCCACCGCCTCCGTTTCCCGGAGCGAGTTTCTCCATCTGCTGCAGCAGATCAAGGATTTTACATCCGGGCGGTTCTTCCGCGCGGTGATTGTATTTATCATACTGTTCAGCGTGGCCTATGTACTTTTTGAAGCCCACCGCCGGGAAATGCAGATCCGTCGGCGATACTAATGCACTTGCCATGCAGGCAGTTATAATTCCAACAAAACGGGCAAGTGCCCGAGAATTTTGTGCAGGCCATTCAGTGAATAAATGGGCGGCCATGACATATACTATAGTGGCAGACACGTTTCTCCCTTCTGTACAACTGACCACGCCGGGGTTGTGCGGAAGCGAGAGCGTGTCGCTTTTTTTGCCGTCGGGCATGCAGACGGATATTTCCCGCTTTCGTTCGGCAGGATCAGACGGTTTTGCATGAAATGATGCATTTTCGGCTGTCAAGAGCCTTTCTCATTTTTGTTGTTTTTCTCTATTCAGACAATTCCCGCAATCGTTTCCCAACGAAATCAAAAAAGTTTTCCACAGAAAAAGGGAGTTTTCCCTGTGGAAAACTCGTAAAAACCCCTTGATTTTGCTTGCTTTCCACAGACTTTCCCACAAACTGTTGAAAACTTTTGCTTCCCGCACGCATTTTTCCAAAAAATCCCGTGGAAAACTTTTTTTGTGCAAAAATCACAAAATCCACGTCGGTGACGATACTTGTCACCTGCAATTCGGTCCTCACCAAACTGCAAAACGGCAATTGCAGAAAAGCCGGATTCTATAAAAAACGGGTGAGCGTTTGGCCGCTCACCCTATAATTCTCACATAGCCGATGCGACCAGTCGGTCGATCAGTTCGCTGTAGGTCATGCCCGTATGCATCATCAGTTTCGGATACATACTGATGGACGTAAATCCGGGCAGTGTATTGATCTCGTTGAACACGATGTCGCCCCGGTCGTTGACGAAGAAATCCACCCGGGACAAACCCCGGCAATCCAGCACGCGGAAGATAGTCTCCGCACAGCGGCGCACCTGATCCCGCACGTCCTCGGGCAGGCGGGCAGGGATGTGATAGCCCGATGCGCTGCTCTGGTATTTGGCTTCGTAATCGTAGAAATCCGCGCCGGTGACAATCTCGGCGCAATCGGACACGGTATAGGCAGTGCCCTCGTTCAGCACCGCGACTTCAATCTCCCGGCCGTCGATGGCTTCTTCCACCAGCACCTTGCTGTCCTCCCGGAAAGCGATCTCGGCAGCAGCCATGAACTCCTCCCGGTTCCGCGCTTTGGACACGCCCACGGAAGATCCGGCACGGGCCGGCTTGACAAACATAGGATAGCCGAATTGCTCCTCAGCCCGGTCGGCCAACGCCTTGGCCGCTGCATCATCCCAGGTATCCCGGTACAGAATCACGCACTCCGCCTGGCGAATGCCCGTAGTACGAACGATCTGCTTGGTGAACACCTTATCCATGCACACCGCGCCCGAGGCGGAACCGCATCCCACGAAGGGGATGCCCGCCAGGGACAGCATGCCCTGCACGGTGCCGTCCTCGCCGTAAGATCCGTGCAGCACGGGGAACACCACATCCGCCGGCAAGGTATGTACACCGCCGTCCTGAGCGAACCGACAGAACTCCCTCCGGCCGCTGGCCAGATCCAGTGCCACGCGATCGAGGGCGGACGTATCCGCACACCAGCTGCCGTCGCGGACGGATTCATAGGAGCCGGTGTAGTAGTACCAGGCGCCCTCCTTGGTGATACCCACGGGCAGAATCTCGTATTTGTCCGGATCCGCATGGGTCAGAACGGAATACGCCGATTTCAGCGACACCTCATACTCGGAGGAGCGGCCGCCGAACAGCACGCAAAGCTGTATTTTCTTCATAAGTGTATAATCCTCACAGTCCGTCAGATTTTGCCGGGCGGCGCGCCGCCAGCACGCGGTCATGGCCACCGGCATCTTTGAGAATATGAATATCCGAGAAAGAATATGCCTGCGCCATGCGGGTGACGCTCTCTCCCTGGGCGGCGCCGAATTCCATCAGCAAACGGCCGCCCGGGAACAGCACCCGGGACGCGGTATCCAGAACACCGCGGATCACGGACAGGCCGTTTCCTTCATCCGTCAAAGCCGCTCGGGGCTCAAAGGCCAACTCGGGCGCCAGCGTCTGCATTTCCTCGATAGTAATATAGGGGGGATTGGACACGATGGCGTCGAAGATTTCCCCCGCGGGGAAGATTTCCTTGGTTACATCGCCCACTATCACGGCAACGCGGTCGGCCACGCCCAGCCGATGGGCGTTTTTTTCGGCCATCCGGGCCGTTTCGGGAAACAGATCCACCGCCGTGACGGTAATATCCGGACGATAATGGGCCAGAGCGATGCCGATGCATCCGCTGCCCGTACACAGATCCGCCACGCGGGCGTTTTTCGGCAAATGCCGCAAAGCGTATTCCACCAGCGTTTCCGTATCGGGCCGGGGGATCAGGCAATCGGGGCTGAGTGCAAAGGACAGTCCCATAAAGGACCACTCCCCCAGAATATACTGAAGGGGTTCCCGACTCTCCCGCCGCCGCACGGCTTCTTCCAGGCCGGGGGCGGTCAATTCCTCCTCCCGCATCAGAAGCAGGCGGGCATCGGACAAGCCCGTATAGCGGGCGGCAAGAAGCCGCGCTTCCCACGCGGCCTCCTCAATTCCCACAGCGCGCAGTCGGCGCTGGATGTCAAGCAGTGTCATTCGTTCTCGGGGGCACTTTCCGTCGGTGCTTCCTCGGATGCCGCCTCGGATGTATCCTCGGGGAACTCATCCGGCATAGCCAGTTTCATGGCGGCAATGGCGATCTCCAATTGGGATTCGTCCGGCTCACGGGTGGTGATGCGCTGCATCCACAATCCGGGGGCGGACAGAAGGCGGGTAAACCAATTGGTGTGCTTGCCTGCATACATGATGAACTCAAAGCCCAGACCCACGATCACAGGCAGGAGCAGAATCTTCAAAACCACGCGCAGGGCCAGATTCTCCCAGGAGATCAGCGAATTCACCAGAATGGAGAGAATCAGGATCACGAAGAGGAAGCTGGTGCCGCAGCGGGGATGGTAACGGGTGCATTTTGCCGCATTGGCGGGGGTCAATTCCATGCCGGATTCATAGCAGGCGATGGATTTATGCTCCGCGCCGTGGTACTCAAAGGTACGGCGCATTTCTTTCATCAGCGAACAGAGGGCAATATACGCCACAAAAATGGCGATCTTCATCACGCCCTCAATCAGATTGCGGAACCAGCCGATGCCGCCCAGAAGGGAATCCAACCATTTGGTAACCAGGGCAGGCAGGTACAAAAACAAGCCCAATCCGATCACCAGACCGAGGACGGTGGCGATGCCCATGAGCACGCCCATGAATTTATCGCCCCACTTGGAGCGAAGCCATGCCTCGAATTTGGTATCCTCCGCCGCATCATCGATGCCCAGCATATCCGCCGACTGCATCAATGTATTGTAGCTGAGCAGCATAGTCTCCACAAAGTTGACCACGCCGCGCACCAGGGGGATGTTCAAGAATTTATATTTTTTCCGTATAGAAACATGGGTGTCCACAGAGGTGCGGATCTGTCCCGCCTCATCGCGGACAGCCAGCGCGGTACGATCGCCGCTTTTCATCATCACGCCCTCCAGGACCGCCTGACCGCCCACACGGCCCAGACGGCCTGAGAGACCGCACGCTTTTTCCGGTTTCATACTGCCTTTTTCTCCTTATGTATATCATAATCCGTATCAGTATAGCACACCGCCCCGGGAAAATAAACAGTTTTTTGTAAACTCGGCGCGGCGGGACGATTTTTTGCGGATTTTTTTGTAATTTATATGTAAATTTTCGAATCAAGTATAGCATTTTCAGAAAAACTGTGTTATAATAAGTCAATTATCGGACTTGCCATATGGTATGTCCGTTTATTTCGGCAGTCCGTTGCCATCCAAGCACGACCGCTGATCTGTATAACATATAATGAAAGGCATGGTTTTTACTCATGGGCAAGGCTAAACGCAATACGGCTGCCTCCGGCACTGAAAAACGCAACAAATTCCTCGCGATTCTCTGCACGATTCTGGTAGTAGCCATTCTCGGCTCTCTGGTTATCTACAGCAATCTGGTGACAAACGGCTTCTTCTTGCGCCGTACCGTCTCCGCTACCACGGAGAATTATGAAATCGACAATGCAGTATTCTCCTACTACTTCAACAGCTATTATCAGGAATTCGCCTCCACTTACGGATACTACTTCCCCATCGATACCAATGTATCCCTGAAGGGACAGGCGTGCTCCATGTACAACGACGGTTCCACCTGGTTTGACTTCTTTGCCAGCAACGCAAAGAACAATCTCTCCAATATCCTCGCTTTCTGCGAGGAGGCAAATGCCCGCGGCATCACGCTGGATGAAGCGGACTACAAGCAGATCGATGACGCCATCGATACTATGAAGGCCACCGCCAAGCAGGCAGGCGTTTCCACTTCCTACTACGTCCAGGCCATGTTTGGCACGGGTGTGAACGTGAAAGACGTACGCCGCGCACTGGAGCTTTCCGCTCTGGCCTCCAAGTGCAGCAAGGAAATCACCGATGCGTACAGCTACGGTGAGGCAGACTACGACAAGTACGTAGCGGAGAATCCCTACGCGCTGCTGTATGCACAGTATGCTTCCATCAACATGAAAACCGCGGACACCACCGAGGACGACGTAAAGACAGCCACTCTGCTGCAGGGCTATCTGGATCGGTTTGCCAAGGCAGCCACCCAGGAAGAATTTGAGCAGATCGCTTTCGATTATCTGCGCAATGTAACCTATGCAGGTGACGAGGAAACCACCGATGAGAAGATCCAGGCAGAAGTGGACGCTCTCACCGCTGAGGCAACTTATGTCAAGGACAACGCCGTTTCCGAGTGGGCCTTCGCCAAGGACCGCAAGGCAGGCGATGTATACACCGAAGTGAGCGAAGACAAGACCACCTACTCCGCATACTTTATGGTTGCTCCCGCATCCCTGGACACCTATAACACCGTAAACGTACGTCACGTACTGCTCTCCTCTGACACCTACGGCTCCGATGAGGCTGCCAAGGCTAAGGCAGAGGAACTGCTGGCATCCCTGACCGCCGTCAGCGCACTGGAGGATGCATTTGCGGCTATGGCTGAGGAGTACAGCGAAGACACCGGCTCCAACACCAACGGCGGTCTGTACGAGAACGTGGGCAAGGGCGAGATGGTAGAGAACTTTGACGCGTGGATCTACGAAGAGGGCCGCAAGGTCGGCGACACCGGCATCGTGGAGTCCGATTACGGCTACCACATCATGTACTTCGCCGGCGAGGGCGACATCGCTTGGCACGTACAGGCAGACAACGCTCTGAAGAACGCCAAGTACTCCGAGGACAGCGCTGCCATCAACAAGAAGTATCCCACCACCTTTGACGACAAGGCTATCTTTGAGTTGGACATCTGATAATCACAAAACAGCATACGGAGCATCCCTCTGTATGCTGTTTTTGTATATGTATCCGTTTTTCGCAAACTGATGGAAAAATATTTTTGATTTTCTGCAAAAAATGGTGGTTTTGTCATCTTGTATTCTGCCAACGATTGTGATATAATCTTTCTAATATATATATTCATAGGAGTATTGCTATGGCTTTCTATTACAACGAACTGTCCCACACCTTTAGTGAGTATCTGCTTGTTCCCGGTTATTCCGATGCGAACTGCATCCCTGCCAACGTTTCTCTCAAAACCCCGCTGGTGAAATTCAAGCGCGGTGAGGAACCGGCTCTCTCTATGAATATCCCCCTGGTTTCCGCCATCATGCAGTCCGTATCCGATGACCGCATGGCCATCGCTCTCGCCAAAGAGGGCGGCGTGTCCTTCATCTACGGCTCCCAGAGCATCGAGGATGAGGCGGAGATGGTCCGCCGTGTAAAGAATCACAAGGCTGGCTTCGTATACTCCGACTCCAACCTCCGCCCCGATCAGACCCTGGCCGATGTGATCGAGCTGAAGGAGCGTCTGGGCCACTCCACCATTGCGGTAACCGAGAACGGCAAGCCCAACGGCAAGCTGCTGGGTATCGTGACCGGCCGTGACTACCGCGTCAGCCGTATGTCCATGGATGAGAAGGTAGAGACCTTCATGACCCCCCTGGACAAGCTGATCACCGCCCCCGAGGGCACCTCTCTGAAGGAAGCCAACAACATCATCTGGGATCACAAACTGAATTCCCTGCCCATCGTGGACGACAAGGGACATCTGGTATCCTTCGTATTCCGCAAGGACTACGCACAGCATAAAGAGAATCCCCACGAGCTGCTGGACACCCAGAAGCGGTATGTGGTAGGTGCCGGCATCAACACCCGCGACTACGAGGAGCGCGTTCCCGCACTCGTTGAGGCAGGTGCTGACGTGCTCTGCATCGACTCCAGCGAAGGCTTCACCGAGTGGCAGTCCCGCACCATCGCCTTCATCCGCGAAAAGTACGGCGACACCGTGAAGGTAGGTGCCGGCAACGTAGTGGACCGCGATGGATTCCGCTTCCTGGCTGAGGCCGGCGCGGACTTTATCAAGATCGGTATCGGCGGCGGTTCCATCTGCATCACCCGTGAGACCAAGGGTATCGGCCGCGGTCAGGCTACTGCTGTGATCGAGGTGGCCGCAGCCCGCGACGAATACTACAAGGAGACCGGTATCTATATTCCGATCTGCTCCGACGGCGGTATCGTATACGACTACCACATCACGCTGGCACTGGCCATGGGCGCAGACTTCTGCATGCTGGGCCGCTCCTTCTCCCGCTTCGACGAAAGCCCCACCAACAAGGTGATGATCAAGGGCAGCTACATGAAAGAGTATTGGGGTGAGGGCAGTGCCCGCGCCCGCAACTGGCAGAGATACGACATGGGCGGCGCATCCAAGCTGTCCTTCGTGGAAGGCGTAGACTGCTACGTTCCCTATGCGGGATCCCTCCACGACAATCTGGCCACCACCTTGTCCAAGATCCGCTCCACCATGTGCAACTGCGGTGCCTTGAGCATCCCCGAGCTCCAGGAAAAGGCTCGTCTGACGCTGGTCAGCGCCGTTTCCATCGTGGAGGGCGGTGCCCACGACGTTATGGTCAAGGACCAGAATCCCCAGTGATCCATCCTATAAATAGCACAGGCAGCTGCTTCGAGCAGCTGCCTGTTTTTTATTCGATTTTGCCGTAGGCGGCCATCTGCACATCCGATTTTGTAATGCGCATCAATTCTTCCCGGGTGATTTCCTTCATGGATGCCAGCCGGTTGGCCTGGGCACTCAGCACCTTTTCAAACACATTGCGCACACCCCGGGCATTGCCGAACTCACCCGCCGCCTCAGAGGCCATGTGCAGATACTCCCGCATAGCATCCATGGCATCCTCATCCGGCCTGTAGCAGTTCTTCTCGCACTGCATGAGGAATATATCCGCCATCTCCTCCCCGGTGTAATCGGCGAAGTGCAGGTATTTATTGAAGCGGGACTGGAGTCCCGGGTTGGAATCGATGAACGTCTCCATCCGATCGATATATCCGGCCACGATGACCACCAGATCGTCCCGGTTGTCCTCCATGGCTTTCAGCACGGTATCCACCGCTTCGTAACCGAAATCGTTTCCCTCCTTGGAGGTCAGGGTATATGCCTCGTCGATGAACAAGACGCCGCCCTTGGCCCGCTCCAGCACTTTGGCGGTTTTGATGGCCGTCTGGCCCACATATCCCGCCACCAGGCCGCTCCGATCCACCTCCACCAGCTGTCCCTTGGAAAGGATGCCCAGCGAATGATACACCCGCGCCATAAAGCGGGCGATCATGGTCTTGCCCGTGCCGGGATTGCCGGAGAATACCATGTGCAGGGACAGATCCGCTGTGGGCAGACCGTGCTCCTTCCGCATCCGGTACACCGTGGCCATATTGATCAGATTTTCTACCTCCGCTTTCACGGCGGCCAGCCCGATGTAGCCGGCCAGCTCCGCCTTCAGCGTCTCCATATCCTCCTTCGGCGGGATTTCCTCCGCCGCCGGGGGCGTTTCTTTTTTTACCTCGGTCTGCGGTGCGTTCTTGGGAATATCCGATGCGGGCGCGGCATCCTTCACGGGATTTTCCGACTTCCCGCGGCCACTGCCCCACAGATCGCCGCCGATCCGGCGCATATTGTTCTCCGTCATGGAGCGAATCAGATCCAACTGCATGGAAATGATCTCGTCTTTTTTATCCATCGCTTTTCCGCCTTCCGTTACAGCATGAGATAAGTATAGACCAAAACGGCCGTCCCGTCAAGGTTATCTATGGAAAAAGGCGCATCCTGCAATGCGCCTTTTATGTGGATTATTCCTCGGTTTCCGTGGATGCGGGGGCTTCCTCCGCCGTTTCTTTCACGGCTTCGGATTCCTCCTCGGGCTGGGATTCCTCCTCCAGTTTCACGCCGCAGAGGGGGCAGTAGATGGATTTGTTGCTGATCTGCGCGCCGCAAGCGGGGCAGATTACGCAGCCCTGGGCCTTTGCCAACTCGCCTCTCAGCACAGCGATCTCCGCTTTGATGCCGTCCGCTTCCAGAATGTACGCATCCAATTCTTCGGACACGGCCTCGCCGTTCTCCTTCATATTCTTATAGTAGGTGCGGCCGATGTTCTCAAAGCACTTGGACAGACGCACGTTCTGGGTACGAATATCCAGACGGATTTTGGCCGTTTCGGTGACCTCGCCCGTTTTCTGCACGGTGTAGTTGGCGGCAGTATTCAGATTTTTCTTCAGATTGTTGAAAAAAGACATGGTCTCACTCCTTCTATGTACTTCTGCATACAGTATACTACAATCCCCCCGTTACTTCTCAAACAAACCATGAATAATTCATAAAATTTTTACGCATAGTCCGCCCGCGGCGGGGAGATGCTATGATTGACTTGAGGAAACGGAGGAACACCGATTATGCACACGGACAGTGAGAACTACAAAAAATATGTGAACGCCCGCGCCAAAAAATCCCCTTTGGCCAAGGATTGTATACGGGCCTTTCTTGTGGGCGGCACCATCTGTGCCGGAGCCCAGGGTCTGCTGGCACTGTACAAGAACTGGGGCATGGAAAAAGACGACGCGTCCGCTCTGGTATCGGTGACGCTGGTCTTTCTGACAGCACTGCTCACCGGCCTCGGTGTCTTTGACAACATCGCCAAATTCGCGGGTGCGGGCACGCTGGTGCCCATCACGGGATTCGCCAACGCGGTATCCGCCCCGGCCATCGACACCAAAGGCGAGGGATTTGTTCTGGGGGTGGGTGCCAAGATCTTCTCCATCGCGGGCCCCGTGATCCTGTACGGTATGGCCGCCGGCACGGTGTACGGGGTCATTTACTGGATCATCCAAACATTTTTCTGAGGTGCCTATGGGACATTCCATCATCAAACTGCCAAAGCCCATCTATATCGCCGGGGCATCCACCGTGGTGGGGCACGAGGAATTTGAAGGCCCCCTGGGGGAGTATTTCGACTTTCACGATCCGAAGGACGATACCTTCGGTATGGACACCTGGGAGAAGGCGGAGAGTGAAATGCAGCGTATGGCGGTGGGATCCCTTCTCGGCCGGGCGAAACTGAAGGACGGGGACGTCGCCGCCGTCTTCTCCGGGGATCTGCTCAATCAGTGCACAGGATCCGGCTACGGGTTGCTGTCGTACAACATCCCCTTCTTCGGATTGTACGGCGCCTGCTCCACCGCCGCGGAGGGACTGTGTCTGGGATCCCTCTACGCCGCCACCGTGGGCGGACGGGTGATCAGCGCCGTTTCCTCCCACTACTGCTCGGCGGAAAGACAGTTCCGCTATCCCATGGAGTACGGAGGTCAGCGGCCGCCCACC
>JAZQFQ010000006.1:0-8540 GCA_045539595.1 Eubacteriales bacterium | reverse complement strand
CCAGTCGATGATGCGCGCATCAAAGTCGTCGCCGCCCAGCCGGGTATCACCGTTGGTGGCCAGTACCTCGAACACGCCGTCGGAGATTTCCAAGAGGGATACGTCAAACGTACCGCCGCCCAGGTCGTATACCATGATCTTCTGATTGACGCCGTCCTTATCCACACCGTACGCCAGAGCTGCGGCGGTGGGCTCGTTGATGATACGCTTTACTTCCAGGCCGGCAATCTTGCCCGCATCCTTGGTGGCCTGACGCTGTGCGTCGGAGAAGTAGGCGGGAACGGTGATGACCGCATCGGTCACTGTGGTGCCCAGATAGGCCTCTGCATCCGCCTTCAGCTTCTGCAGGATCATAGCGGAGATCTCCTGGGGAGTGAACTTCTTGTCGTCAATGGTTACCTTATAATCCGTACCCATATGACGCTTGATGCTCATCACGGTCTTGTCGGGATTGGTGATGGCCTGGCGCTTTGCCACCTGGCCTACCATTCTCTCACCGGTCTTGGAGAAGGCTACCACAGAGGGGGTAGTTCTGGCTCCTTCGGGATTGGGGATAACGGTGGGTTCGCCGCCCTCAAATACGGCCACGCAAGAGTTGGTTGTACCAAGATCTATACCAATAATTTTTCCCATAATAATTTCCTCCTGAAATATATAAATAGATTTGTTAACTTATTTAGTTGGCGACGCGGACCATCGCATAGCGGATGATCTTGTCACCGTATTTGTAACCGCACTGGAACACTTCCACGATCTCGCCCTCGCCATACTGCTCGTCATCCACATGCATGACGGCGTTATGGATTTCGGGATCAAAGGGTTCGCCGGGTGCGCCGAAGGCGGACACATTCATCTTTCCGAGAATATCCGGCAGGGTGCCGAGGATCATCTTCACGCCCTCTGCCACCTGATCGCTCTCGGTGAACTGGGACGCCCGTCCCAGATTATCCAAAAGCGGCAGCAGATTCTGGATGCAATCCGCGTAGGCGTCAGCGTAGATGCCCTCCCGCTCCTTGGCGGTGCGCTTGCGGTAGTTGTCATACTCCGCCAGCGTGCGCAGGTATTTGTCCTTCATCTCCTCCGCCTGGGCACTCATCTCCTTGGCTTTGGCCTCCCATTCCGCACACTCGGCGCGGAGCTTCTTCACCTCGGCCTTGCCGCCGCGGCGGTCCTTGCCGCTCTCCGTCTGCTCGACAGGCTCGCCATCGGGCGTCTCTGCCGCATCCATGGTTTCTGCCCCGTCCTGAGGCAGCTCTTCATTCTCATTCATTGTATGCATGATTTCATCCATCATCAAAATCCACCTTGTCCGTTTGTCAATTTCGGCGGCGATCGGTCATCGTCATAGCCGCCATCCCCAAGAGCGTCCCGGATTCCTGCAGACAGATGGTCGATCATGGAGATGACCTTGGAGTAATCCATGCGCGTGGGGCCGATGATACCGATGGTACCGATCACCCGTCCGCCGCTCTTGACTGTCTTTAAAATCAATGTGGAGTTATCCATGATCTCCACCAGATTTTCATGTCCGATATATACCTGTACTTTCCCGTCGTCATCGGCCTGCTCCAGCGCCTTGGTTTCCCGGGAGATGAGCTGCAGGAAATCATCCTTCTGCTCGATCATGGCCAAAATCTGCTTGAGGCGGTCGATATCGTAATACTCGGGATAGGAAAGCAGGCGGTTCACGCCCTCGAACTTCAACTCCCCCTCTTCAAAGGAAGTAAGCGTCTCGTACACGCACTTGGAAACCGGATTGACCAGATAGGCGTACACGCCCATCTTTCTTTCCATATCCATCAGGCGCGGCAGGGTGATCTCCTCCGCCCCCACGTGCACCATGGATTCGTTGAGGATCCGCGCCAGCCGCTCCGCCGCGTCCGCGGGAATCGGCGTTTCCGTCAGGATATACTTGCTCTTTACCACGCCGCTGGCCATAACCATGACCAGAATCAGTTTCCGATCCGCCACGCGGATCACCTCAAACTGGCTGACTGTATTCCGTGTACTGCGGGGCCGCAGGGCAAGCGCCGTATAGTTTGTCATGGACGAGGCCAGGCGCATGGCTTCTTCCAGGATGTTGTCCAACTCGGACTGACGGGAGCGCAGGGCCGTTTTCAGTTCCGTCACCTCGCGGGCGGTCATGTTGTAATCTTCAATGAGGGAATCCACATAGAAACGGTAGCCTGCCTCCGACGGCACGCGGCCGGCGGATGTATGGGGCTGTTCCAGATATCCCATCTCCTCCAGCTCCGCCATCTCGTTGCGGATGGTGGCCGAGGAGTAAGCGATCTGCTTATACTGCATCAGATACTTGCTGCCCACCGGTTCGCCCGTTTCGATGTGCGCCTCGATCACTGCTTTCAATATCCATTTTTTCCGTTCACTCAATTCGCCGGCAGCCATGGCACGCACATCTCCTTCCGTTCCGTGGGAATTTCTGCTTTGCAGATCGGTTGTTTTAGCACTCGATTTATTCAAGTGCTAACCTTCGACTAACAATTTACCATTTTGGCCCCATAAATTCAACACTAATATAAATACAATCCGTTAACATTTTATGAACATGCCATTTTTTTATCACTAAAAGTGCGGGACTGCGCAAAATCGCGCAGTCCCGCAGATTGCTTATCTATTTTTTACGTTTCCCGCCCGGTTATGCATTCCGACGCCGTCTCGCCAGAAGACAAGCCGCGACACAGGCTCCGCCGACAAGCAGAAAAGCGCACCATACGCCATCGCCTGTGGGGGGAGACACCAATCCCGGATCCTCCGGCTGAGGAGCTATGTAGGAATGTTCTGCGTAGTATCCACTTTCCGCTTCGTAATCCACACCGGACACGATCTTCACCTCACGCAGATCCACCGACGCATTGCGGAGCACAAAGCCGCGGCGACCGTCGGCCACCGTGCGCACGTTCTCCATCGTCAGCGTTTCCTCCACATCGCCCGCACGGACGCGAATCTCGCTCATCATGCCGTGGCGGATGGGGATCGTCACCTGCACCGGATCGCCCGCCGCCAGGGCGGAGGAAACCGCCTCACCGAACTGGCCCGCGCCGTCGCAGGCACCGCTGGCACGCAAAAGAAGTTCCGTTCGGTTGGAGGGAGCATCGCCCGAGCTGGTCAGAATGAATCCGCAGTATCCGCCCATCTCCGCGATTTCAGCGAAGCGAAATTCATAGATGATGGTATATGTATCCGTAGAGGGGATATCCGCCGGCAGCAAAAGGTAGGTTTTCCGATCGCTGGCGGTGCGGATACACAGCGATCCGTCCGACAGATCCGCACCGGCGCCGGCCCAGGATGCCGTACCGAACCGCAATCCGGTGTCCCGGAGGGAGGTGTAATCCTCATACCGGGCGGCAAACAGCACTTCGCCGTCCGTATATTCCGCCGCTGCCAGCGGCCGGACACACGCCCCGCACGTCAAAAACAGCGCAAGGCACAGCCCGAACAGACGAATCAATCCATTTTTCTTTGCCCGCATGGCATCACCCCCATGGAATTGCAAGTGCCAAAAGTCCCTTGACATTCTATGCCAGGATATCGACTTTGTGAATTCAGAAGAAAAAACCGCGCTCCGTGTGGAGCGCGGTAAAGTACGCCAATTAGTGAACGATGTAGCGCTCGGTCTCTTTGTCGAAGAGGTGAACTCTGGACATATCGATGGCAACCTTGATCACGTCGCCGGCTCTTGCCTTGGAACGGGAAGAAACGCGGGCGATCATGTTCTGCTCCTCCGCTACCAGATACAGATAGATCTCGGCACCCATAAGCTCGGTAACCTCAACATCGGTCTCGATCACGGACTCAGGCATGCTGGAGAGGTACATAGGCTCGTCGTGGATGCACTCGGGACGAATACCCATAACCACTTCCTTGCCGATGTACTCAAGAACGGTATCGGTAACCTTCTCTGCGGGCAGCTTCAGGGAGTCTGCGCCGAACTTCACATAAACATCGCTGCCCTGCTTCTCCAGGGTGCAGTTCAGGAAGTTCATCTGAGGAGTGCCGATAAAGCCTGCAACGAACAGGTTTACGGGATTGTCATACAGGTTCTGAGGAGTATCTACCTGCTGGATCAGACCGTCCTTCATAACTACGATACGGGTAGCCATGGTCATAGCCTCGACCTGGTCATGGGTTACGTATACGAAGGTGGTACCCACTCTCTGGTGGATCTTGGTCAGCTCGGTTCTCATGGTTGCACGGAGCTTAGCGTCCAGGTTGGACAGAGGCTCGTCGAGCAAGAATACCTTGGGGTTACGAACGATGGCGCGGCCCAGCGCAACACGCTGTTTCTGACCACCGGACAGAGCCTTCGGCTTACGGTCGAGCAGGTGGGTGATATCCAGGATACGGGCAGCCTCTTCTACGCGGCGCTTGATCTCCTCCTTGGGAGTCTTGCGGAGCTTCAGACCGAATGCCATGTTATCGAACACGGACATGTGGGGATACAGAGCGTAGTTCTGGAACACCATCGCGATGTCGCGATCCTTAGGTGCTACGTCGTTGACCAGACGGTCGCCGATGAAAAGCTCACCCTCGGTGATTTCTTCCAGACCTGCGACCATACGCAGAGTGGTGGTCTTACCGCATCCGGAAGGACCTACGAAAATCAGGAACTCCTTATCCTTGATTTCCAGACAGAAGTCGGATACGGCGGTAACGCCGCCGGGATATTTCTTGTAAATGTGCTTGAGAGAAAGGCTTGCCATGTATATATCCTCCTAGATAATATCACATTTTTACCGCATGAAGACAAAAGGGCATCTTCGCACAGTTTTAACTGATATATATTGTACCAAAAATCCATGCAAATGGGAAGAGTTTTTTTCTCCAAAATTTGATTTATCAGTTTGTGCATTTCGCACAAACAATTTCCTTTTTCTTCTCCGGGTGAAAATCCGGATCCGCGCAAAAACTCTAATTTTATTAGAATCAGATTCCCTTCATGGACAAAGCAATGCGTTTTTTCTTCAAATCCACCCCTTTGATGCGCACCTGCACCACATCGCCCACGGACAGTGCCTCGCTGGGGTGCTTGATAAACCGATCGGCGATCTCGGACACGTGCACCAGACCGTCCTGATGGACGCCGATATCCACAAACGCACCGAAGTCGATCACGTTGCGAACCGTACCGGTGAGAACCATGCCGGGCGTCAATTCCTCCATAGTCATCACCTTTTCGCGAAGCTGGGGCTGGGGCAAAGAATCGCGGACGTCCCGGCCGGGCTTTTCCAATTCACCGAGGATATCGGCAAGAGTCGCCTCACCGCATCCGACCTCGCCGGCCAGTCTGGCCATGCCGTACCCCTCCGCCTTCTTTTTCAGGCCGGCCAGACGGCCAAGGCGCACATCCTCTTCGGTGAATCCGAACACCTTCAGCACGTTCCGTGCGGCAGCGTAGGATTCGGGATGGACGCCGGTGTTGTCCAGAATCTCCCCTGAGCCGGGCACGCGCAAAAATCCCGCGCACTGCTCGTATGCTTTCGCGCCGATGCGAGGTACCTTCAAAACCTGAGCCCGGGAGGTGAACTCGCCGTTCTCGTCCCGGTATTTGACGATATTCTTCGCACTGGTGGCGTTGATGCCGGCGATATAGGAAAGCAGCATATAAGATGCGGTATTCAGATCCACGCCCACGGCGTTTACGCAATCCTCCACCACACCGGAGAGGGCCTCATCCAGGCGAGCCTCCCGCATATCGTGCTGATACTGGCCCACGCCGATGGATTTGGGATCGATCTTCACCAACTCCGCCAGGGGATCCTGCAAACGGCGGGCGATGGACACAGCGGAGCGCTGGGTTACATCGAAATCGGGGAACTCCTCCGCGCCCACCTTGGAGGCGGAATAGACAGACGCCCCCGCTTCGCTGACAACAATATACTTGGTGTGGCCGCCTATCTCCGCAAGAGTTTCGGCGATGAACATCTCGCTCTCCCCGGAAGCGGTGCCGTTGCCGATAGCCACCACATCCACCCCGTACTTCTTCACCAGATCGGTGACGATCTTCTTGCTCTGGGCGATCTTCTCATGGGGCTTGGTGGGATAGATCACGGCGGTATCGATAACCATGCCGGTCTTATCCACCACCGCCAGCTTGCATCCCGTGCGATAGCCGGGATCGTAGCCGAGGACAGTTTTGCCCTTCAGGGGCGCCTGCATGAGCAGATGCTTCAGATTGTCGGAGAACAGCTTGATGGCGTTTTCGCTGGCTGTTTCCGTCAGCGCCGCCCGGATCTCCCGCTCAATGGACGGAGCGATCAGCCGGTCATACGCATCGCACACGGCGGATGCCACGTATTTGAAAGCGGGGCTGCCGTAGCGGGTGATCACCTGGGCAAACATATAATTGAGGATGATATCGCTGTCTACGGACACCGATACCTTGAGACACTCCTCCGCCTCACCCCGGTTCACCGCCAGCACGCGGTGGGAGGGGATCCCGGACAACTTCTCGCAGTAATCGAAATACATCTCGTAGGTGGGATTGCTCTCCCCATCCTTTTTGGAAGAAAGCAAGCCGTACTCCATGGTCAAAGCACGGATCTCCCGGCGGTAGTCCGCGTCGTCGGAGATATCCTCGGCGATGATGTCGCAGGCTCCGGCCAGAGCGGATTTTCCGTCGGGCACGCCTTTTTCTTCATCTATATACTGCTCCGCCGCTTCCTCCAGAGAAGGCGTGTAGGATGCCGCCTGGGCCATCAGCAGTGCCGCCAGCGGTTCCAGTCCCCGCTCCCGTGCCACGGAAGCTCTCGTCTTCCGTTTGGGACGGAGGGGGCGGTAGATATCGTCAATCTCCGTCAGAGTGGAAGCCGCCGCCACGGCCGCCTCAATCTCCTCACTCAGCTTGCCCTGCTCCCCGATGAGGGACAGAACTTCCTCCCGCCGCTTCTGCAGATTCCGCAGATAGGCCAGCCGATCGGTCAGGGCGCGAAGCTGATCGTCATCCAGACCGCCCGTGGCTTCCTTACGGTAGCGGGCAATAAAAGGCACGGTGTTGCCGTCATCCAACAGCTTCACCGCCGCCTCCGCCTGGGTGCGGCGGATATTCAACTCACTGCAAAGTATCTCCAAAATTTCCATATGTAATCTCCTGTTCTTTACGCATTTCGTCCGGCGGAGCGGCGAAGGATCGTCTCCTCCTCCGGTGTCAGATACCGCCACTCCCCGCACTCAAGGGATGTATCCAGGGCAATCCCGCCGAAGCGGATCCGCTCCAGATAGGTGATCTCCGATCCCACGGCGTGGAGCATTCTTTTAATCTGGTGGAATTTTCCCTCGCGGATGGTGATCTCCCCCTCGCAGGCGGGCAGATCCCCATACAGGATCACATCCGCCGGTGCCGTCACCATATCGCCGATGTCCACCCCGGCGCACAACTTCTGCCGCTGCTCTTCCCCGATGGGGGGATCGCACCGGAAACGGTACGTCTTGTCCACATGATGCTTCGGGGACAGCAGTTCATGTCCCAGAACGCCGTCGTTGGTAACGAGAAGAAATCCCACCGTGTCGATGTCCAACCGACCGCAGGGAAACAGCCCCATCCGCACAAATTGAGGCGGCAGCAGTTCCATCACCGTGGGTCCCCGATCCTCCGTGGAGCTGACGTATCCCGTGGGCTTGTTGAGCATGACGTAGGTGAATTCCCGCCACACCACTACCTGTCCGTCCAGCGTCACCGATGCGGTGTCCGGATCGATATGCACGGCCGGATCCCGCACCACCGCACCGTCCACACATACCCGCCGGGCGCGGATAAACTTGGTGGCCTCACTGCGGGTGGCCACACCGGATTGTCCCAGATATTTATCCAATCGCAAAAGAAACAACCTCCGATTAAAAAATCAGAAACAAAAGGAAGACGACGGCAAAAAATGCCACAAGCGTCGCCATCCCGATGGCAAACCCAACGGCAAAACTGCGAAAAAAATCACTCAAAACTGTATTCTCCGCGTATAGTTTCCGGAGATAGGGAGAAGATAATCTCCGTACCCCGTACCGTTAGTATGAGAATATTTTACCACATTTATGCGCACTTGTAAACGGCGGCGGAAATTTTTTCACCCTGCCGCAGGAAACCGATAGAAAATTTTCGATTTTTTTCAAAATTCTCTTGACAAACGCGCCGGACAATGCTATACTATTATCCGTTCGAAGGACATTGCCGAATTGTGTAACGGTAGCACGACAGACTCTGACTCTGTTTGTTGGGGTTCGAATCCCTATTCGGCAGCCAAAATAAAAACAGACACCATCCGGTGTCTGTTTTTGTTTCGTTTGGATCGTAAGGGATTCGAACGGGCAGGTAGTGAATGACTGCCGGTGGCAGTCAGATGCCGGCTCGAGATTGCCATGCAATCTCGCACCGAGCCCGCAGCCGAGACCGAATCCCTATTCGGCAGCCAAAATAAAAACAGACACCATCCGGTGTCTGTTTTTGTTTCGTTTGGATCGTAAGGGATTCGAACGGGCAGGTAGTGAATGACTGCCGGTGGCAGTCAGATGCCGGCTCGTGATTGCCATGG
>JAZQFQ010000005.1:0-8216 GCA_045539595.1 Eubacteriales bacterium | reverse complement strand
CACTTGCCCCACCTCCGCAAATGCGGTATGACATCATAGCCTTCCCCAGTGGGGGAAGGTGGCATCCCGACTTGGCGAAGCCAACGTCGCGATGACGGATGAGGTGTCTATACAAACCATTACTCCTCATCCACCGTTCGCATGCGAACGGTCCCCCTTCTCCCGCAGGAGAAGGCACGCCTTCGCCGCATCTTTTCTTTGCTAAAGCTTTTTGTTGCCGCCTGCATAGCAGGTGATTGTCTTTCATAGACAAAACACAGCCGGATCCCAGGGGATCCGGCTGTTGATATTGGAATTACTTATACAGCTCGACAAACTTGGTCAGTCTCTCGTACTTGGCCTTGGCGCTCTTGTCTGCCTGTGCGAACAGCTCTTCCGCACGCTCGGGGAAGGACTGCATCAGGCGGCTGTAACGGTTCTCGCTCTTGATGAAGTCCACATAGCTTGCGGTGGGTTCCTTGGAATCCAGGGAGAAGGGATTCTTGCCCTCTTCCTTCAGAGCGGGATTGTAGCGGAACATCTGCCAGTAGCCGGCCTCAACCGCACGCTTCATCTCCAGCTGGCAATTCTGCATGGTGCCCTTGATACCGTGCATCTCGCAGGGTGCGTAACCGATGATGATGGACGGGCCGTTGTATGCCTCTGCTTCCGTCAGGGCCTTGAGCAGCTGATTCATATCGGCGCCCATAGCCACCTGTGCCACGTATACGTAGCCGTAGGACATGGCGATCTCGGCCAGATTCTTCTTGCCGATGGCCTTACCGGCAGCGGCGAACTGTGCCACCTGACCGATATTGGAAGCCTTGGATGCCTGTCCGCCGGTGTTGGAGTACACCTCGGTATCGAATACCATGATGTTTACATCCTCGCCGGATGCGATTACGTGGTCCAGACCGCCGAAGCCGATGTCGTATGCCCAGCCGTCACCACCGAAGATCCATACGGACTTCTTGGCCAGGTAGTTCTTCTCAGCGAGAATTTCCTTCGCCTTCTCGCATCCGTCAGCAGCCCAGCCCTCGAGCAGCTCAATGAGAGCCTCGGTTGCGGCCTGGTTTGCCTTACCGTCGTTGACGGTGTTCAGGTAGTTGTCCACGATTCCCTTGCACTTCTCGCAGGGAGTCTCCAGAGCCTTTACCTTCTCGATGAGGCGGTTGCGAATGGTCTTCTGACCCAGGTACATACCCAGACCGTGCTCGGCGTTGTCCTCGAACAGGGAGTTAGCCCATGCGGGACCGTGGCCGGACTTGTTGTTTACGGTATAAGGAGTTGCCGGTGCGGAGCCGCCCCAGATGGAGGAACAACCCGTCGCGTTGGAGATGTACATTCTCTCACCGAACAGCTGGGTGATCAGACGAGCGTAGGAAGTCTCGGCACAGCCGGCGCAGGAGCCGGAGAACTCAAGCAGGGGCTGCTTGAACTGGGATCCTTTGACGGTGGTGTTGATCAGCTCTTCCTTCTCGGATACATTGGCAACAGCGTAGTCCCAAGCGGCCTGCTGGTCTTCCTGGGTCTCGCGGAGCACCATCTTCAGAGCCACCTTATCGGTGCCGTCCTTGTTCGCCTTGTTCGTTACGGGACAAGCCTTCACGCAGAGGGTACAACCCATACAATCCATGGGAGATACGGCCATGGTGAACTTGTAGTTGGTCTTGATCACCGGCTTTGCGGCGAACTTGGTGTTCGCAGGTGCGGCAGCTGCCTCCTCTTCGGTCATAGCGAAGGGACGGATGGTAGCGTGCGGGCACACGAATGCACAGCTGTTACACTGGATGCAGTTTTCGGGAATCCACTCGGGAACGTATACGGCCACACCGCGCTTCTCGGAAGCGGCAGAGCCCTGGGGGAAGGTACCGTCCACGTAATCCTCGAAAGCGGATACGGGCAGGGAGTCACCGGCCATAGCGTTGGTGGGAGCCACCACGGTATTGACGAACTTCTCAAGGTCTGCACGCTTGGAGGTAAAGGCAGCCTTGGGTGCGTCGGGTGCAACGTCAGCCCATGCGGCGGGAACCTGGATCTCCACGAATGCGTCGGAGCCGGCGTCGATCGCGGCGTAGTTCAGATCCACGATGGCCTGGCCCTTCTTGATGTAGGACTTGTAAGCGGCCTTCTTCATGTATTCGATGGCCTCATCCTTGGGCAGGATGCCGGCCAGGGAGAAGAATGCGGACTGCAGAACGGTATTCTTAACCTTGGCGTTGCCGATCTTCTTGGTGGCGATGGTAGTAGCGTCGATGGTGTAGAACTTGATGTTGTTCTTGGCGATGTAGGACTTAACCTTTGCGGGCAAATTGGCTTCCAGGCCGGCCATATCCCATGCACAGTCAAGGAGGAAGGTACCGCCGGGCTTTACGTCGGAGATCATGTCATACTTCTTCAGGTAGGAGGAGTTATGGCAGGCAACGAAGTTGGCCTTATTGATGTAGTAAGGAGACTTGATGGGCTTATCACCAAAGCGCAGGTGGGAGATGGTGATGCCGGAGGTCTTCTTGGAGTCGTACTGGAAGTACGCCTGGATGAACTTATCGGTGTGGTCACCGATGATCTTGATGGAGTTCTTGTTGGCGCCAACGGTACCGTCACCGCCCAGACCCCAGAACTTGCAGGCGATAGTGCCCTCGGCTGCGGTGTCGGGAGCGGGCTTCTCCTCCAGGGACAGACCGGTCACGTCGTCCACGATACCGATGGTGAAGTTGGCCTTGGGAGCGTCCTTGGCCAGATTCTCATATACAGCGAAGATGGAGGACGGAGGGGTATCCTTGGAGCCCAGACCGTAACGGCCGCCCACAACCTTGATGTCGGTTCTGCCCATATTGGCAAGAGCGGTCACAACGTCCAGATACAGGGGCTCACCCAGGGAGCCGGGCTCCTTGGTGCGGTCCAGAACCGCGATCTTCTTCGCGGTGGCGGGGATCGCCTCGGACAGCTTTTCTGCTACGAAGGGACGGTACAGGCGAACCTTGACAAGACCCACCTTCTCGCCCTGTGCCATCATATAATCGATGACTTCCTCTGCCACGTCGCAGATGGAGCCCATAGCGATGATCACGCGCTCGGCATCCGGTGCGCCGTAGTAGTTGAAGAGTTTGTAATCGGTGCCGATCTTGGCATTGACCTGATTCATGTAGTCCTCCACGATAGCGGGGAACGCATCGTAGAACTTGTTGCAGGCCTCACGGTGCTGGAAGAAGATATCGCCGTTCTCAGCGGAGCCGCGGAGTACGGGATGCTCGGGGTTGATGGAGCGGGCACGGAATGCAGCGATGGCATCCTTGTCCACCATCTCCTCCAGATCCTTATAGTCCCAGGTCTCGATCTTCTGGATCTCGTGAGAGGTACGGAAGCCGTCGAAGAAGTTCAGAACGGGAACGCGGCCCTTGATGGTTGCCAGATGGGCAACGGCACCCAGGTCCATTACTTCCTGGGGATTGGACTCGGCCATCATAGCGAAACCGGTCTGACGGCAGGCGTATACGTCGGAATGATCGCCGAAGATATTCAGCGCGTGGGAAGCAACGCAGCGGGCGGATACGTGGATAACGCACGGAAGCAGCTCGCCTGCGATCTTATACATATTGGGGATCATGAGAAGCAGACCCTGGGATGCGGTGTAGGTGGTGGTGAGAGCACCGGCTGCAAGGGAGCCGTGAACGGCACCGGCAGCACCGGCCTCAGACTGCATTTCAACCACCTTGACAGTGTCGCCCATGATGTTCTTCAGACCGCCGGCGGACCAGGTATCGGTTACGTCCGCCATAACGGAAGAAGGCGTGATGGGATAGATGGCAGCCACTTCGGTAAACGCATAAGACGCATGCGCCGCCGCGGTGTTGCCGTCCATGGAAAGTTTCTTTCTTGCCATGAGATATGTTTCCTCCTGAAATGATTTATGTGAATTATTTTCGCACGGAAAAAGGCGTGTTTCACACACACAATGATATTATACCGCCGTTTTTGTAATTTGTAAATATGATTTTGCTGATAATCCCGTGAATATTTGGCTTTTTCGTGCATTTTTTATCCATCTTTTGCAAAAAGCATTCCTTTTCGCCCAAATTCCCATGAAGGATTTAGCAAATCTTCTTGCAAACAAAGATGCATTGTGCTATTATTATAAGGTGGAAATTTTGTCACATCCGAAAAGAAGCCGGCGGGCGTTGCCGCTGAAGATGGCCTTCCGCTCCTCCTCCGTCAAGGGAAGCGCTTTCACATACCGGACGAAGGCTCCGGGATCGCCCCAGGGACAGTCCGTACCGAAGAGAATCCGCTCACTTCCGTGGGCGCGGATCACTTCTATCACCGTATCGGGTGACGCATACGATAAAATGTAGGAAAGATCAAAATACACGTCGCGTCCCGCCAGATGACGGATCACCTCCGCAAACTGACGGTTGCCGCCGCCGTGGGCGAACACGATCTTTCCCGGCGCGCCCTCGTTATCCCGGTACACCGCATCGACAAAACGGGCGGCGCGGTCTGGCGGGCAGTGGGTTTCCTCGGGGAATCCGTCATCCACGCCGGCGTGGGTGATGACGATCAAGCCCAATCGCACCGCTTCTCTTGCGATGCGGATATAGCGGGGATCGTCGATGTACACGCCCTGGTAATCCGGGTGGATCTTGATGCCCCGCAAGCCAAGCTCGCAAATCTTCCCGATATGTTCCTTTGGGGCTTCATCATCGGGATGGATGCCGCCGAAGGAGATCAGCCCCTCCATCCGGCACAGCCGGGCGGCGAATTCGTTGACGGTATCAAACTGCCCCGGTCGTGTGACCACCGGAAGCACCACGCCCAGATCGATGCCGCACGCCCGCAGGCGGGCGAGAAGATCCTCTGCCGTGCCGTCGGTGAACGGGGTGGCACCGGACTTTTCGGCCAGCATGGGAATGGTTTTGGCCGCCAGTGCGGCGGGAAACGCGTGGGTATGAAAATCAATGATCATGAAATGCCTCGCAGAGAATAAATTTCAATCCTTATTGTACCCCCGCGGTGCGGGGATTGCAAGAGCATACAACAAAAAACGCAGGAGAATCCATTATGCCAATCACCGATTTTCTGGAGAGAAATGCCAGGCTGTACCCCGGTGAGATCGCCCTGACGGAGATCTCGCCCCAATACGAGCCGGAGAAGCAGCTCACCTGGCACGAATATAATCTGATCGAAGCGGCGGAGGGGGAGGAATACCGCCGGGAGATGACGTGGCGCTCCTTTGAGGAGGATGCCAACCGCTTCGCCAATCTGCTCTTCACCCGCGGCATCCGCCGGGGTGACCGGGTGGCGATTCTGCTCATGAACTGCCTGGAATGGCTGCCCATTTATTTCGGTATTCTGAAAACCGGCGCTCTGGCCGTTCCCATGAACTACCGCTACAGCGCGGAGGAGATCCGCTACTGCGCCAATCTGGCGGACTGCTCCATGATGATCTTCGGGCCGGAGTTTATCTCCCGCGTCACCGAGGTGAAGGACGAAATTCCCCTGATCCATAACTGGTTCTTCGTGGGCAAGCGATCCGACACCCCCGATTTTACCGATCATTACGCGTCCATGATCCATCACTGCTCCCCCGTGCCCCCGCCGGTGGAGATTGCCGACACGGATGACGCCGCCATCTATTTCTCCTCCGGTACCACCGGATTCCCCAAAGCGATTCTGCACAGCCATGCGGCGCTGGTGTCCTCCTGCCAGACGGAGCAGGCGCACCACGGCCAGAGCCGCTCCGACGTGTTCCTTTGCATCCCGCCGCTGTACCACACCGGCGCCAAGATGCACTGGTTCGGCAGTCTGCTCAGCGGATCCCGGGCGGTTCTGCTCCGGGGCGTGAAGCCGGAGTGGATCATCGAGTGCGCGTCCCGGGAAAAGGCCTCCATTGTATGGCTGCTGGTGCCGTGGGCACAGGATATTCTGGATGCCATCGACCGGGGGGAGATCGATCTGTCCCACTACCGTCTGGACAACTGGCGGCTGATGCACATCGGCGCACAGCCCGTACCGCCCAGTCTGATCCGCCGCTGGAAGAGCGTGTTCCCCCATCATCAGTACGACACCAACTACGGTTTGTCCGAATCCATCGGCCCCGGATGCGTCCATCTGGGCGTGGAGAATATTGATCACGTAGGCGCCATCGGCAAGGCAGGCTTCCTCTGGCAGACCCGCATCGTGGACGAGCATTTTTGCGACGTGCCCCGGGGCGAGGTGGGCGAGCTGGCGGTATGCGGTCCCGGCGTCATGCGCTGCTATTATAAAAATCCCGAAGCCACCGCCGAGGTGATGCGGGGCGATTGGCTCCTGACCGGCGACATGGCACGGGAGGATGAGGACGGCTTCATCTATCTGGTGGATCGGAAGAAGGACGTGATCATCACCGGCGGTGAGAATCTGTATCCCGTACAGATCGAGGATTTCCTTCGCGCCCACGAAAAGGTGAAGGACGCGGCCGTCATCGGTCTTCCTCATCCCCGGCTGGGCGAGATTGCCGCCGCCATCATTGAGGTGAAGGACGGCATGACGCTGACCGAAGCCGAGATCGAACAGTTCTGTCTGGGCATGCCCCGCTACAAGCGGCCACGCAAGATCATCTTTGCGGATATCCCGAGAAATCCCACCGGCAAGATCGAAAAGCCGAAACTTCGCGAGATCTACTGCGGTGTCCGTCTGGTCGAGGCGGAGACCACGAAGTAAGATAACGATACATACGGGGCGTCCCGAGTTCGTATGGCGAACTCGCGGCGCCGCCCCCTACCAAATGAATACGGGAGGAGCAAGCCCCTCCCCTACAAAAGGAGTTCCCCTATAATGAAAAAACTGCTGATCGGAAACGAGGCGCTGGCCCGCGGCTTCTATGAAGGCGGCATCGGCGTGGTTTCCAGTTATCCCGGCACCCCCTCCACGGAGATCACCGAGTATCTCTCCGCCTACCGTGATATTTATTCCGAGTGGGCACCCAACGAAAAAGTAGCCGCCGAGGTGGCCTTCGGTGCATCCCTGGGCGGAAAGCGTTCCGTGTGCGCCATGAAGCACGTGGGTCTGAACGTGGCCGCCGATCCCGTGTTCACCATGTCCTATACGGGCGTGAATGCGGGTATGGTGCTGTGCACCGCTGACGATCCTGCCATGCATTCCTCCCAGAATGAGCAGGACTCCCGCCACTACGCCATCGCCGCCAAACTGCCCATGCTGGAGCCTGCGGATTCCGGTGAGGCCTACGCTATGGCCAAGGCATCCTTTGCTCTGTCCGAGCAGTTTGATACCTTGTTTATGATCCGTATGACCACCCGCATCGCCCACTCCCAGAGCATCGTGGAGATCGGTGAGCGGGAGGAGGTTGCGGATAAGGAATACAAGAAACAGCCCGAAAAATACATCATGATGCCCGCCTACGCCAAGCGGAAGCATCCCGTGGTGGAGGAGCGCACGAAGGCTCTCACCGCCTACGCGGAGACGTGCCCCTTCAACCGGGTGGAGGAGGGTACTGATTCCTCCCTGGGCATCATCACCTCCGGCACCTGCTACCAGTATGTGAAAGAAGTATTCGGTGACACCGTGCCCGTTCTGAAATTGGGTATGGTCAATCCCCTGCCGCCCCAGATGATCCGGGATTTCGCCGCAAAGGTGGATCGCCTGGTGGTGGTGGAGGAGCTGGACGGCATTATTGAGAGTTTTGTGCAGTCCCTCGGCCTTCCTGTGGAGGGCAAGAATCTGTTCTCCCCCATCGGTGAATATTCCCAGAGCATCGTGGCCCGCGCCTTCGGCAAAGCGGACACCCCCGCCCTCGCGCCCGTGGAGGGTGTGCCCGGACGTCCGCCCATGATGTGTGCCGGATGCCCGCATCGCGGCATCTACTACATCCTGGCCAAGCACAAGATCACCGTGATCGGTGACATCGGATGTTACACCCTGGGCGCACAGCCGCCCCTCAGCGCGGTGGATTCCGTGCTCTGCATGGGTGCGTCGGTTTCCGGTCTCCACGGCTTCAACAAGGCCCGGGGCGCGGAGGCAGAGAAAAAATCCGTAGCCGTCATCGGTGACTCCACCTTTATGCATTCCGGCATCACAGGTCTGGTGGACATCGCCTACAATCAGTCCAACTCCACCGTGATCATTCTGGACAACTCCATCACCGGCATGACGGGCCATCAGCAGAATCCCACCACCGGTATGGACATCCACGGCGATCCCTCCGGCAAGATCGATCTGGAAGCCCTCTGTCATGCCATCGG
>JAZQFQ010000004.1:0-24055 GCA_045539595.1 Eubacteriales bacterium | reverse complement strand
GCGCAGGTGTTCACGAGAATCAGCTTGGCCTCGACGGGATCGTGAGTAACGGTATATCCCATCAGACAGGCCAGACCGGCGATCCGCTCGCTGTCCGCCTCATTCTGCTGACAGCCAAAGGTCTGCACGAAGCATTTCGGCGCATTCTCACCGACAAATCCCTTTTGGGCGTGGATAGCTGCTACCTGCTCCGCAAAGCGGAACTGACGATCTATTTCCTCCCGGGAAAACTCCCGGGGAGCTCTGTTGTTCGTCTTGATTTCTTCCATCAAACTGCCTCCGTACGGGCAAAGAATTCCGTATCCGCCAAGGGCGGACAGCCCCGGGAAACCGCACAGTTCCCCAAGTATAAAAATACATAGTTATTATACAGCAATGAAAGAAAAAAGTCAACATTCGCCGCCGTTTTGTCCCCGCCTTGCGGCGGCAGGCCGGGGCAATTGTTTTGTGTTTTCCTTCATAGAAAATATGGGAAAAAGTATTGACAGAGGAAAAATACTATGATATACTATTTGACTGAACGGGCATGTCTGCCCGTCTCTCTGCCGCCGGTAAATCTGTATGTCGGCGGTCTTTAATGTCCATAGGGAGGTGTAAAAATGGAAAAGTTCAACTCTTATGAGACTCTGTTCATCATCGATGCTTCTCTCACCGAGGAAGCCATCAAGGGTTTGGTGGACAAGTTCACGGCTCTCATCGCGGAGCACGGCAAGGTTTCCGAAGTCAATGAGTGGGGCAAACGCCGTCTGGCTTACCCGATCAACGACAAGGAAGAGGGTTACTACGTTCTTGTTAACTTCGAGAGCGAAAGTAATCTTCCCGCTGAGCTGGAGCGTATCTTCGGCATCACCGAAGGCATCATGCGCTCTATCGTGATTCGTCACGAAGATAAGAAGGCTGCCGCACAGGCGTAAAACCGAAATTTCTCTTTTCACAGGAGGAAAGTATGGCAAACTTCAACTTCAACAAGGTCATTCTGGGCGGCCGTCTGACGGCTGATCCGGAACTGAAGACCACGCCCAGCGGTGTATCCGTAACGTCCTTCACCGTGGCTGTTAACCGTCGTTTCGGCGGCAAGAACGGCGAGGATACGCAGGCGGATTTCATCAATGTAACCGCGTGGAGACAGACCGCAGAATTCATCACTCGCTACTTCCGCAAGGCAAGCTCCATCTGCGTGGTTGGCACGATCCAGACAAGAAGCTGGACGGACAATCAGGGCCAGAAGCGCTATGCTACCGAAGTAGTGGCCGACGAAGCTTATTTTGTCGATGCAAAATCCGAAAGCCCCGTATCCGGCGGCAGCCAGGGTGCGTACGTTCCCGACAATTACGGAACACCCGCATTCTCCTCGCAGCAGGCTGGTGCCCCCAAGTTCGAGGAGCTTTCCGATGACGAAGAGCTGCCCTTCTGAGCCGACAGGCAGCAACCAACTTATTTTATACAGGAGGTCTCATAGGAATGGATAACGAAAGAAACGAAGCTGTTCAGGCTCAGCCCGAACAGACTGCTGAAGTAAGATCCGAAGCCGCTCAGCGTCCCGCTCAGCGCCCCTTCAACCGCAGAAGAAAGAAAGTATGCACTTTCTGCGCAGATAAGATCGATCACATCGATTACAAGGATATCAATCGCCTGAAGAAATGCGTTTCCGACAGAGCGAAGATCCTGCCCCGCCGCATCTCCGGCGCTTGCGCAAAGCATCAGCGTCAGATCACTGTCGCTATCAAGCGTGCCCGTCACGTTGCGCTCATGCCCTACATCGGCGAGTAATTTTTGCAAAAGAAAACAGCGTTATGCGAATCGCATAACGCTGTTTTTGTTTTTCATTATTTCACCAGGATGTGGGTGATCTCACCGATATACATATCGTGATAATCCTTCGTGGGATAGAAGCGTCCGTCCACGGTGGGATCGATAAAGTTCTCAGGTTCAATGGGCTGACGGCACATCTTTTTGCAGGTGATGGCGATCTTCGCCTCGGCAAAATAGGGAATGCCGTCTGTGTGCTCCACACTCAGATTCCACCGGGCAATCTTATCCTCATCCCGGCCGGACACTTTGCCCATGTAGGCCAGCATCTCGGCGTACTTTTCCCGATCAAAAAAGGTCAGGGAGAAGGTATCCGAGGCGTCCATAAACTCCTTGGTATAGCGGCTGTCCCGGACGAACACATAGGCCGCGTTCCGTCCCCAGATCACGCCCAGGCCGCCCCAGGATGCGGTCATGGTATTGACCCGTCCCTCTTTTTCCGCTGTGATCAGCATCCAATCGCTGCCGATGGCATGAAAGGGGCTGATGGCAAAATCCTTCGGCTGTACTTCACGAAAATCGCTCATATATACCTCCACGATGTAAAACAATATATTCTATGCGATGTTAGTCCATGTTAACACGGCGCACCCGTTTTTTGATGCGCAGCAGATCCCGCAGCATACGGATGCTGTCCCGCACCACGTGCACGGTAGACGCCCGGTGATTGATGATGGTCACCGGCATTTCCTCGATATGGGCACGGCATTTATCCGCCAGCAGCAGCACCTCGAAATCGAAGGCGAAGCCATTCGTTTCGCATTTGGCAAAGATCTTACGGGCCAGATCTCCACGGAAGGATTTGAAGCCGCACTGGGAATCGGACAGGCGGAATCCGCCCACGATTTTCAACACGGTAAAATAGACCGACGATGCCATCTTGCGCAAGAAGGTATATCCCTCGTATCCGTCCCCCGTCAGTCGGCGGCTGCCGATCACCGCATCCACGCCGTCCCGGTAGTGAAGCACCGCTTCGGCGATCACATCGGTGCCGTAGGCCAGATCGCAGTCGGTATAGATGACGATATCGCCTGTGGAAGAGAGCACCGCCTCACGTACGGCACCGCCTTTGCCGCGATTGATCTCGTATCCTACCACGCGGATTTCCTCTTTGGTCTCGGCGGCCACGGCGCGCACCCGCTGGGCGCAATCGTCCCGGCTTCCGTCATCGGCAAAAAGAATCTCGAAATCCCATCCGTGACGGCGGCGGTTCTCCTCCATGGCCTCCCACAGTGTCACGGCTGTATCCGCGGCAATTTTCGCCTCATTATACATGGGGATACATACTGAAATTTTCATAAGTGCTCCTTACGAAAGACATAAATATCCGCCTCGATCTGCACATCCAGCGATGCGGTTTCCGAAAGGCGGGCCCGCCCGCTTTCGGGCGTGCGGTAATAGAACGGCGTCATGGTAAACAGTGCCTGCAATGTGGAATTATCGGGAATGTGGATTCGCTCGCGTACCGTCTGCTTATCCGCCAAGACGAATCCCGCCGGTGTAGCTGCTTCCGCGTTTCCCTCCCGGGGTTCGTCATAAAGCAGACATCGGAGATCCCACAGATGACGGGGGCCGGCGGCCACCACCACGAGGACACCGTCCTCCCGCAGGGTGCGGGATACTTCCTCGGCGGGGATGGGGGCAAACAAGCTGAACACCACATCCACGGAGAGATCCGCCACGGGAAGGGAGAAGATGTTCCCGGCGGCAAAGGAAAGAGACACGGACGGGGGCAGATTCCGACAGCCCTTGGCACCGGCCGCGGCGCCTTTTTTGGAGGCACCGATGCCGCACCCCACGACGGGCAATCCGCTCAACTCTCCCAGGCGACAGGCCATGCGGCGGGTATGATATCCCTCGCCGGAGCCGGCGTCGCAGAAGCGGATGTCCCCGCGGTTATGACGGATATTCCGCCATGCGGCATCCGCCGCGGCATCGGAGATACAATCGTAATATCCGCCGGACAAAAAAGCCGTCCGTGCGGCAATCATGCCCGCGTCATCCCCGGTGTGGGCGTTACCGCCCTTCCCCGGCGGGAGCAGATTCACATATCCCGCGGAGGCGATGTCGTAGCAGTGTCGCCGGCCGGTATGACCGTCGCAGAGCAGGCTGCCGCCTTCCCGGACCAGACTGCCTCCGCAGTGGGGGCAGATCAGAAAAGGACTGAAATCCATAAAAACCTCGCAGTAGTCCCTGACAGGAAAGTGGGGATCAGGTAATGAAATCCACCAGAACCGCATGCAGTGCATGACGTCCGTTGTTGTAGTTGGTACAGGTGGACAGGGTGATCATTCGATCGTCCGCCCCCACCTCCACCGTATTAGCCACTTTGGAACGGGCCTTCATCTGGGCAGCAAAATCGGTGAAATCCTCGTAGGAGGTAAATCCGGTACGGATATAGCCGGAGTCGGGTCGGGTACTATAGACAGAGAATGCTTTATAGATATATACGCCATCCATGGTGTACATATAGATGAGGGCATTATCAAACACGTCTTTGTTGTAAAATTCTGTCACCTGATGGAACATAGCTCCGCCGTTGGTTTCGATATTATGTCCGTACAAAACGGTATTGAAATTCCGTGTGATTTTGCGGTCGCATCGGTAATCCACAAAGATGGAACCGATAACCAGCGACTCCTTTTTGTAGTTGTGATTCAGGTAATAATCGTTATCCTCGCCCTGCACCACTACATATTCCAATCCCACCGAGGGGATACTGATGTATCCGTACACATCCTCGTTATGTTCCTGGTAAGAGCGCAGCACCGCCCGCAGCTTTTCCAACTGCTCATTGTATTCGGAGGATTTGTTCGATGTTGGTTCCCCGGACAAAGCATCGTTGTGGGCTCTTGCCTGAGACAGCGACAACGCCGCCGTATCCCGCCGCACAGCCCGCAAGCGAGCGATGCCGCCGGTATTCTCCTCCGTCAGCCGATCATCCTCAAATCCGAAATTCAGATCCGCCGCGGCGAATTCCTCAGCCGCCTCGTCGTAGAGGTTGTTGCCCCTCTGCTTCTGGATATAGTTATCCACCAGCATGACAGAACTGCCGATCAGGACACAGATGCACACGCCAAGCATAACATTACGGGCCGCGTCCCACATTTTCTCGCTTCTGGATTTGACCCGGGGCGCACGGCTCAGGCGGATATCCTCCGGCGTCATCTCCTGCAGGGAATGAAGAAACGGATCCCGGTCGTAATTCAGATCCGATTCGTGGGTGAGGGAAAATTCATCGTCCTCATCCGCCGCGGGATTCTGTGCGCTCTGCCATCGGGCTTTGAGGGTTTCCCACCAATTCATGCTGATCCGCTCCTTTACTAATGGTTACTCTATATTATAATAAATTCCGCGGCAATTTACAAGGCTATATGGAAATAGTTCTCCGAATTTTCACCTCCGGTTTACAATTTCCCCGCATTTCGGAGACAATTCTTTCTTGCTTTTTTTCAGTTTCATGATATAATGGACGTGGTAAATAATACAGATTGGATCGCAAGTATGCTTACCACCTCCCCGAGCCATCCGCGGCGGAAGTGCTCGGAATGTCTCCAAGGCATAGCCGTAGAAATACGGGAGGCAGGCACACTCGCCGCGTCCGTGTGACATTTATACCGGCAAAAAGCAAAACAACTCCGCCATCAGCAGCACGCAGTCATGCGTTTCGCTGCTTTTTGTGCGTTCCCGAAAGAGGATATTATGGCTGATATTTTTGATCTATTCAAGCAGATTGCAAAGCAGAACACGACACCGTCCGCGCCGCCCACCCACATCATCGCGGGCCTGGGCAATCCGGGGGCGGAATACGCCAAAACCCGGCACAACGCGGGATTTATGGCGCTGGATCATCTGGCGGCCAAGTTGGGCGCAGATGTATCCCGACTGAAATTTCACGCCCTGTGCGGCGACGCACGAATCGGGGAACATCGGGTACTTCTGATGAAGCCCCAGACATTTATGAATCTGTCAGGCGACGCCATCAGCGAAGCGGCGGCCTTCTACAAAATCCCCGCGGAGAATATTCTGATTCTGGTGGACGATGTCTGCCAGGATGCGGGGCGGATGCGGGTACGCGGAAGCGGATCCCACGGCGGCCAGAACGGGCTGAAGAGCATCATCCAGCGGCTCGGCACCGACAAGTTCCCCCGGATCCGCTTCGGTGTGGGACAGAAGCCCAATCCCCAGTACGATCTGGCGGCGTGGGTGCTGGGTACACTGCCCCAGGCAGACATGAAGAAACTACAGTGCTGCTTTCCCTTGATTGAGGAAGCGGCCAAGCAGATTTTTGACGGCAAGATCGATGGAGCGATGGGCCTGTGCAACGGCCATCGTCCCGACGGAGAATAATTGTATGAATTATAAACTGCTCACCTCTGTATTCCGCTCCGGGCGGGAATACAGCACCATGGCATCCGCCATCCGCTCCGCATTGCAGACGGGACGGTGTCGTCCCGTGACGGCCACGGGATTGTCCGACGGGGCGGCGGACGTATTTCTGCCGGCGTTGGTGGAGGATTTCGCGGACATGTGTCTGTTGATCCTGACGCCCGAGGAAAAAGACGCCGCCGCGGCCGCCGCCCTTTTGCAGGCCGCCGGACTGCCCGCCCTCCAATACCCTGCGCGGGATTACAATTTCAACAACATCACTGCCTCCCACGATTACGAGCATCAGCGTCTGCGGGTGCTGTCTTCGTTGCTCTTTGACGCGGAGCCGCTGATTATCACGGCCACGCCGGAGGCGGCGCTGCAGATCACCATGCCGGATAAGCTTTTGTCCGATTTGACGGTGAGTATCGACATCAACTCCCGCATTGACACGGAAAAGCTGGCACAGGCCCTCTCCGCCTCCGGCTATGCCCGGGGCGAATTGGTGGAGGGACCGGGACAATTCGCCGTCCGCGGCGGCATTGTAGACATCTATCCCCCGGCGGCGGCCCCCTACCGCATTGAATTGTTCGGAGACGAGATCGACCGCATCGGTACCTTTGATGTGCAGACCCAGCGATTCACGGAGACGGTGGATGGAAAAATCCGGATCCCCCCGGCCCGCGAGGTGATCGTATCCGCCGAGATGCGTTCGGTGCTGGCCGGCGCCATCCGCCGCCAGATCAAAAAGCTGGGAACGACCGAGGGAGATCACGCCCACGCGGCGGAGATCCTGACGGGCGAATTGGCGGTGCTGGAGAGCGGATTGGAGATGGATTTCGCGGACAAATACCTGCCGCTCCTCTATCCGGAGGGGCATTGCCTGATGGACTATTTCAGCGGGATGATGGTGATCCGCTCCAGCCAGTCGTGCGAAAACAAGGCGGACGCCTGCGCCGCCCTGCTCTCCCAGAGCGTCACGGATATGCTGGCCGCGGGTGAGTTGTTTGCCATGAAGCAGAATCGGGGATACATCCGGGAATGGGATGCCATCGCCGACGCGGCATCCGTGATGCCGACGGTGTACATCGATGCGTTCACCTCCGGCGGTCTGCCCGCGTACACCTACAACTTCTCCGCCAGTCACATTCCCGCTTACGCGGGCAACATGGCCCTGCTGCGGGAAGACCTGGAAAATTACCGCAAAAACGGCTACCGCACAGTCATTGTCTGCGCCACCGAACCGGAGCAGGCAGAGATGATCCGCACGCTGTCCGACGAGGGATACACCGCCGCGCCGGCCGATCGGGCGGGGGAGGATTTCTTCACCGCCGGCGGCACACAGCCCCCTGTTGCTGTGCTTTGCGGCGAATTTTCCGCGGGATTTGATCTTCTCTCCCCCAAATTCGCGCTGCTGAACTTCTCTGCCGCTCGGAGTGCGGGGGGACACATCCGCCGCCGCAAACAGCAGCACGGCAAAAAGAAAGCCACCGAGGCAATCCTCTCCTATGCCGATCTGGAGATCGGAGATCTGGTGGTACACACCGTGTACGGCATCGGCCAATACACGGGCATCGAGAACATCACCGTGGACGGAACCACGAGAGACTATATCACCATCCACTACGCGGGCACGGATAAGTTGTTTTTGCCTGTGGATCAGCTGGACATGGTATCCAAGTACATCGGAGCGGGCTCCGACAGCGGTGCGGTCAAGCTGTCCAAAATGGGCGGCGCGGACTGGAACCGCACCAAGGCCAGGGCGAAGGCCGCCACCAAAGAAATGGCCAAGGAACTGATCGCTCTGTACGCCAAGCGAAAGCGGACCAAGGGCATCGCCTTCGATCCCGATGATGATCTGTGCCGCCAGTTTGCGGACTCCTTTGAGTACGAGGAAACGGAAGGACAGAGCGCCGCCATTGCGGACATCCGTCGGGACATGGAGGCATCCTATCCCATGGATCGGCTGCTCTGCGGCGACGTGGGATACGGCAAAACGGAGGTAGCCCTTCGTGCCGCCTTCAAGGCGGTGATGAGCGGTTATCAGGTGGCGGTACTGGTTCCCACCACCATCCTGGCGTTCCAGCACCTGCAGACCTTCCAGAGCCGTTTGCGCGGCTTCCCTGTGGAGGTGGATATGCTGTCCCGCTTCCGCACGCCTACCCAGCAGGCGGCATCCGTACGCAAGCTGCGGCGGGGAGACACGGATATCATCATCGGCACCCATCGGCTGATTTCCAAGGACGTAACCTTCTCCAATCTGGGACTGATCATCGTGGACGAGGAACAGCGTTTCGGTGTGGAGCAGAAGGAAAAACTGAAGCAGATCGCTCCCGATGTGGATGTGCTGACGCTGACGGCTACGCCGATTCCCCGGACGCTGAACATGGCCATGGGGGGCATTGTGGACATGAGCGTGCTGGAGGAAGCTCCCGGCATGCGATCCCCGGTACAGACCTACGTGCTGGAGCACGACGATGGCATTGTGCTGGAAGCCATCCGCCGGGAAATGCGCCGCGGCGGACAGGTATTCTATTTGAAAAACCGAATTGAATCCGTATATGAAACCGCCGCCAAGATCGCCCGCGCCCTGCCCGATGCCCGGGTGGCCACCGCCCACGGACGGATGGAACGGGATGAACTGGAGGAGATCTGGGCGGATCTGGTGAAGGGCGAGATCGACATTCTCGTATCCACCACCATCATTGAAACGGGCATTGATGTGCCCAACGCCAACACACTGATCATCGAAAACGCGGATCGGTACGGACTTTCCCAGTTGCATCAGATCCGCGGACGGGTGGGACGGTCCAGCCGCCGCGCCTATGCCTTCCTTACCTATCCGAAGCAGAAGCAGCTGACGGAGATTGCGGAAAAGCGGCTCTCCGCCATCAAGGAATACGCCGCCTTCGGCGCGGGCTTCAAGATCGCCTTGCGGGATCTGGAGATCCGGGGGGCGGGAAATCTTCTGGGCGCACAGCAGCACGGCCACATGGAAGCTGTTGGATACGATATGTATGTAAAATTGCTGAACGAAGCGGTGCTGGAGGAACAGGGGGAGGCGCCCGCCCCCCGAGTGGAGTGCGGGGTGGATATCCGATGCGATGCCTATCTGTCCAAATCCTATATTCCCGCAGCACCCCAGCGGATGGAAATGTACCGCAAGATCGCCCGGATTGAGGAATACGAGGACTACGAGGATATTCTGGATGAGTTGTGCGACCGCTTCGGCGAGCCGCCCTCGGCTTCGGTCAATCTGTGCAAGATCGCAATGCTTCGCGCCCTGGGTGCCAAGGCCGGCATGAAGAAAATCGAGGAGAGGGACGGGGTTCTGCGGCTGGTACCCGAGACGATTCATCCCAATGCGCTCAGCGCTTTGGCCGCCGCCTTCCCTGCCGCCCAGATCCGCATGGCATTGGGCGGGGAAAGTGCCGTGGTCTGCCGGATGAAAAAAGGCACGCGCGTGGCGGATTTTGCCACGGAGCTCTTAACGAAATATATACAATTCCGCTAAAGGATCCCCTTGATTTTACGCGGTTTCTGTCGTATACTGTCCTTATCAAGTGAAAGGAATTATCTACTGTGAGAAAAAGATGGATTGCGTTCTTTCTGATGCTTGTATTGCTGATTGCCTGCGGCGGCTGTGCCGCGGACACGGTGGATGTGATGACCTACGGAGAATCGGCCGTCACCACCAACATGTACCGCTACTGGCTGTCTTCCTACAAAGGCAGTTTTATGTACACCTATTCTGACATGACGGACTCGGATGCGTTCTGGGACTCCGTTCTGTATGACGATGTGACCTCCGAGGAATATCTGAACGATGCAGTGATCGAAAACGTCAAGCGGACGCTGGTCTGCATGGAGTTGTTCCGCCAGAGCGGCTTGAAATTATCCGCGTCCGCTGAGGCGGAGATCGATTCCTATATTGAGGAGCTAATCGCCGAGCGGGCCGGTGGGTCCACGAACACCTTCAACCAGGAGTTGGCCAAGCTGGGCATCAACATCCGCATGCTCCGCGACATCTATCGGTACGAAAAGCAGGCCAGCCTTCTGTTTGATTATCTGTACGGCAAGGGCGGTGCGCGGGCTTTGACGGCGGACAAACTGGAGGCGTACTGCCAAGATAACTATGTCCGCGTCCGCCACATCTATGTAAACGACGCCTACGTCTATGAAACGGATGAAAAGGGATACTACCAATACAACGAGGACGGGACGCTGAAGATCCGGGAACTGACGGCGGACGAGGCCGCCGCCAAGGCGGACGTGATCACACGGATCGATGCCGATCTGGCGGGCGGTCGGGATTTTGAGGAAGTATACGGGGAATACTCCGAGGATACGTTCTACAAAAATGGATACTATCTGACGCGGGAGACGGATTTCATTCCTGAGGTGGTGGCCGCCGCCTTCGATCTGGAAATCGGGGAATCCGTAAAGGTGGAAAGCGAGTACGGCACTCACTATATCCTGCGTCTGGAAATGGATGAAAAGCCGTATACCAATGAAGATAATGCCGATTTCTTCGGAACCATCGAAGCCGATGCGAAGAATGCGGATTTCCGTGCCTATCTGGAAACGCTGCTGCCTGAGATTGAAGTCAATGAGGAAGAAATTGACAAATACAGCATCCGCGACGCAGTGATCAACTACTCGATTTAACAATGGAAAACAGGCTGTCACTTACGGTGACAGCCTGTTTTTTACTGCAGTAGTGCCCGCACTCCCTCCGCCAGTTCCTGTGTCTTCCGTTGCACCTCGTCAAAATTCATGGCACTTTTGTATATCTCTTCCAGGGCGAAATGCTGCTGGCCCGCGTGGTGCAAAGCCTGCAGTGCTCCGTCAAACAGCATCTCACCGCACTTCCCCGCAAAGCGGATGCGGGCCCGTCTGTCCGCCATGCGGGTCCGGTCGATGAATCGGTGCATATTGATGCAGTGGATCTGTGCCTTTTCCTGGATCGCTTCCCGATCGGGAACCAAGTGAAAGCGGATTCCCTGCTCCGGCAGGTATAATTCCCGGATCCGATGGGGGCAGGCGGGGGAGGGGGCTGTATACACCGCCAGGCGGCGCGTCATGGCCTGATCCCGCACCGCTTCCAGGAAGAATTCCCCCGTGCCGTAGGCATCGATAACGGAATGGGTCTGTTTTGCTCCCATGGAGAAGGTATTCAGACGATAGGCCCCGTGCATGGACAGCGCATGGGTATACCGGATCTCCTCCCGGAATCTCTGTCCGGCGGGAACACCGGCCATAATCCGCGATGCGGCGGCGTGCAGTTTATCGTGAAGAATACACTCGGACAAAAGCGCACCGGCGGCATCGCCTATCTGCCGGTAGGCCGCCAGATAGCGGTACGCCCGGCTGTAGGCGTTTTGCTTCTCCCGCCGGGCCAGTGCAATCTCCTCCCGGTGGGATGCCAGAATGTCTGCGTCCCAATACTGTCCCACATCGATGATTTCACTGACCGCGCCGGGCAATTCCGGGTCGGTCATATGGGGGGCGGTTCCGTCCAGCAGAACAATGCGGCGTCCGTTTTTCCCCTGCAGGATCACCGCATCGGCGGAGGACGGATCGGAGGAGCAAAGGAGCAAGGTGATCTGTGCCCCCGCGTCCTCGGCGGCGCGGGCACAGGTTTTCATAAGGGAGCTTTTCCCCGTGCCGCTGCCGCCCTTGATGATAAACACGCGGTGGGAAATATCCTCGCGGATAAAGTGGGGGTAAGCGCTGACAAATCCGTCCGCCGTATTGGCTCCGGCAAAATAGGTATGGGGATAACTGCCGCTCAGGGGCACATAGCGATGTAGCATCTGATTCATAGTAAGCGATCCTTCCTCTGCGCTGAATTCGGTCTGTCTGTCATCATGCTATGCACGCCCGTTGTCCTGTGCTACTAAAAAGTGCATTTCATGCATATAGTGTATCAGATGTTATCGGGAAGGAACGGAATGTGTCATGAATCACACAAAACGACGAAATATACATATATCACCGTCCCCCGCCCCGGAGGCCTCCCCCTCCGTGCGGTACGATCTCACCCGGGGATTGGGGGAGGTGGAAATCCGCCAATCCCGGGAAGTATTCGGGGATAATACGCTGACGAAAAAGAAGAAGGACAGCTTCATCAAGCAATTTTTCCGCAATTTCAACGACCCCATCATACGGATTCTGCTGGGGGCCTTGGGAATCAATATCCTGCTGACCCTCGGCCACGTAAACTGGCTGGAATGCGGCGGCATCGCCGCCGCTGTTTTGATCTCCACGCTGGTATCCACCCTGTCCGAATTCAGCAGTGCCGCCGCCTTTGAAACACTGTGCGAAACGGCGGATGACGCCGCTGTCACCGTGCGCAGGGAGGGAGATGTGCGCCAAATCCGCCTCTCCGAGGTGGTGACAGGTGACATCGTTCTGCTGTCCGGCGGGGCAACGGTGCCGGCAGATGGCATTCTTTTGTTTGGAGATGTGACGGTGGATCAATCCCCGCTGACGGGGGAAAGCGAGGAGAAAGCCAAACGGCCGCCATCCGGCATGGAATCCCACAGCGGTGGGGTGATTGTTCCGGCCAGCCTGGTATGGGATCCCGATCACGAGGCCCAGTTGTTCCGGGGAAGCCGGGTTTGCCAGGGAGAGGGCGGCATGTTGGTGGGACGTGTGGGAGATGCAACGCTGTACGGAAGCGTGGCATCGGGGCTGCAGGAAAGCGCCCGCCCCAGCCCCTTGAAGGAGCGGCTGACGGGGCTGGCACGCAGTGTGAGTTTTCTCGGGTATGTGGCCGCCGCCATCATCGCCTTCGCCTATCTGTTCAACGTGTTTGTTATCGACAGCGGCATGGATCCCGCCATCATCCGGGCACGGATCACCGATCCCGCCTTTGCCCTGCCCCAACTGATCCGCGCTCTCACCGTGGCCATCTCCATTCTGGTGGTGGCGGTGCCTGAGGGGTTGCCCATGATGATCACGGTGGTGCTGTCCTCCAACATGAAAAAGATGCTCCGGGCCGGTGTGCTGGTGCGTCGTCTGGTGGGCATTGAGACGGCGGGCAATCTGAACATATTATTCACCGACAAGACGGGAACGCTGACTTGCGGAAAATTGAAGGTGACATCGATCGTGTCCGCCGACACGTCCTTTGATTCCATCACTTCCCTGAAAAAATCCCCTGTCTTCTATAGCGCCCTGCGGCAGAATCATCTGGCGTGTACGGGAACGGGACGCGGCAACGCCACCGATCGGGCCGTCAGCGCCTTTTTCAGCGGATGCGGCGGGGATCGTCCCCGGGTACTTCATCGCGTTCCCTTTGATTCCGCACGGCGGTATTCCTCGGGGTGCGTGGAGGACGGGGGCGGAATCCGCACGCTGATCCGCGGTGCGCCCGAGGTGATCCTGCCCAAAGCCACCCGCTATCTGGGGGCGGACGGACGGGTGCGTCCCATGACGCCGGCGGTGATGGCAAAGCTGCGCCGGGAATGGCAGGAGTACGCGGCGGGATCCCACCGCGTCATTGCCGCGGCGGAATACGATGGGCTGAACACCACGGACACCGGGAACTTTACGGATCTGGTTCTCGTGGCTCTCATTGCGATTCGCGATCGCCTCCGTCCCGATGCCGCCGAAGCGGTAGCCACAGCCCGACAGGCGGGGATTCAGACCGTAATGATCACGGGGGATAATCCCCTCACCGCCGAGGCCATCGCCCGGGAGTGCGGCATCATCGCGCCGGGCGGGCCGGATCTGGTTCTCACGGGAGAGATACTCTCCCGCATGACGGACGAGGAGGTATCGGCAAAAATCCCCCGCATCGCTGTTGTGGCGCGGGCTCTGCCCACGGACAAAAGCCGATTGGTACGGCTGTCCCAGCAGCGGGGACTGGTGGTCGGCATGACGGGGGACGGCATCAACGACGCCCCGGCTTTGCGGGCGGCGGATGTGGGATTTGCCATGGGAAGCGGCACGGATGCGGCACGGGAGGCGGGAGATATCGTCATTACGGACGATCGATTTTCCTCCATCATGCAGGCGGTTCTGTACGGGCGGACCATCTTTTTGAGCATCCGGAAGTTCATTGTGTTTCAGTTGACCATGAATCTGTGCGCGGTGGGAGTATCGCTGATCGGTCCGTTTATCGGAGTGGAAACGCCGGTGACCGTGATCCAGATGCTGTGGGTGAACATCATCATGGATACACTGGGAGCCCTTGCCTTTGCGGGGGAGCCGTCGCTTGCGAAGTATATGCACCGTCCGCCCCTGTCCCGGGAGGAAAAACTGCTGTCCCCCACGATGATCCAAAATATTTTGGGGGCGGGCGGATTTTCCCTCTCGTTGTGTCTGTGGTTTTTGAAATCCCCTCTCATGCATCGGGTGCTGGATCGGGGAGATGAGGTATACTACCTGACCGTGTTCTTTGCCCTGTTCATTTTCTGCGGGCTGTTCAACTGTTTTCTTTCCCGCACGGAGCACATGAACATCTTCTCTCATCTGTCCGCCAACAAGCCGTTTATTCTGATCGTCTGCACCGTGTGTGTGGTACAGCTGATGATCATCTATTTCGGCGGGGATGTATTTCGGTGCGAGCCGCTGACGGCCCGGGAGATTCTGATTGCGGCGTTGCTGGCGGGATGCGTACTCCCAGCAGAACTGCTTAGGCGGCGGATTGTGCGAAAGCGGATAAAGTAAAAAAAGAGATATCGCGTCAGGCGATATCTCTTTTTTGATGGATTATTTCTTGCCGAACAGGCTGCCGAGTCCCTTGAGCGCGTCCTTTACATCATCCGCCTTGTCGGCCAGATCGTCTGCTGCCAGTTTGGCTTTGACCATGGTGATCAGCTTCTCGATCTGCTCATCGGGAAGATCGATGCCGGTCAGTTTCTCGATCACCTTGATGGGTTCCTTTTTGAAGGACGCCAGCAGGCTGGGATCCTCCTTCAGTTTCTTGGTGACACTCTCCACCAGATCCTGCAGTTTCTCTTTGATATCCATAGCATATATCCTTTCCGTTACACAGATCAATTTACAAAATCAAATTCGATGCCGAACATCTTGACGGTATGCCCTTCATCGCATCCTGCATCCCGCAGTTTGTCGATGATGCCGCCGCTCTGGAGCATCCGCTGGAAATACATCAGCGACTCGCGATCGTCCAGATTGGTCTGGTTGACCAGTTTTTCCAGCCATTTGCCCTCGCAGACAAAAGCACCGCTGTCGTCGCGGCGGATGGTCACGGCCTCGGGCGTGGCCGTCTCCGTGTCCAGATCCTCGATGGGGGCTTCCGCCTCAAACACCGTGATGGGGGGCAGATCGATCAATTCCTGCTGGATCGCATCGATCAGCGCTTTCAGATTCATCTTGGTAGCGGCGGAGATGAACAAGAGGGGATATTCCATGGCGTCCGCCACGGTTTTCAGCCGTTTTGCCGCCTCGGACTCCTCGCCCTCGGGCAGAAGATCACACTTATTGGCTACGAGAATACGGGGCTTATCCGCCAGCGTCTGGGAGAACTTCTCCAATTCCTCGGAGATGGTATGGAAATCGTCCACGGGATCCCGGCCCTCGATGCCGGAGATGTCAATGACCTGCACGATCAGGCGGCACCGCTCGATGTGCCGCAGAAAATCGTGTCCCAGACCGGCACCCTCGGATGCACCATCGATCAGTCCGGGAATATCTGCCATGACAAATCCTTTGCCCTCGCCCACGGACACCACGCCCAGATTGGGCTCCAGAGTGGTGAAGTGATACTCCGCGATCTTGGGTCGTGCCGCCGACACGGCGGCAAGGAGAGAGGATTTTCCCGCCGACGGCAGGCCGGCCAGGCCCACGTCCGCGATCATTTTCAATTCCAGAAGCACATTGCGCTCCTCGCCGGGAAGGCCCGCCTTGGCAAAGCGGGGGATCTGACGGGTGGGAGTGGCAAAATGCTTATTGCCCCATCCGCCGCGGCCGCCGCGGCAGAGGATGAAATCTTCCCCGTCGGACATATCGTGCAAAATCTTCCCCGATTCTCCGTCGCGGATCAGCGTACCGCGGGGCACGGGAATGATGACACTCTCGCCGTTTTTGCCGTGGCACTTGGCACCGCTTCCGTCGCCGCCGTTTTCGGCGATGAATTTCCGCTTATAGCGGAAGGCAAGCAGCGTATTGGCGCCCTCGTCCACGCGGAAGATCACATTGCCGCCGTTGCCGCCGTCGCCGCCGTCGGGGCCGCCCTTGGCCACGTATTTTTCCCGACGGAAGGACACGCATCCGTTTCCGCCGGCGCCGGCTTTGACAAATATCTCAATTTTATCGATAAACATAAGGGGATCCTTTCCTTTACAATGGATTTATCCCGGTCAATCAGCCCAGCATTTCCTTCGCCAGCTCGCCCAGGATCTGAATACCGCGGCGGATATCCTCATCGGAGGGAGTGGAATAATTCAGGCGGAAAGAGGGAGACGGAGCCTCCGTATCGCAATTGAATGCAGTTCCGGGAACCACGGCCACTTTGCACTCGATGGCACGCTTCACAAAGTCGTTCATGGGGATGCAGTCGGGCAAGGTACACCAGATGAAGAGGCCGCCCTCGGGACGGGTATAGTGTACTTCCTTCGGCATATGCTGATCCAGGCAATCCAGCATCAACTGGCATTTCTCCCGGTACAGGGTGCGGATGCCGGCGATGTGGCCGTCCATGTCCCGCTCGGTCATGTAGCGGTGGCACAGCATCTGGAATAGAATATTGGTATGCACATCCTCGCACTGCTTGGCGACCACCATTTTCTGCACCAGTTTATCGGGGGCACAGACAAATCCCACGCGCATACCGGCGGATAGAATCTTGGAGAACGAGGAACAATATACGACGATGCCATCCTCGTCCATGGATTTGATGGTGGGCACATCCTCCCCGGCGAAGCGGAGCTCGCCATAGGGATTATCCTCCAGGATGACTACGGAATGACGGCGGGCGATCTCATAGACAGCGCGGCGCTTCTCGGCGGAGGTAGTGATGCCGGCGGGATTCTGGAAGGTGGGAATCAAATAGATCATCTTGGTGTTGGGGTATTCCTGCAGCGCTTTCTCCAACTCGTCCGGATCGATACCGTCCTCATGGAGCGGAATGCCCACGGTTTTTGCGCCTACGGCGCGGAATGCGTTCAGCGCACCGATAAAGCTGGGGTTTTCGCACAGGACCACGTCGCCGGGATTGCACAGAGCGCGGCAGGTCAATTCCAGTCCCTGCTGGCCGCCGGAGGTAATGATGGTGGTATCAAAGTCCCGGCCGATGCCGAAGATGCGGGACAGCCGATCGGCCACGGCGGTGCGCAGCGGCGGATATCCCTCGGTGATGCTGTACTGCAAAGCGGCAGTGGCGTGATTTGCAAAAATATCGGCGGAAATCTCCCCCAATTCCTTCGAGGGGAAGGACAGAGGGGACGGATTGCCGGCGGCAAAACTGATGATAGACGGATCGCTCAGGCTCTTGAAAATTTCGCGGATTGCCGAAGGTTTCAGCGAAGCCAGATTATCGGAGAAAATGTATTCCATGACAGACCGTGCCTTTCGGAAGCAAATTTTTACAAAATATAGTATAGCACACCGCGCACAAAATTGCAAGGCTATGGCAGACAGAAATACGGAATATACACATTCTGCCCAATCGGGCACGGTAATATCGCCCGAAACATGGCGATTTTAAAGGGATTTTTTGTCTAAAAACAATGATTTTTATTCTCTCTACTTGATTTTACATCCATTTTGTATTAGAATATGTGCGTTAGGGAAAAATATTGAAAACCAATGGAGCAAACACAATTATGGGAAACAAATTCAGAAAAATCGGCGTTCTTACATCCGGCGGTGACGCCCCCGGCATGAACGCAGCCGTCCGTGCTGTTACCCGTACAGCATTGGCACGCGGTGTAGAAGTTATGGGAATCTATGGCGGCTACCGCGGTCTGATCTATGACGATATGATTGAGCTGAAGGCCCGCAATGTTTCGAATATTATTTGGCGCGGCGGCACATTCCTGTACTCGGATCGCTGTCTGGAATTCAAGACCGAAGAGGGTATGCAGAAAGCCATTGAAAATTGCAAAAAGCACGGCATTGACGGCATCGTTGCCATCGGCGGCGACGGTACGTTCCGTGGTGCCACCGATTTGTCCGTTCGCGGTATTCCCACCATCGGCATCCCCGGCACCATTGATAACGATATTACTGCAACGGAAAACACCATCGGCTTTGATACGGCCATGAACACCGTACTGGATATGTGCGACCGTCTCCGCGACACCTGCGTATCCCATGCACGCTGCAATGTGGTAGAGGTAATGGGCCGCGGTGCGGGCGACATCGCGCTGAACACCGCCATCGCACTGGGTGCCGTTGCCGTTGCGATCCCCGAGATGCCCTTTGACGCAGATGCATGCATTGAGAAGATCCGCAACCTTCGTGCGGACGGTAAGCGCAGCTTCCTGGTCATCGTTTCCGAGGGCGTGGAAAACTTCGCCGAAGGCTTTGCCAAGCGCATTCAGGACGAAACCGGTGTGGAAACCAAGTTCGCCCGTCTGGCACACGTTGTCCGCGGCGGCAGCCCCACTCTCGGCGACCGTATGCTGGCTACCAAGATGGGTGTTCATGCTGTAGATCAGCTTCTGGCCGGCAAGAGCAATCTGGTTCTTTGCCAGCAGAATAGCAAGATCGTGACCGTTGACATCCTGTACTCCCAGTGTCTGGACCGTATGTACAAGGGTACTTTGAAAGAGGGCATGCTGGATCAGTTCACCGAGGAGCAGATCAACCAGATGAAGGCGGAGATCGAGCAGAAGAAGAAAGACATCGCCGCCCTGTACACCCTGGCAGAAGAAACTGCCCGCTGATTGCATAATACAAACAATATCGCCCCGTCCACTCGGACGGGGCGTTCTTTATTTATTCGGAACGGAGAGCCACAACGGGGTCTTTCTTCGCCGCCAGGCGAGCGGGAATAAGGCCGGCAATGAAGGTCAGCACCATACTGATCGCAATCAGCGCCACGGCGCCCTCCCACGGCAAAGCGGCCAGGCCGCTGATGCCGGTGATCGCTTCCAGCACCACGCTGGCAATCACATCGATGATCACGGTGATCACGATGCCCAGACCGCCTGCCACAAATCCGACGGTGAGGGTTTCCGCATTGAACACCCGGGACACATCCCGCTTGGATGCGCCGATGGAGCGGAGGATACCGATCTCCTTGGTGCGCTCCAGCACGGAGATATAGGTGATGATACCGATCATGATGGAGGAAACCACCAGCGAGATGGCCACGAACGCGATCAGGATATAGCTGATGGCATTGATAACCGTGGTAACGGAGGACAGAAGCAGTCCGATGTAATCCGTATACTGGATCTGATCTGCCTCGTCCACGGAGGCGTTATACTTCGTAATCAGATCGGAGAGGATTTCCTTGGATTCGAAATCCTTGGGATAGATAAGGATAGAGGTAGGTTTATCCAGATCGGACACACCGAGGCGAGCCAGATTGCCCTCGTAGGTGGCATCCGTCGTCTCCGGTTTCATGGCGGAGGCAAACATGGAGACAATCTGCTCATCCGGCATGCCGGACTGCTGCATCTGGGCGATGGCGGCGGTATACTTGGCACTTTCCTCTGTCGGAAGGGCGGCGATAAACGCTTTCAGCGAATCCATGGTCCACACGATCTCCTCCGGCTGCTCAAAGGTGATGCCGGTGAAGATATCCGTTTCGGGATCGGCCAGCTGGGCGCGAACGATTTCGCTGTCATTGACCTGCTCGATCAGATACGCAGTCAGAGACGGCAGGAATCCGATGGTGCCGGTTTCTGCCCCCATGTTGGAATTATCCGCGGGGCGCAGAATACCCACCACGCGGATTTCTGCAGCGGAGGACAGTTTCTCGCGGAGATAGGTCTCATCCTCGCTGCGGTCTTCCCAACCCTTTTCGGTTTTCTCAAAATAGTCTGTGTTCAGAAGCAGCTTGAAGGACAGGGAGAGAATGTCCTCATAGGTATAACTGACGGGAACCGCCTCGATCTTCTCACCCTGCATCAATTTTTCCATGGTTTCGCTGATCTCATCCTGATCTTTCAGACCAAGGGCATACAGGGTATAATCGCTGACCTCGTTGTTCTCGTCCACGATCAGCACCACTTCGTTGTAAGCCTCCGGCATCTTGCCGGCGATCACGTCGTACTGCTTTCCAAGCAGTTCCGGATTGTCCAAAAGTTCCGCCCAGACATTCATCTGGCCCGCGCTGCCGCCCATGGAGGCCATGCCCTGCATCTCTTTTTCCATATCCTCGGACATACCCATGCCTACGCTGATTTTGGAAAATACGGTGCTGGGATGCACCTGCACGATTTTCTCAGATGTATCGGAAGCGTACACATGCATCACGGTGGAGTAGGTGTACTGGATATCGCTGACCAGATCGGGCACATCCTCGCGGGATTCCAGATAGGCCTTGAAGGCTTCCAGGTTGTTGACTGTCACCTCGTCCAGCATACTGTTCATCACTTCGGTCATGACGGTGTTGGAGTAGATCTTATCCTTATCGTGGGATGCACTGCTCGCGTTCACATCCATCAGCGCACTCATCATACTGGAATAATCCACGGTGGTTTCGGTGAGCTGGATGGGATAACTGGACAGCGTATCTTCTTCCACGCGGTCGATGTACGCCTGCACGCCGGAGGACAAAGACAGGATCAAAGCAATGCCGATAATACCGATGGAACCGGCGAAGCTGGTCAGGAAGGTGCGGGCCTTCTTAGTCATCAGATTGTTGAAGGACAAGGCCAGCGCCGTAAAGAAGGACATGGATGTGCGCTCCTTTTTGGCAGGGGCGGCGGTCTTTTCCGGAATCTCGGCCTTGCCGTCATAGGGATCGGTATCGGCCGTGATCTGCCCGTCCAGCAGACGGACAATGCGGGAGGAATACTGCTCGGCCAACTCCGGATTATGGGTCACCATGATAATCAGGCGGTCCCGGGAGATGTTTTTCAGAATCTCCATGATCTGGACGCTGGTGGCGGAATCCAACGCACCGGTGGGCTCATCCGCCAGCAGGATTTCGGGATCGTTGACCAGCGCGCGGGCGATGGCCACACGCTGCATCTGGCCGCCGGAGAGCTGATTGGGCCGCTTATGCATCTGATCCGCCAGTCCCACCTGCGACAAGGCCTCCGCAGCACGGCGACGGCGCTCCGCCCGGGATACGCCGGACAGCGTCAGCGCCAATTCCACGTTGGCCAGCACGGTCTGGTGAGGGATCAGGTTGTAGTTCTGGAACACGAATCCAATGGAGTGATTGCGATAAGCATCCCAATCCTTATCGCCAAACTTTTTGGTAGACCGTCCCGCGATGATCAAATCGCCGCTGGTATACCGATCCAGGCCGCCGATGATATTGAGCATGGTAGTTTTGCCGCATCCGGAGGGTCCCAGAATGGACACAAACTCACTTTTGCGGAATTCAATACTGATTCCCCGCAAGGCTTCCACCCGGCTGTCACCCGACAGGTAATCTTTTGTGATATTTGTTAATTTCAGCATGTTCTTACCTTATTGTTTAGAATGGTATCAGTATACACCCTGCATGTTAACGTGTTGTTACGATTTTCGTTTTTTACAAAATTTATACAGTTCATCTTCGGTTTCGTAACATTTTTTTCGTGCCGCCGCCGCCGAGTCTTGCAAATCCGGTCGAAATATGCTATAAATATATAGAAATACCATTCCGACTCTCACCACCAACGAGGTAATTATGAAAAAGATCCAATGGAAGGGCGGTACGCTGCTGGGGCCGATCCCGCCGGTCATGGTCAGTTGCGGCACTATGGAAGAGGCCAACATCATCACCATCGCCTGGACCGGCATTGTGAACACCATCCCGCCCAAGACATACATTTCCATCCGTCCCACCCGGCATTCTTACGGAATCATCCGGGACAGCGGCGAATTCGCCATCAATCTGACCACGGCCGATCTGGTGCGCTCCGCCGACTCCTGCGGAGTCTATACCGGGCGAAAAGTGGACAAATTCACGCGGTTTCATCTGACGAAGGAGGAGTCTTCCCTGCTCTCCTGTCCGCTGATCGCGGAATCTCCCCTCTCCCTGGCCTGCCGTGTGACGGACATCATCCCCCTGGGATCTCACGACATGTTTTTGGCGGACATTGTGGGCATTGAGGTGGATCCGTCCCTGATCGACAAGGATGGGCGGCTGCATCTGGAGTGGGCTCATCTGGCGGCCTTCGCCCACGGGCAGTATTATGAACTGGGCCGGCAGATCGGTGCCTTCGGCTTCTCGGTGAAAAAGGACAAGCGTCCCACGCACAAAAAGAAGCACGGGCCTCGCACCAAAGCATAACAAAAATCCTGTTTGCCGCGGCAAACAGGATTTTTCCATAAAAAATTCAGATGATAAACTGCAGTGCCAGAAATGCGCCGTAGATACAAAGAAGCACAATTCCCTGCCAACGGGACAATTTTTCCCGAATGAGCGTGGGAACTGTGAGAATCAGCATAACTGCAAGCATCACGGGAATATCGATAATAAGGGACGAATTGATGCCGCCGATCAGAGAAGAGACCGGTACATCAAAGGGATTCAGCGTAACCGCCATACCGCTTACCAGCACAAGATTGAAAATGTTCGCGCCAATGATGTTGCCCAAGGAAAGGGAGCCGTGGCCCTTGATCAGGGATGTGATGGCGGTAACCAATTCCGGCAGGGATGTGCCGATGGCCACGATGGTCAGGCCGATAACCTTTTCGGAAACGCCGCACTTTTCCGCGATGATGATGGCGTTATCCACCAAAAGATCCGCACCGACGGCGATGAGAATCGCGCCCAGCACCAAAAGAACAATATCCTTGAGCAGGCTGTCCTTGGTTCCTTTTTCTGCGGATTCCACCACGTGATCCTCACCGGAGATGGCCTCCAGTTCCTCTTCCTTCAGGATGGGGCCATGCTCCTCTTCCTCCTGAACCACATCCACGGAAACGGCGGTGGTCTTCATGCGCAGGATCGTGGTCAGCATATACAAACCAAACACGGACAGCAGAACGATGCCGAGAGCAAGGGAAAAACGGCCGAACAGATAGGCGCCCACGCAATAGATACCTGCGGAAAGGAAGAAAAACGCCACGGGCACCACCATGCTTTTCCGCGCGGCGGGTCCCGGTTTGATGGCAATAGTCAGTGCCGCGATCAAAGCGGTATTGGATATGATGGAACCGATCGCGTTGCCGTAGGCGATGGAGCCGCTTCCCTGCAGAGCCGCACCCGCCGAAACCATCACTTCGGGAAGGGTGGTTCCGATGGCCACCACGGTGGCGCCGATCAAGATTTCGGGCAGATGGAAACGGCGGGCGATGCCGGTAGCACCGTCCACAAACCAATCTCCGCCCTTAATGAGCAGAACAAAGCCAACGGCTAACAGAAGAATGGGAATAAGCATACTGCCCCCTCGTGAATAATCGATAGAAATCGTACTTTTATCATATAGTATACCAAATCCCGAAGGAAATAATAAGACCATTCGCGCTTATTATTGTTTTTATCTTTGCGTGTAGAAGACGGGATTGCCCGGTCTGCGGGCGGCCGAGTTGCTACGCGTTGCATGATGCGACGCGGCAACTCGCGTGGTCAGGCTCTGACTGCCACCGGCAGTCATTCACTACCGGCCCTTCAAGTCCCGTAACTTGATAAACAAAAAACCATCCATTTGGATGGTTTCTTGTTTATGGTGCGGAAGACGGGACTTGCCCGCCTGCGGGCGGAGCAGTGGCGGCGAGTTGCGTTTCGCAACTCGGAAAAACAGTCCCCCGGACTGTTTTTTTACACGCACCCTTCAAGTCCCGTTTC
>JAZQFQ010000003.1:0-25096 GCA_045539595.1 Eubacteriales bacterium | reverse complement strand
TGGTATGCGTTACGGCTCTCTGTTCGATGCCACTCAGACCATGGTTGCTAAGATCGACGACGATACCTACCAGGTACAGGTTGTTTCTTGGTACGACAACGAGAACTCCTACACCAGCCAGATGGTTCGCACCATCAAGTATTTTGCAGAACTGGCATAAGTTTTGTGACAAAACACAGCGGACGGGTTTATCCCGTCCGCTTTTTTGTTGTAAAAGAAAGCTCTGACAGAAGCTGTCAGGGTTATAAAATATTAGTGTGGGATTGGAAAAAACACGCTTGGTTACACGGTTCAGGTTATCATAAGTGTAACACAGTTTGGTAGAATTTGCAAGAGACAGACGAAAAAACACCCGCGCCAAATGGCGCGGGTGCGAGTATTCAGTATAAAAAATCATTGTGCAGAAATAATCTTATTCTCAACCAGAACACTTACGAAATGTTCCGACAACTTATATCCCACGTGAGTGTTGCTTATAGCATACCAATCCCCATTATCAAAAACAATATAGAGTCTTGCTTTCAATGTCGGATGTGTTACAGACGATACAGTAATAGCTGTACTGTTTCGGTTAAAAAGTTCCGTGTTTGTATACCCTGTATCCAGTAAGTCTTCACCCAAACTAACGCAGGCCTTTGTACCCTCAACCCAAAATGTGTCTTTATTGTAATCATAATCTTTTCTCAATAAGGTGTGATCTGCATTGGTAGCGTATACGAATACGGGCGATTCTCGCGAATCTCCGTATAATTCCGAATATAGAATTCTGTCGCCCGTCCATCCAATATATTCATATTTTTCAGGATCAGTGATATCGAACCCGGATGAGCCCAAAAATTCAATAGACGGCAGATAGTAAATTTTTCCTTTTATCTCATACTGACCATTTTCGAGTTTATTGATGGGAGTATGTAAATCTTCATCCAAAGAAAGAGAATGTTTAACACCCAACCAAGACCCACAACCGGATAATAAGAAACAGAACAGAACGATCATTAGTACAGCAAAATATTTCTTATACATAAATCCTCCAATACATAAACACTTCGGGTTTATTTATATCCAACAAGCCAATCCCAAAGCGGAGCGATCGCATCAGATATAGTTTTAATTATATATGCGGCAACGTTCTTTCTGGGTTGCTTCATTCTATTCATTCCAGCTAAACACGCCCCTCCAACATCACCAACAAAATCTGCTCCATTTATAATACCCTCTCCCACACAATTTAATACATTTCCAATTTTTTCACTGCCAATGAAATCTTGCTTACTAACAACATTTCCAGCTACTTTCATGGAATAACCAACCAATGGTACAGCCTTATCTGCTCCCTTTGCCAAAGCAGTTTTTGCACTGCGAACTATAGGTATAGAAATAAAGTCATCTTCTCCAATTAGAATCTGTGAGAACATTCCATCAATATCAGCAACATCAAGAAGAACATCGGTGTAATCGGCACAGTTATTTACAAACAGATTATACCCATTAAAAAATTGATTCGGAATTTCAGCGAAATACCGCGCCAGTTGCACACTTTTATCAAAATTACCAGTCAGTTCAACAGCATAAAATCCGCTGGGGAAATCCTGCTCTAACGGATGTTTATCAATCTGTTTCCATGTGACATAGGCTTGTTTCTTATCCTTGGCGGCTTCCAACAAATTACTATGATCACCGTACAAATTGAATTCTGCCCGATACCAATGCCCCTCTTCGTCCAAAAAGTAAAGTTCGGAATGACCTACAACAGGTAACGAAAAATCTGTTACTAGGATTGCTTTCTTACAATGTCCCACAAATCCATCCGTAGTGATAATACTATTAGAATCTCTATTCTCCGCACTCAACCCAAAGGGATCAATAAAGGAAACCGGATTACCGTTCGCATAAGCAAAACGGTTGAGAGTCACAGCTTCGGAGATAGCACCTGCTACAATGTCGGCATTGATAAACCGACGCATATCCGGCGAGTAATATCTCGCACGCATGTAGATAAGGCCGTTCGCATCCGTCACAACACCGTCTCTACCGTTGTAGAGGAAGATGACATTGCTGTTGCAGGTACGGGAAATCAAGCCACCGTAGGTATCATACTCAAACGTATCGGTAATGACACCGCTTGCGTTGGTCAACGCTACGGTGCTACCACGGCAGTCGAAGTGGTAGGTTGTAAAGGAGCTGTTTGTTTCTTCGCCGATAAGTCCACGGCCGTACACATACTTGGTTACCGTGCCGTTGGTGTCCTTCCAAAGAAGCTTGCTCAGTCGGCAGTTGGTGTTGTAGGTGTACTTGGTATCTTCCGTTGCGCAAAGGTTGCGAATACGCACATCCTCTGCGTTGTAGGTGTAGGTGTGACCACCGGCGGAAATCAGGCGGTTTGCCGAGTCGTAGGTGAAATACGTACCCGTAGTGCAGTTAAGAACTGCGGCCACCATATTGCCGTCGGCATCATACCCAACGGCGTCGCCGTTATACCAGGTGAGGCGATTGTTCGTATCATACGAGAAGCAGCTGTCCGGTGCATCGGTGATATTACCCGCCGCATCGTAGGAGTAGTTCTCCTCCGACAGAACCACATCGGACAAATTCTTCACCGTACGCTTGTTTACACGGTTCAGGTTATCACAAGTGTACCACATTTTTTCTGGCTTTGCAAGATGGAATGAACCAAAACATCCTCCCATTCCCCCCCATCTCAAAATCCGTCCCAAAATGTTTTCCACTTTCTTTCCGTTTGTTTATGATTTGTTCAAAATAATGGTGTATCATAATAATACAGGGAGGTGGTTTGTGCAAAATGAAGAAAATTGACGATGTTTTGCTGCTGGATGAGGAAAATCTGGCGCTGGCGACCAAGGCCGAGATCGACACCGTCAGCGACGTGATCAAGGAGTTCCGGGTGCTGATGCAGATGTACAACGCGGGCATCAGCGTGGTGAAAACCAAATTGGAAACCCTGGACGAGGAATTCCGCGCCAAATACGACTACAATCCCATTCATCATATAGAATCCCGTCTGAAGGAGCCCCGCAGCATCTTTGAGAAAATGCGGCGGATGGGCATCCCCCCCACCTTGGGCGGCATGAAAGACGGCCTTACCGACATTGCCGGCGTCCGGGTGGTGTGCAACTACATACAGGACGCGGAGATGATCGCGGAATTGCTTTTGTCCCAGGATGACGTTTCCCTCATCAAGAAAACGGATTACATCCACAATCCCAAGGAAAGCGGCTACCGCAGTCTGCATATCGTCATCGAGGTGCCCATCTTTCTGTCCGACCGAACGGAGCGGGTTCCCGTGGAGATCCAGATCCGCACCATCGCCATGGACTGCTGGGCCACACTGGAGCATCATCTGGGGTACAAGCGGGCGGGCATTCTGCCGAAGGAACTTCGCTACCGCCTGAAGATCTGCGCCATGGCCATCGCCGAGGTGGACGAGGAGATGCAGGAAATCAAACGGGAGATCGAGCGGCTCCGGCCGGATTCCATGCCATAAAAGAATACAGACAAGTGCCCGCTTGCGGGCACTGTTTTTTATCGTTTTTTCTCTCCGGGCTTGCAAAGTGCCCCGGAGTATGATATGCTGACAAAAAACGGAGGTGTTGTCTATGAAACTGGGAATGATTCATCAGTGGCGCGGGGAGTGCTTTGATTACGTAAAAGGGAAGGACCTTTCCTTTATTGAGATCTGCCGCAATTACGATCCGGAAACGGAGGAGTTTATCGCCCACGCGGATGAGGTGAAAGCCAATGTGGAGCGCACCGGTGTGACGATCGCCTCGGTGGGGCGCTGGAACGCTCACCCCAATGCCGGCGGCAAGTTGGATACCGATGTGTACGACCGCATGGTGCGGCTCATGGATGCCGCCCATCATGTGGGAGCGCCCGTGTTTGTCTGCGGATGCAATTACGATAAGGAAATCAGTCTGTTCCGCAACTATTCCTTTGCCGTGGAGTATTTCTCCCGCCTGCTGGAGGAAACGAATAAGCGGAATATGAAACTGGCCGTGTACAACTGCGATTGGGAAAACTTTGTCTACGCCCCGCCCGCATGGGAGGTGGTGCTGGGTGAATTGCCCGATCTGATGCTGAAATACGACTGCTCCCACGCCTATTACCGGGGCGCGGATTATCTGCAGGAACTGTATACCTGGCTGCCACGGGTGGCGCATATGCACGTCAAGGGTGCCGTTTCCGTGGGCGGCAGGCGGGTGGATGATCCGCCGGCCGGGATGGATAACATCGATTGGCAGCGGGTTTTCGCTATTCTGTACGCGGGAAAATACGCGGGCGGCTTGAGCATCGAGCCTCATTCCGCCACCTGGTCCGGGCCCCTCAGCGAGCCGGGGGTGGACTTCACACTGCAGTATATCCGTCGTTTTCTTCTGGGATGATTTCCGTCCGCAGTCGGAACAAACCTTGACTTGGGATGGAATTTATATTGACATTGCCCAAAATCTGTGATATCATATTAGTATTGTAAGCGAGTATTGCCAAATACTCACAAATTCTTTACATAATGGAGCGTTGCACTATGGAAACCAAACGGAATTTGAAGTACTTTACATCGAAAGGCATCACACCGCTGGGCATCATCTCTCTGGCAGTTGCCTTGATCGGTTTTGTTTGTTTGTGTGTCGGACAGGGCCTTGGATTTATCGGATTGATCGGTATTGTGGTAGGCCTCGGTACCTATATGTTCGTGAACGGCGGTAAGGCAAGCGGTGATGATATTGAGTATCAGGTCGGCGAGAAAGAAAAGGATATGCGTGAGCGCGGCATGATCCGCTTTGAATTGTTCGAAAAGAGCCTGAAGTATAAGGAGCCTTTTACCGTTCACGGTTACGAGTTCAACGAGGAAGTGTACTACAAGAAAGGTTCCGATGGACGCAACCGTACCAGCGTGTTCTCCTCGGCGATTCTGTTCTTCACCGGTGAGAAGATTCACATTCACAGAAGACGTTTCTCTTTCATCGAGGATCTGGACGAGGAGTTGGGAGGTTCTTTCCGCTACATCGATCTGGATCATGCGGAGGTGCGTGACTTCTACTTCCAGCGCGAGGTTGGCAAGCGTACCGTTAAGTTCCACGACTATCATTTCGTAGTAGTGGGCAAGGACGGCAGCGATATTTTGGATATGTCCGTGGATTACGGCGCTGATATCGATAAGGCATGCGACGACATCAACCGCATCATCGAGATCCGCACCAAGGCACACTATGAGAAGGTGGCCCGCGTGGAAGCAGACCGCAAGGCAAGACTGGAAGCGGCTGCTGCGGAGAACAAACAGTAAGACAAAATATAAAAGGTAGTCGCTTTTGCGACAGCCTTTTTTGTTTTATCGGTTGCTGTTTTTACGGATTCTGACAATACCGATGCTGATAAGGACAGCACTCACAAACAAAAGGGAAACCAGGCACAGTAAGTAAATGTTGCCCTCCAAACACTGCCTCCAATCGCTGAAGTTCACTTGATAGGAGCTCTCACTTGTGCCAAACAAAATATCCACCGCATACTCCGTGAAATAATACACAACTGTACTGAACGCGATGCAGATACCTGTTTTCAGAAAAGCATCCAGGGGGAAGGTACCAATAACAGCGCAAAGAATGACGGGGGCAAACGCGTAGCACGCGATCAGTATCGCGGGAAGGATTCGGAAAGAATTCCCGATGCGGATGTACAATAACAGTACAACGGTTAAGATTAAGGTTATTGTAAAGGAAAAAACAAACTTATAACGGGAATACGGGCTGTTTGATAAAAGAATGGGGACAAACAGCATCACATATCCCATCAGGGTGCCGATGCAGGCAGTTGGAAACCAGGATATCCCACCGGTGTATACTGCACAGGTGAACAACAGCAAACAGATGGACAGATAGGTGGAAACACAAAAGGCGAGCAGCTTTTTTGACTCAAAAAAGGATGTGACCGTGGGGATAAAAGTGTAAGCGCAAATCAGTGCGGTCAATACGATGAAAAACCAGGACAACGTGCGGTCTATGGCAAGATTGCAGATAAAACAAGTCAAGAGCGCGACCCCGTAAGATATCGTCGGAACCCAGAACCATGTGTCGCGGATCACACGGAATTTCCGTGCCTCATGCTTCATTTTTCGTGTGTCTGTGTCCGTCGAGGCGGTAATCAATTCGTGTTCGCTTATGTCAAGAACACGGCAAATATCGGAGATCAGAGTAATGTCAGGATAAGACACACCCCGCTCCCATTTGCTTACCGCACCCTCGGTGACAAACAGCATCTCCGCCAGATCTTTTTGGGAATAGTTTTTCTCGCTTCGTTTGAGTTTTATGAACGAGCCAAATGTTTTTTTGTCAGTCATATCGATGTACCTCCGGCCCTCATTGTACGGCAGCAGACGCCCCGTCGTCAATGGATTGTTAAGCCACCCCCGGTTTGAGGCGGTGGAACGCCGTTCTATTTCAGAAACAGGCGCTGAAGGATGTAGGTGATGACCTCCGCAATCAAAAGCGCCGCGCCCACAACAAAGTAATAGATCACCAAAGAGTTGGTGGTGCCGTAGATTTCCAGTGCACCGTATACCAGGGACCCCAGCGTCAAGGTGGCCATCGCACAGTGATGATAGCCGAGGATGATGGGGGCAGGGTAGACCTTGATGCCGAAAGTTCCCATGAGGAAAAACGGAAATACGCATAAAATGAGGGGGAACGCAAACGCGTAGATCATGGCGTAGGAAAACACGCCGTGGCTGAAATACTCGTATACCGCACCGAACAACAGACAGAAAACCGATACCCAAAGATACACATACGCGGTTTTCATCGCCCGCTTCCGATTACGATCCGTATCCGATGTACACAATGTCGCTCACCTTCCTTTCATCCCCCGGATCTCCGTTGGAGGTGGGGATGTTGATGACCCGGCCGTTGAAATACATGGTGGCAGATCCGCCGCCGTCCAGATTGTACGCGGTGGTGGCGCCCAGGCCGTGCATGAATTCTGCCAGCTCGTGCACCGTCATGCCGGTACTGTCGGCGGTGCGTCCGTCTACGGTCACGAATAGGTAGTGCAGTGTGTCGATGATGCCGATGGCGGTGCGGGGATTATTTTGTTTCTCGTGGCCGGAAAGACGTTCCTTCGTGACGCACACCTCGCCGTTTTCCACCAGCGCGGGGCCGAAGCAAAGGATGTGATAGGCCTCCGCTTCCAGAAGGGGTTCGGCCTTGTCTCGCCATTCCGTGATGATGCCGAAGGAGCCGTCCTTATAGATTACCAGATCCTGCTGCCTGTCCCGGTGCGTATCGCGATACAGTATCCCGTTACGCATAACATATCCTCTATCCCGTGCTCCGTAGAAATCCCCGTTGATAGCCAGAATGGCCCCGTGGCTTTCCGCGATTTCTGAGGTGGTTGCTGTTATGTTCTTGCCGTATGTATCCTGGGCAAGTGCGGTCCGCAAATATTCGGGGGAGGACAGACGAATGTCCGCCACATGAATGTTGGCGTGCATCGCCCTGTGCTCCGTTATGGTAATTGTGATGTTGTTGTCCTGATAGGATGTTTCCGTAATGATGGGTTCCGCGGGCTCCGGTGCGGGATTGCTTTCCGATTCCGCGGCGGGATTCTCTGTGACGGGCGCGTATTCCCGTGCAATGACGAATGTATCCATAAGAACATACACGGTGAATAAACAAAGCAGGATACAGTAGAGGAAAATCCAGATTGACTGTTTTGTTTTCATGCGGCACTCCCGTGTTGATTGGTGTGTTGCAGGGGAATGAAAGAAATTATTGCTTGGCTTCGTACCAGCTTTGTCCCATGGCCACATCTGCCGTCAAAGGAACCCGGGTCTGGACAGCGTTCTCCATCTCGTTTTTCAGAATGACCGCGGCGGCATCCGCATCCTTTTTGGATACTTCCACGATCAGTTCGTCATGCACCTGCAGAATCAACTTCGCATCCAGCCCGCTGTCGCGCAGAGCCCGGCGGGTGCGGATCATGGCGATCTTGATGATGTCGGCGGCGCTTCCCTGAATGGGACTGTTCATGGCGACCCGCTCCCCGAAGGCGCGGATGTTCCGGTTCTGGGAGGCAAGTTCCGGGATGAGCCGCTTCCGCCCGAACATGGTGGTAGTGTATCCGTCCCGCTTGGCGTTTTCCACGGAGGATTTTAGGTAGGCATCCACCCCCGGATAGGTGGCCAGATAATTGTGGATGTATTCACCGGCCTGACGGCGGGTGATCCCCAGATCCTGGGAGAGGGAATAGTCGCCGATGCCGTATACGATGCCGAAATTCACCGCCTTGGCCTTGGAGCGCAGCTCCGGCGTCACCGCTTCCAGCGGCACGCGGAATACCTGGGCCGCAGTGGAGGTGTGAATGTCGCCGCCCGCCAGAAAGGCCGTCTGCATATTCACATCTCCGGAAATCTCGGCCAGCAGCCGCAATTCGATCTGGGAATAGTCCGCGTCCAGCAGAATGTGATCGTCATCCGACGCGGTGAAATATCGGCGCATCTCCCGACCCAACTGCCCCCGCACGGGGATGTTCTGCATATTCGGATCGGTGGAGGAAATGCGGCCCGTGGCCGTGCCGGTCTGGTTGAAGCGGGAGTGGAGTTTCCCACCCTCATCCGCCAGTGCGATCAGATTGTCTCCGTAGGTGCTGCACAGCTTGATCAGCTGGCGGTAGTCCAGAATGGCACCGATGATGGGGTGCATAGGGCGCAGTTTGGACAGGGTTTCCGCGTCGGTGGCATAGCCTGTCCGCGTTTTCTTTTTGCTGGGCAGACCCAGACGCTCAAAGAGGATCTCGCCCAGCTGCTTGGGGGAATTCAGATTGAACAGCGTGCCCGCCATGGTGTATATCTGCGCCGCCAATTCCGAGGCGGCGTTCTGCAAAGTATCGATGTACTCATGCAGGCCGGCGGCGTCCAGACGGAATCCCTCCATCTCCATATCAGCCAGTACCTCGGACAGCGGAATCTCAATATCCCGCAATAGATCGCCCATGCCCGCCTCAGCCACTTTCTCCCGCAATACAGGTGCCAGATCGGCCACCATGGCGGCTTCGGCGGCTATGCCCGTGTCGGTCATGTTCATCATAAGGTGCCGAAGCACCGTTTTGTCCATGGGATAATTTCCCTCACCGGGGGAGAGCAGATAGGCGGCCAGCATGGTGTCAAAGACACACGTCACCGTAACGCCGCGGGCGGCCAGTGCTTTGTACAGCCGCTTGTAATCGTGACAGATTACAGACCGACCGTCGAGCAAATCACGCAGGGTGTCAGCGGGAATGTCCGGGGGCAGAATCCGCCGCATCTCCCCGCAGAGCAGAGCGATAGCACCGTCCTCGGCCACCGCCAGAATCACATCGCCCTCGGCGGGCAGAGATTCCCCGGATGCATACGGGGCGAACTCCGGTGTGGCCGGTGCCACCTCTACCGGACCGGCTCCGGCGGACGCATCGGGCAGAAAGCGGGATTTCAGCGCGGTGAATTCCAACTCATCAAATAGTTCACCCAGCGCGGCCGCATCGAATTTTGCTTCAGCCTCTTCCTCGGGGATGGGTGCGGTGCGGCAGATGGTCGCCAGATCCTTGGACAGAAAGGCGCTGTCCCGCCCCGCATGCAGCTTGGCCAGTACCGATTTGGTCACGCCCAAAGCTTCCAGATCCGCATATACCGCTTCCAGCGTGCCGGCCTGTGCGATCAGTTTCAAAGCGGTTTTTTCGCCGATGCCGGGCACACCGGGGATGTTGTCCGAGGTGTCGCCCATCAGTGCCTTTACATCGATCAGACGGATGGGCTCGATGCCGTATTCCTCCCGGAATACCTCCGGCGTGTACAGAATATCCTCTTTGGTCTTAGCCAGAATTACCGTGGTGCAGGGGGAGATCAACTGCAGCGAGTCCCGATCTCCCGTGAGTAGGAAGGTGTGTATTCCGCCTGCTCGCTCCGCCGCGGCGGATACCGTCCCCAACACATCGTCCGCTTCGTATCCCTCCATCGCAATCACCTGACAGCCCAGAGCCGCCGCGGCGCGCTTGGCATAGGGCAGCTGGATGGCCAGCTCCTCCGGCATGCCCTTGCGGTTGGCCTTGTACTGGCTGTACATATTGTGCCGGAAGGTGGGGGCCTTCCGATCGAATGCGCATACCATGCGGGTGGGGGAAAGTGCGTCGATGTGCTTTTTCAGAATATTCAGAAAACCGTACACCGCATTGGTGGGAATCCCCTCCTTGGTGGAGAGGGGACGGATACCGTAAAACGCGCGGTTCAGGATACTGTTTCCATCGATAATCAGCAAATTTTCCATCGGGATACGTCTGCCTTTCTGTTGTGGGCGTATAGATAGGTATATTATACCACATTTATCGGCGCAGCGACAGAGCACAGAGCGAATTTTTGTAAATCTTTTTCGGAAAATGTCCGGATGACGCGCCCCTATTGCAAGTGGGGCGGAATTGTGTTACAATGAAGATACATCAAACAGACAGGATGGAGTTTATGAAAAAAATCGGCATTATTTTGAGTGTTCTGGTGTGCGCGTGTCTGCTCCTTTTCGGATGTACCTCTCTGCGTACCCATGAGTTGGATGACGCACTGCCCGATGTGCTGGATGAATATACGCTCCTGCCGCTGATCGAGTCGGTGACAATCACCCGACAGGCAGACGGAAAACAGATCGTTCTGCACGGGACCGAGGTGGATACGGTGATGCTGTGTTTTGAGAATATCGTATGCACGCGGAAAAAGTCCCCGCCGCCCGCCGCAGCCTATGTGGTGGAATTTGTCATGACCGAGGGCGTTCCCGCCGCAGCCCCTCTGGTGATCGGCGAGGTGAAATCCTCGTGGGCGTCCGCCTTCGGCATCGGTGAGTATTATTACGAGAGCATCCACATGAAAATGGATGTCACCTATCTGGAGCAATTGTTTGCACAGAGCGATTCGTGACAAATTCGGTCAATAAATGCAAAAAAACATAGTGCCAAGTGTAGTTGTTTACAAAATATGCTATATTTTTCTGGTTTTTCTGTTATAATGTAACGTGTGTGTGAATCATTTGTTTCACATTTTATTACTGCAGAGGAGGGTGGGCTGCATCCGCAGCGATCAAAACGGATTTGGAAAGATTATTTGAGTATTTGAAGCGAAGTCTGACCATTGCCTGGAAAAGCGTGTTTTTCAATTTCAAACAGTACGTCTGCTTTTTTGCGGCACTGTTCATCATCCAGATGTTCTATGGCCTGATTTCGGTTTCCACCGCCAACAATAATCAGGTCGAGTATCAGCATGTTCAGGCGGAGTACGACTATCATATGGTGCTCCGGGATCTGAATGAGGATCAGTATCTGTATCTGGTGAACAACTCCGCCGCCGTTTTCAAAAATGACACCATTTTTGAGATCAAGCAGGCAGAGGAGAATCTGAACTACATGAGCGGCCGGACCCGCTTCGATGTGTATCTGTTCTTCGTCCGGAATAAGGATGTGTCCTGCGATCGGTTCTATTCCAAGTATCTGGAGCCGCTGAAATCACTGGGACGGCAGGGCGAGTCCTTTGTCATTACCGAAACGCCTCTTCTGCGCTTTGAGCACAACGAGCAGAACAATCTGATTACCTTTATTTTCACCACGCTTCTGCTTCTGGCCGTGTCCATATTCCTGCTGACCGCCTTGTACAACATCCGCGTCAATCAGTATAAATTTACCTACGGTGTGTACATGACTTTCGGCGCGGATTTCAAAAAACTGTTCGGCACAGCGTTCTGGGAATTGTTTGTGATTTCCATTGTTACGCTGGTTCCCGCCGTGCTGCTCTCCACGCTGGTGGTGTACCTGATTTATCTTCCCTCCGGCTTTGCCTTCCACTTCTCCTTTATGGCCTTTTTGCAGGTGGCACTGTTCAATCTGGTGGTGGTGCTGGTGTCCGTGTGGATGCCCATGCGGGTTATGTCCATCCGTCAGCCTATGACGCTGATTGTAACTGAGGACAACTCCAACCTGGTTACCTCCCCCATGCGCTCCATCAATCTGATGAAGCACAAATTCCCCACCCATTACGAATTCTGTTCCACGTGGCGCTTCCGCAAATACAGCGTCCAGCTTCTGACTACGGCTATCGTGTTCTGTGCTTTGTTCATCTGCGGCTTGTACTACGCGGATATCGATGCCACCAAACTGGCCTACCCCCGTCCCCAGTTTGTGGTGGATCTGTCCAAAACCGCCTTTGTGTACGATGATCAGATGAGTGCGGAGCTGTACGCCATCGAGGGCGTAACTGAGGTTAAGGCCACGAACAACAATGTGGAAGCCATGGAACTGGCCTCCCATATCCTGACCTCCAAAGAAAACGTGATGCCCTTCAGCAATCAGGTTATCTATAAAAACGAGGCCAATCCTCTCAAAAATCATCGCGTAACCAATGAAGTTCTGTATAACGGCATGACACAAGAACAATTGCCGCTTCTGGAAAAGTACAGTTATACCGGAGATCTGCAGTCCATCTTCACTCAGGACAATACGGTGATCATCGGCGACTCCATCTCCAATGTGAAAAAGTACGATTTTGAAGTGGGCGACACCATCATGGTGGCCATCAAAACCGGTTCGCTGAAAAAGGTGGATCCCAACCTGTCTGGACGAAACCTGCTGCGGGAGCAGCTGGAATCCAATACATACGACTATGTCACATTCACCGTCGGCGCGGTTCTGCACGATATCCCCTCCGGCTCCATGCCTGTCTTTTTCAATGTGGACGACTATACGGAGATCACCGGCAAGAAGGCGGATACCACCCTCCTTCACATCTTCGTGGATCAGAATCTGACTCCCGAGGAAAGCGATGTGCTGGATGGAAAAATCCGCAACTGGGGCCGTATGTACGGCGAAACTGCCGTAACCAATACCCATCAGCTGAGCCTGGATACTATCGTGGCCGATAAACACCAGACGGAATTGTATATGTGCATCGCCATTCTGATTCTGTTTATCTCGCCGCTGGTGTGGTTCTTCTCTCAGACCTTGTACTATTTCAAGCGCGAGAAAGAATTCAATATTCTGCAGTCCATGGGTGCAACAGTCAAGGATATCCGTCACATCTATCTGCAGGGCGGTCTGGTCATGGCGGCACTGTCGCTGGTGGTGGCCATCGTCCTCAGTTACATCGGCAGCTACGCCCTGTTCTATATGTTTAACGTAATGGCACCGTATTTCACGCAGGAGAATGTACGCTACGAGTTCTATATGCCCTGGTATGCGATCCTCACCAGCATCGTCATGTCCGTGGGATGCGGCTTCTTCTCCACCTATCTCCCCTTCCGCAGTTATATCAAATCGAGATTTACGCTGGAAAACGGCGGCGCCGGTGACGGCGATGAAGGACACTGATGTTGTCCTACACTATTTCACTGAACAGAAAAGGATAGAATATTATGGCAGTAGAATACATGCTCCAAACCGAGAGCGTTATCAAACAGTATAAACAGTACGATACCGTCGTTACCGCCGTCAACCGCGTCAGCATTAAGGTAGAGCCGGGCGAATTTGTGGCCATCATCGGTACCTCCGGTTCCGGTAAGAGTACCTTTCTGCATATCTGTGCCGGCCTTCTCCGCGCCGATTCCGGCCATGTGAAGATCCGCGGCGAGGATATCACCAAAATGTCCGCCGATGAGCTGGGCCGCTTCCGCGGCATCAATATGGGATTTATTTTCCAGAGACACAACCTGATTCCTCAGTTCACCGCTTTGGAGAATATCCTGATCCCCACCGTCATGTGCAATAAGCCGGACATGAGCTACCAGGAGAACCTCCGCCGCCTGGTGGAAACCTTGCAGCTCACCGAGCGTCTGCACCATCTGCCCAGCGAGTTGTCCGGCGGTCAGCAGCAGCGTGTGGCCATCGCCCGTGCGCTGATCAATATGCCGGATATCGTCTTCGCCGACGAGCCTACGGGAAATCTGGACCGGGCCAACGCGGACGAAGTGCTGAAACTCCTTCTGGAGACCAAGCGCGTTATGGGCCAGACGCTGGTCATGGTTACCCATGACTTGTCCATCGCAGAGCATGCCGACCGTATCTTCCGCATGGATAACGGCGAATTGAAGCTGCACAGGGATTACGTCACCGGCAACAAAAAGACCATCACTACCTATTGATTGTGTCCGACGGGACTGTCGCAAAGTGCGGCAGTCCCGTTTTTTCCATTTTGTTGGGTGTGGGGAAATCCACTCTTTTTTTGAAAAAGGGTTGACAAAACGAAAAAATATGGTATCATATTACGTAGTGATCGCAGGAGATCAAACAGGGGAGTCCCCCGAAAACTAAGGAGAATGTCACAAGTGGACGCAGGCGACGGTAACAGTCGAAGTACATTTTGTTTTTATATGGTTGATTAAGCACATAACCTGTACCCGGTATCGGAGCAGGCTATGTTTTTTTGCGTTTCGGACCATTCTCCCGCGTGAATATCCCGCAGTCACATCATAAACAGTACAATAGGATTATTTCTTTTAAGGAGTCAATCATGCCTGACGGTAGTATAACGAAGATCATTATTATGCTGGTCTGCCTTGCTTTTTCCGCATTCTTTTCAGCCAGCGAGACCGCGTTTACCTCTGCCAACCATACGAGATTGAAAAATCTGTCCGCGGACGGAAACAAGCGGGCATCGCTGGTTCTCAAAATGCTGGAGAACTATAATAAATTACTGTCCACCATTCTGGTGGGCAACAACATCGTGAACATTACACTGTCCTCCGTTGCCACCTTGTGGTTCATCGATTTGCTTACCGATACAAGTGTGCTCAGCGCCGCATCCGCTATTTCTACGGCGGTGGTTACCGTAGTGGTTCTGATCTTCGGCGAGATCTCCCCCAAGAGTCTGGCCAAGGATAAACCCGAGAAGTTTGCAATGGCTGTGGCTCCGTTTTTGCAGTTGATTTCCCTGATCCTGACCCCCATCAATTTCCTCTTCATGCTGTGGAAGAAACTCCTTACGCTGATCTTCAAGCCCGCCGAGGTGGAAGCGGTCACGGAGGGCGAGGTATTGACGCTGGTGGACGAAGCCCACGAGGATGGCAGCATCGATGAGTATAATAAGGAACTGATCGAGAATATCTTCGATTTTGACGATCTCTCCGCCGGGGAAATCGCCACCCACCGTACCGAGTTGACTACGCTTGCCCAGGATGAAACCATGGAAGAGTGGGCACAGATCATCCAGGACAGCCGCTATTCCCGCTATCCCGTCTGCGGCGAGAATGTGGACGATATCGTCGGTGTGCTGGATACCAGAGAATACTTCCGCATGGAAGACAAGAGCCGCGAGGCTGTGATGGAGAACGCCGTCAAGCCCGCGTACTTCGTGCCCGAAACGGTAAAAGCGGACGTGCTGTTCCGCAACATGAAGAAAAACAAAGAATCCATGGCCATCGTGCTGGATGAGTACGGCGGCGTGCAGGGCGTCATCACCTTCACCGATCTGGTGCAGTGCCTGGTGGGCGACTTCACCGAAACCGATGAGGACGGCGAGGAAGTGGTTCCGATTCTGAAACTGGAGGACGGCCGCTGGCAGATCAGCGGTGCCGTAACCATTTCTGAGTTGGAGGAAGCGCTGGATATGGAAATCGCCGATTGCGATTCCGATACGTTCAGCGGATTCGTGCTGGGCCTGTACGGCTCCATTCCCGAGGATTGCTCTACCTTTGAGATCTCCACCGAGCAGATGGAGATCCAGGTAACGGAAATCCGCGAGCATCGCGTGGAACAGGCCATCCTCACACTGGTTACCCCTGACGAGGAAGAGACGGAAAAGGATGCCAAAGCCGCCAAGAGCGAGGCCGTCCCCTCCGGATCCTGACAAACATAAAAAACGCTCCCCGGCCGGGGAGCGTTTTTTATTTCAGCAATGCCTCTTTCAGATGGGCGAAAATTTTCTTTTCCTCCCGGGATATCTTTACCTGCGTCAGCCCCAGTGCTTCCGCCGTGGCCTGCTGGGAACACTCACGGAAATACCGGAGAAACAGGATCTTCTTCCACTGCTCTGGCAGGGAATCGATCACTTCTTTCAGTGCGATCTGGTCGGTGCGCCGCTCAATCATGTCCTCCGCCGGCAGCAGATTCTCCAGGGAAAAATCGCTGTCCTCGTCCCCCAGGGATTCGCTGAGCGAACGGACCGGGGAGAGCGCTTCCAGGGCCACAGCGGCCTCCGTATCGCTGATGGAAAACATCTCTGCCAACTCGTGCAGCTGGGGCTCCCGCCCCTCCTCCCCCAGGAATTTCTCCCGCGCCGCCAAAAGGGACGCCCCCAGTTTCTTTTGCCGACGGCCCACCTTCACCAGCCCGTCGTCCCGCAGATATCGTCGGATTTCGCCGATGATCAGCGGTACCGCATAGGTGGAAAATTGAGTCCCCCGGTCCGTGTCAAAACTGCGGATCGCCTTCAGCATGCCGATGGAGCCGATCTGGATCAGATCCTCATATTCCACACCGCGTCCGCGGAATCGGTTGGCAATGCCCCGCACCAACCCCGCGTTTTTGTCCATCAGTTCCGCCATGGCGTCCCGATCACCACCCTGCGCCTGCTTCAGCAGGGATAGGTTGTCCGAGAAACGGTTCTTTATTTCATCCATATTATTTGATCCGGGGCAGGGGAGAGAAGTGCTTGCTCATGATGACCTTGGTGCCCTTTCCGGCGGTGGAGGTCACCTTCAGAGAATCCATAAAGTTTTCCATGATGGTGAATCCCATGCCGCTGCGCTCGTTTTCCTTGTCCGTGGTGTACAGCGGCTGCATGGCCTCGTCCAGATTGGGAATGCCGCGCCCCTTGTCCTTGATTTCGATGCGGAATACCCGGTTGTCGTACAGCTTCATCGTTATGTAAATCATGCCGATGGAGTCGGCGTAGGCGTGAACGATGCAGTTGGTCACCGCCTCCGACACCGCGCATTTGATGTCGGATAATTCCGTGATGGTGGGATTGACCTGGGCCACAAAAGCGGCGCTGACGGAGCGGGCAAAGCCTTCATTGATGGAATGGGACGGCAGTACCAGCCGCGCCTCATTGATGGGTTTTCTTCTTTCTCTCATGGATTATCGCTTCCTTTCAATTTTGATCATGCGGCCGATGCCGGCCACATCCAGAATTTTGCATACGTTTTCCGCCGGGTTCAGCAGGGTAAATTCCGTGCCGATCTCCGATGCTTTGTTGAACCGGCCGAGAATCAGCCCCAAGCCCGAACTGTCCATAAATTCCACCCGGGATAAGTCCAGCGTCAGTTTTCGCGGGCGTGTCTTGTAGAGTTCGTCATCGATCTGTGCGCGGATGGTGCGCGCATTGTGATGATCTATATCTCCGTGAATTGTGCATAACATACAGTTTCCTCCCATAGTGACGGATATCCGTGCCGTTTGTGTTTGCATAGCCATACCTCATATGATTACTTTTTATTCATTATACCTGTCCTCCGCCGCAAAGATTGTCATAATGGGGCGGCCAATTCCCAATATTTGCGGCGAATTTCCCGCTTTGCCTTGACTTACATCCCAAATCCATTTATAATTACATATATACTTTAGTGAGGAATGGCTATTGCCAGGTGAATGACTATGAATAAACTGATCGGTGCCGCAGTTGTCGGCCAGTCCGGCGGTCCTACCGCCGCCATCAATGCAACCCTTGCGGGTGTAATCCGCAGCGCATTCTCCCGGGAGTCCGGCGAGTGCATCACCAAACTGTACGGTATGCGTAACGGTATCGAGGGATTCCTCGACGGACGCATTGTGGATCTCGGTGAGATCTTTAAAAATGAGGACGGCACTGCCAATGAGGAGAAGCTGCAGATCCTCTCTCAGACGCCCGCGGCCGCTCTCGGCTCCTGCCGTAAGAAACTGCCCGATCCCGCACAGGATGAAGCATTCTTCGATCGCCTGATCGAGAAGTTCCGCGAGCACGATGTCCGGTACTTCTTCTATATCGGCGGCAACGATTCCATGGATACCGTGGAAAAGCTGAGCCGCTACATCGCCGCCCACGACTATCCCATGCGCGTCGTCGGTCTGCCCAAGACCATCGATAACGACCTGCCCGGCACGGATCACGCGCCCGGCTTCGGATGCGCCGCCAAGTTTATCGCATCCCAGATGCAGGAAATCGTCCGCGACTGCGCGGTATATACCGTTCCCGCTGTTACCATCGTGGAGATCATGGGACGTGACGCCGGCTGGCTGACCGCCTCTGCCGCTCTGCCCCGTATCCTGGGCGGTGCCGCTCCCGATTTCGTCTATCTGCCCGAGTCCGTCTTCTCCATGCAGGCGTTCTTTAACGATATCCGTGCCGCTTTTGAGAAGAAACCCAATCTGGTTATCGCTGTGTCCGAGGGCATCCGTTTTGCCAACGGCACCTATGTGGGCGAAGGTGACCAGAGCGGCGTGAAGGACGTGTTCGGCCATCGCTATCTGGCCGGTACTGCCAAGACCTTGGAGGACGCTGTCAAGCGTGAATTCGGCTGCAAGGTCCGTTCTGTGGAGTTGAGCCTGACCCAGCGCTGTGCCGCGCATTGCGCATCTCTGACCGACCTGACCGAGTCCGCCGCCGCCGGCAGCGCCGGTGTGCAGGCCGCCATCCTGGGTGCCACCGGATGCATGATCGCCATCGTCCGTGCCGATGAGGCCAACGGCTATTCTGTATCCTACGAAACCTCCGAGATCATCCACATCGCCAACAAGGAGCGCAAGGTGCCGGATGAGTTCATCACGGAGCGCTGCAACAACGTCACCGACGCATGCCTGGAGTATCTGCTTCCCCTGATTCAGGGTGAACCCCAGATCATCTACAACCAGGGTCTGCCGGTGCACATGAGTATCTGACACAAAAAATCCCGTATACAAAAGGCTTAATAGTGACAAGTAACTATTTGCCGCAGAGAACGGTGTGACCCGAAGGTCACGCCGTTTTTCTGCGTCCATAGGTTGTTTCTGTAGTAATTGTTTCGGAAATAACGGGAATTTCCACATCGTCCACGAAGTTGAAGTAAATCTTCACTTTCTGCTGTCGCTTGCCGCTGGACTTGTCCGGCGCAAAGACTACGATTATCTTGATATACTCGTTCACGATGGTTTGTGTCAGCTCCTCCACATCCACATACTTCTGTGTCAAAGCGATAAAGGCGTTCAAGCCCTCGTCCATTTCTTCCCGTTGTTCCACCCATTCCTCGATAACGTCAATTTCGAGCCTTAACCGTTCCTGTTCTTCCTCATAGTCAGCGGACATTTTCTTGTATCTGTCCTTGCTGATCTCACCGAGAGCGAAGTCCTCGTACAGCCTTGAAATAATGACATCCAGAGAAGCAAGACGCTTTTTCGCCTGTTCCACTTTCTTTTTGTCATCACGGATGCTCTGCTCATGGTCGGCTTTTCGGCATTGCAGATATTCCTCTTGGAAGCTGTCCACATCGCTACGGATATACTCGTTGACAGCTCGGATTCGTTCCAGAACGATGTCACGCAGCGTATCCTCACGGATGTAGTGAGCAGTACAAGTACCACGGTTGCTCTTGTAGTGATTGCAGACATAATGATCCTGCTTGCCCTCAAAGCTCTTGCTTGTGGCAAAGTGGAGCTTGCTGCCGCAATCAGCACAGAACAGAAGACCGGAGAAAAATCCCTGCCGTTCCGCTTTTGCGGGTCGGCGTTTGTTCTTTCGGAGTTCTTGCACCCTGTCAAACTGTGCCTGTGATACAATCGCTTCCTGCGTGTCCGGCAGATAGAACATATTCTCCGGGTCATTGGGAATTCGCTTTTTCAGCTTGTAGGACTTGGAATAAGTCTTGAAGTTGACAGTACAGCCGGTGTACTCCTGCCGTTCCAGTATGCCGACCACAGATTGACCAATCCAATGATACGGTCTTTCGGGCATCGGCTTTTTCTTCTGCTTGGCATACAGAGCCTTTGCTGTTAAAATCTGCTTTTCTTCCAGAATCCTTGCAATCTGCTCCGGTCCCTTGCCGTCGATGCTCATGTCAAAAATCATCTTGACAACGGGAGCTGCTTCCTCATCCAGAATCCAATGCTCCTTGTCCTCCGGGTCACAGCGGTAGCCATAGGGCGGCTTGCCCATGTGCTTGCCGCTTGTACCACGCTGATGCAGGCTTACACGGACTTTCTTACTGGTGTCACGGGGATACCATTCGTTAAACAAATTACGAATTGCAGCCATGCCCTCGCTGTCGCCCCGTTCACTGTCCACTCCGTCATTGACAGCAATAAAACGAACATCATAGCTCGGAAAGATAATGTCCGTGTATTGCCCAACGGTCAGATAGTCACGGCCAAAGCGGCTGAGGTCTTTGACCAGCCAGCAGCCCACAAGTCCCTGTTTGACAAGCTCGAAGCCTTCCTGTACGCCGGGACGATTGAAGTTCGTCCCGGTATAACCGTCATCCACCAAAATTTTCAGATTGGTGTACCCGTGGTCTTTTGCGTATCGAGTCAGGTATTCTTTTTGATTCTGTATCGAATTGGATTCATCAGCCTTGCCGCCCTTGGAATCTTCCTTGATGTCCTCTACGGACAGACGGCAATAAATGATGGTAATTTTCTGCTGATCCAACATAATATCCTCCTTCGGTTGTTGGTCAGCTGACAGAATCGGTGTGCATGACTGTATTATATCATAACTTTGAGTCTGAATCATGAACAAATCGCTCCTTTCTCAGAAAAAATGAGCCGTTTTACCTTATCGGCAAGCGGCTCACTTCCTGCACATTCAGTTTCAATGACATACCATGTGTTCCCGATCTTCCGTTCAATGGTGGTGCGGAACGGAGAAGTCAGAGCTTCCCAACGCTTTCGGCATTCTTCCAGAAAGTCAATGGGCGGCTCGCAAACCGGCTCATAGTAGCTGATGTCGATAAAGGAACAAGCATCAACCAGTTCCCATTCCGTGAGGTCATCACGCATCATCATTTGGTTAAGCTGATCTACTGTATAGGTCTTATTTTCGTTCATAGGCAAAATATTCCTTTCTTAAATCTCCATGTCCTGTCCACGCCTGCGGACAGGTGCTTTGTGTTCCTGTGTTTCCTTTCCTCTTGCGAGGACGGTATTGACAAAAGACCAGACCTTTTCGGATGCAATCTCTATCGCATCAAGGAAAGGCTGGACTTTCTGTTTAAGTTCCTGATACTGTTCCTGCAGCTTTTCAAAACGCTGTTTCCATACCTTTGCGCTTTTCTCTGCCCGCTCGTACTTTTGCTTGTATTTGATTTTCTCAGCCTTTTCCGCAAAGCTGCTGACCGCATAATCCTTTAGGGTGCGGCATTCAACCGCTGTCAGAGTGACATTCCCTGTAAAGGAATTTCTCTTACCCATCGACTCGATCTCCTGTGCGGTCAGAGCAACAGATACAGCAACCTTGGTTTCCTTTTGCAGAGCTTCCAGCTTCTTTTTCTGCTTCTCTGCGGCAGCCTTGGCATCCTCCAAGCTCTGTTCTGCCTGTGCCACCTGTCCGGTCACTGCTTCCAACCGCTGCTGTTCAGCCTGTACCTTGAACTGCGTCACCGTCAGATGTTCCTCGGTGCTGCCACGCTCTCCACGCTCCACATCGGTATAACCGGCACTTCGCATGAAATTAAAAAAGTCATCCTGCAAGACACTGTAGGATGACTTCAAAATCTTTTTTCCTTTTTCGTTGAGCTTGGGATTTCCGTTCTCATCAAGCACCGGCTTGGAGTCCCATTTCTTACTGCGGCTGACCTGCATGATTGTTTCCTTTACGGTTCCACGGAGGGCTTCATCCTTACATCGCCTCGACCACAGGATTTGCTTTTCCACCACCGGGATATAAACCACATGGAGGTGATAGTGGTACACATCCTCGCCCAGAGCTTCGGACATCGCCCGGTTGCGTTCATCGGCGTGCATCACAGCGGAGATGATATACTGCTCACCGCCCACGATCTCCACGGCGGCTTTATAGGCATCAGCATAGAACTGTTTTGCAAATTCATAGCCGCCGTGGTTGTAGAAGTAAGCGGAGTTCACATCAAATACCAACTCACCGTATTTGATGGCATTGGGTTTCAGACCTCTGGTGGAGATCACACCGACCTTCTCCATCTGCTCGAACATTTTCACATAATCGTCCGTGGGAGCCTTGTAGTGGACGTTCAGAGAAGTATGCTCCGGTACGATGTCCTGATTGCTGTAGCTGTCCTTTTCACGCTCATTGTGTTCCTGTACCTTTGCCACATCATCCGGTGTTTCCATGTCTTGATTACGGGCAACGGTGCGATCTATTCCGTCATTTCTTGCCATAGATTTTTGTCCTTTCTTTGAGATTTGCAGACAACGGGAGAACCGGGGAACGGCACTTTTTCAAAGTGTAATAACCCACTGTGACACTTTCATCCATACTGTCTGCAAAGTGCCGTGGGCTCTCCGAGGGCTCTCCCGAGGGGGAGTGCGGTTGCTGCGGCAACCTCTGCTGACCAAGGCGAAAATGTCTGCAACTTTTCCCATGGTCAGCCCGTCTGCATCAAGCCGTTTTGCGTAACTTACTCTTGCAGACGGCGGCAGCGAAAACCGTATCTTTCACTGCCATCCATAGGCAGCACTGCGGTGTGCCTATGGGGACGGGAGATGCGAGGGGATGTTGCCGGAGCATCACTTCTCCTGCCTTTTCTGCCATACGATGTCGTAGCCCAGCACATCGGCAAGCTCCACGACTTCCTTGTATCGGATACTTTCTCTCTGCAATTTTGCGGACAGGTTGGAAACACTGTCGCTCCATCTGTACTCGTCTGAGAGCAGGTCAACCACCTGCTGCATAGTCATTCCGGTACGGATGATCTGTGCCTTTATTTCGTTGCGTACATTCATATTGATAAAATCCTCCATAAATTTTGTTTGTAATGCGGCGAAAACGGTACGCCCTACGGCATACCCACTTCACCGAATAGTGAAAAATCTGTAATCTCTGAAATCCGTTCAGAATTTCGCCTGTGATGTCCTGTCCATGTATGACCATATCCCACTTTACTGTTCCGTGTGGTTTGGTCTGGAACAGTAAAAACACCCATTGTTCCGTGAACAGAGTACATTGTTCAGAGAAGCACGATTTAGTGAAATGGTTTTGTTCTGCGGTTAAAATCTTTCCTGTTTTCACTACCATTAATTTTCAATGCCCGAAAATTGGTTATCTACGGACAGCTTTGAAAAAAGAAAGTGAAACGGACTGAAAAGTACGTGTACTTGCCGTACCATGTGTACGGCTGTGTACATTGCTGTACTGTGGTACACTTGGTACGGATGGTACACGTATTTTCGGGTCAATATCATTTTTACAGAAACGGTCTTTGCAGAAGCTCAATGCCGACAAATCCTCTGGCATACCTCCCGCCGCCGATACTAACCTTGTTGGTGTATTCGATGTTATACCGGCTCTCATTCTGTTTGAGAAAAGCGCAGAAGCTCTTTTGGGAAAGACTGGTCAAAGCGTTGTCATCACACCACAGCTTGTAGACAGCGTACAGGTCTTTGGAGCTGACCTCATGATCTGCCTTGAAGCGGATATACCCTTCGGAGCTTAAAAACTCGATGATGTTGTTTCCGTCCGATACGGCAGCGTCCATATTCTCCTGTGCCGACTGGCTGACCGTGAACTTGTAATCGTTGTCGATCAGACGGTGCAACCCCTCCAATGCCCACAGGAAGACGCCCTCCGCTTCGGCGCACATCTTTTCAGCGATATACGGATCATCTTTTCTGTTCGGGTCTTTCTCCTTGGTGGAGAGAATGATCTGTCTGCGGAAAAAGCCCACGCTGCGGTCATAAAGGGATTGCAGAACGCCGTTGCCCAAACCGATGAAGCGTACATACAAATCGCCTTGATAGCTTTGCTGTCCCTTTTTCTCCAAATCCATAGGAAGCTCCGCTGTGATGATCGCCTTGATGTTGTTGGTCTGGGGGAGAGCTTCCAGCTTCATATCATCATCCAGCATTACAAGATCATGTTCCAGATCGGCACGAGCGAAAGGGCTTGTCTCTACCTTGGCGATACTGCCTGTGTTCATGTTGCTGCCAAGCAGCGCACGAAGGACAATACCGATACGGCTTTTGCCCTCGCCGCCCTTGCCGATCAGCAGGAGCATCTTCTGTCCTTTGGTGGAGGGGATAAAGCAATATCCCATGAACTCCTGTAAAGTCAGAATGTCCTCCGGCTCTAAAAGTTGGGATAAAAAATGCAGCCATGTCACAGGCTGAGGAGCATCGGGATTATAGGCAACGGGCAGACGGTTTCGACAGAAATCCTTTTCGGGGCTGAATGTGCCGTTCAGATAGTACGTGCCGTTTGCCACATGGATACGGTCTTGATACAGGGAGAGTTTGGCGGTGCAGCACTCCATACGCATGACATCAAGCAGATTGGTAACTTTCTTCGCTACGCCGCTGGTCACATAATACTTGATGCGGTCATAGATGACCTTTTTCAAGCGGTTTTCATCGTGTACTCTGCCGTTGACCGTAAAAAACGCATCGTTCATCGTGACCATCGGATAGTCCCGGAGAAATTCCTCACAGAATACAGTTTCATTGATTTTCTTTCCGTCAAACCACGCCGGACACTCAAGGGGCGAGGTCTGCATCTTTTCTTCGCTCATGGCGCATATCCTCCTTTTTCTTTCTTGTGGTGTAGTCCTGTAGGAACGTAAACTTGCCGTTTTTCATCAACTCGTCCACCACGGCAGCACGTTCTTCCAGATCGCCCACAGTCAAAATATCTGCCAGATATTCGATATAATCAATCATCTGGCAGGCTTCCACAAAGCGGTCATCCAGAGCATCATCCGGCGTTTTGGGTGCATATCGCACTTTCCAATCTTCCAGCAGATGCAAATAATCCGTCAGCACACGGAAGCAGAGCATTTCGTCCTCCCGGAACTGACGGATATAGGGATGTTTCGGCTTGTGGGGAGCTGCCACAGGCTGTCCCGGCTCGGTGCTGATACCGAAGTCCGCAGCCAACCTTTGCGCCGCTTCGTAGCTGCTCAAATCAAAGAGCCGTGCCACGAAGTCGATCACGTCCCCCTTGCCTCCGCAGCCAAAG
>JAZQFQ010000002.1:0-48831 GCA_045539595.1 Eubacteriales bacterium | reverse complement strand
ATAAATATATTTATTACTACAACTATGAAAGAATTTCTTTGAAACTTAAAGGAATGAGCCCGGTACAGTACCGAACTCATTCGCTTGCAATTTAATATTTATTTTTGTCTAAACTTTCGGGGTCACTTCAAAAGCGGGTGGTGTTTTTGGATGGGGGAATCAGATTCTGTTTTTGTTGGCGTGCAGTATGCCGCTGATCAGGCCCAGCTCCGCACCGATGGACGGGGAAAAACCATTGGGAAAATACACTATGAAATTCAAAAGGAACGTTCCCAGCGACAATACGGATACAGCCAGTAAAGCGATGGAAATCAGGTCTATGTATATATCGGGTGTCATGGGATTCTTTTTGAAAATGAAAAACAGAAGGCGGATAAAGCCGTAGAGGATGACCGCTATAACCGGCGCCAGGATCAGTATTTTCGTCTTTTCCGGATCATCCCCAAACAGTAGAAAGAGCGTCCACAAAACCGCGGCGAAAAGCGCATACGCCACAATAATGATGGTGGATTTTGTGACAAGAAGATCGAGAAATTTTCGCAGGGCATTTTTTTCCTTTTTGCTGTTGGACAGGGCGGTGCCAATAGAAGACTCAAAACTGGAGTAGTCTACAGGAATTGCACCAATTTTCTCAATAAAGAAGCGGTTAATCATCAACGGAATATGACTGCGGTGCAAAAATTTTACTCTGCTTACCTTTAAATAGGTTTTGTTTTCAACGACATAGAAAGAGAGCTGATACTTTACTGATATACCGAAGTGTGAAAAAACTATAGTTAGGCAATCTTTGTTGAGCGTGTATGTAAGATTATCATTAACATTGCGGCGAGACAGTTTGTCGAGTGCATCAGCTTGATTGCAATCTAAAACGAAACAATAGTGCCGTGCAAATAAATCGGAGTTATTTACATTATTTCGTACTTTTCTGTCAGCCATTGCCGGTTTAAGAATCAAAAACAGCACCAGAGGCATAACGATCATCATCAATACAATATACTCCATATATATCCCTCCCGATCCCATATTGTTTGATATTATTATACCACAAGAACCTACAACCAGCAACCCTTGGTATCAGAATTGCAGTTTTTATTTGGCGCAGAAGGAGAGAGTTGATCTTCGACCTTCATGGTTATCGCTATACGTTCAGCGAAACGGGAGAGGCAGCCCCTGTCAAAAACATAGTCGTCTCGGGCGGGGACGCTATGGCGCCCGCCCGAGACTCCTTGTTTTTTCCCTTGGTGCAGTCGCTTCATCGCCCACTGGGCGCGCTCCTGCGCCAAGCCCGCGCCGCGCGGCGCGATCGTTCAAATCTTCCGCTTTGCTTATGCCGCCAACGAAAAAAGGACACCGTCGGTGTCCTTTTCGTTGGCGGAGAAGGAGAGATTTGAACTCTCGCGCCGCGTTTTATGGCAGCCTACGCCCTTAGCAGGGGCGCCTCTTCGGCCTCTTGAGTACTTCTCCATACATAGGCGGGTCGGCCTTCTCGTGTAACCCGCTCAATTATTATATATAAAATCTTCGCTTTTGTCAAGGGTTTTGGGGTCTTTTTTTCAAAATTGCGCCCGGTGGGTTCTTATTATGATTTTTTTGTCCCGGATTTATGCGTAAGTGTGAAAAATCATTGACTTTTGGGTGGAAAACGAGTAGAATATATAAGAATCAGTATAATTATTTTTCGGAGGTAACTCATGGACAAGCAAAGACTGACCGAGCTTGCCGAGATCGCTCGCCGCGTTCGCGTTGGCATTATTGATGCGGTCTATTCCGCGTCAAGCGGACATCCCGGCGGCTCTCTTTCTATCGCAGATATCCTTACGTATCTTTATTTTGAGGAACTGCGGGTTGATCCCGCCAATCCCGACGCTCCCGATCGGGACCGCTTCGTTCTCTCCAAGGGTCATTGCGCACCCGCTCTGTACTCCGTTCTGGCACAGCGCGGCTTCATTCCCGTGGAGGATCTGAAGACCTTCCGTAAGACCACCAGCTATCTGCAGGGTCATCCCGACATGAAGCATACCCCCGGTGTGGATATGACATCCGGTTCTTTGGGTCAGGGTGTTTCCGTGGCTGCCGGCATGGCGCTGGCCGCTAAGATGGACGGCTCTGCCCGCCGCGTATACGCCATCCTGGGCGACGGCGAGAGCGAGGAGGGTCAGGTTTGGGAGGCGGCTATGTTTGCCGGCCACCATCATCTGGACAATCTCTGCTTCTATCTGGATCTGAACGGTCTGCAGATCGACGGTTCTCTGGATCAGGTTGTGGATCCCCGTCCTCACGATGAAAAATTCCGTGCGTTCGGCTGGAACGTAATTTCCATCAACGCTCACGACTTTGGCGAGATCGAAGCCGCCCTCAAGGCCGCCCGCGAGTACAAGGGCAAGCCCACCGTGATCATCGGCAACAGCGTGAAGGGCAAGGGCGTTTCCTTCATGGAGAACAACGTTGGCTGGCACGGCAAGGCACCCAACACCGAAGAATACGAGATCGCTATGCGTGAGCTTGGCGAGAGAGCATAAGGGGGACAGTATAATGGCAGAAAAGATTGCTACCCGTGAAGCGTACGGCAACGCGCTGGCTGAATTCGGTGCGAAATATGAGAATCTGGTGGTTTTGGACGCCGATCTGGCGGCCGCTACCAAGACCAGCACCTTCAAGAAGGCATTCCCCGATCGTTTCTTCGATTGCGGTATCGCCGAGAACAACATGATCAACGTGGCTGTCGGCCTGTCTCTGTCCGGCAAGATCCCGTTTGCATCCACCTTCGCTATGTTTGCGGCAGGCCGCTCCTATGAGCAGATCCGCAACTCTGTGGGCTATCCTCACACCAATGTGAAGATCGGTGCCACCCACGCGGGCATCACCGTCGGTGAGGACGGCGCGACCCACCAGTGCAACGAGGACATCGCCCTCATGCGCACCATCCCCGGTATGACCATTCTGAATCCCGCCGACGCTGTGGAAGCACGTCTGGCTGTGGAGGCCGCTATCAAGATGCAGGGTCCCTGCTATCTCCGCTTCGGCCGTATGGCAGTGCCGGTAATTTTTGATGCGAATTACAAGTTCGAGATCGGCCGCGGCGTGAAGCTGGCGGACGGTACCGACGTATCCCTGATCGCCACCGGTATCGAGGTGGAGCAGGCTCTGGCCGCTCGCGAACTCCTGGCTGCCGAGGGCATCTCCGCATCCGTTGTGAACATCCACACCATCAAGCCGCTGGATGAGGATCTGGTTGTTGCGGAGGCGCAGAAGACCGGCGCCGTGGTTACCTGCGAGGAACACTCCATCATCGGCGGTCTGGGCGGTGCTGTGGCTGAGTGCCTGAGCGCCAAGTGCCCCACTCCCGTTCTCCGCGTAGGCGTAGAGGACACCTTCGGCCGTTCCGGCCCCGCTAAGGAACTGGTTTCCTACTTCGGTCTGGATGCAGCCGCTATCGCCGCCAAGGCGAAGGCCGCAGTTGCGCTGAAGAAATAATCATGAGCGATTCGAGTGAGGGAGCGGTGCTCCCTCATTCTTTCTTTGGAGGATTCTATGAAATTTACCTCGTATATCTGGGATTTCGACGGGACGCTGTTTGACAGCTATCCCCACACCGCCGCCGCCTTTGAGGCGATCCTCGAGAGGGATCACATCCCCTACGAGCATAAAACCGTGCTGGACTGCCTGATGATCACATACAAAAAGGCACGGGAGCATTTTGGCTTGAGCGATCAGCAGTATAAGGATTTTCTTGCCCTGGAGCCCATCTATGCCCATAAGCCGATCCCCGCGCCCTTCCCCGGTGCGTGTGCCGTGCTCCGTGCCATCACCGAGGCGGGCGGTAAGAACTTTTTGTACACCCTTCGCAACGATCTGGCCCGGGCCTATCTGAAGTGGTACGGTATGGATAAGTATTTCGCCGGCATCGTGGACAGCACCATGCATTTCCCCGGCAAGCCGGCGCCCGACGCGGTGGAGCACATCTGCCGCAATTATAAGCTGGATAAGGACAAAACCGTCATGATCGGCGATCGGGAGATCGACGTGATGGCGGGCGTGAATGCGGGCGTTCACGGATGCCTGTACCTGTCGTGGGACGTGCCCGCCCCGGAAACGGCGGCGGAGATCACCGTGCGGGATATGAAATCCTTCGCTGAGGCGATGAAGATCGAATTACCCGCCGGCGCGATCCCCACCGAGGAAACGCTTGGCGGAATCCGGGATGCGGCGGCCGCCGCGGCACGGGAATTGTGCGATGCGGCAAAGCTTACCGCCGGACAGACCGTGGTGGTGGGATGCTCCTCCAGCGAGATCATCGGCGCACGGATCGGCAGCGATTCCTCGTTGGACATCGCCTATGCGGTGCTGGACGGCCTCACGAGCGTGTTTGCTCCCCGGGGAATCCACATCGCCGCCCAGTGCTGTGAGCATCTGAACCGGGCGCTGATCATGGAGCGGGCCGCCGCCCAGGGACAGATCCTCAACGTGATTCCCATGCCGAAGGCAGGCGGCGCATTTGCTACGGCTGCCCATCGCCGATTTGCCGATCCTGTGGCGGTGGATCACGTGCAGGCGGATGCGGGTCTGGACATCGGCGGTACGCTGATCGGTATGCACCTGAAGCACGTGGCCGTGCCTCTGCGGCTGTCCGTGAAGACGATCGGCCAGGCACCGCTGGCCGCGGCAAGAGTGCGTGCCCCCTTCACCGGCGGCGAGCGCGCCGCGTATGATGCGGATCTGCTGTGAGGGAAAGGATAATGTGATATGAGTGACACTCCCCAGTATGTATATCACGGAAGTCAGTACAAACTGGACGTGATTATGCCCCAGCAAGCGCAAGGCGGATGTGAGAGAGAGTCCAAATTGGCCATTTACGCGGCGGAAACGATGGATGCGGTTATTCCGTTTGCTTTGCCGATCCGCTGGTATCCGGATGCTCCCGACGGAAAGCGGGATTTTAGGTGCGAGGACGGTAAAACGACTCTTGTTTACGGGTCCATAAATCCGGACGGGGTGGGATATGTATACAAACTCAAAGCCAACAGCTTTTACAAGATTGATAGTTGGCAGTGGGTGTCGGAACAACCTTGTACACCTGTGGAAATTATCGAAATAAAAGTAAAGGATTACTGGCACACCATACAGTTTTCCGACGAAGCGAAGGCGATTCAGCAAAAGTTATACGGATATACTCAGTAAAGCCTCCCTTGTGTAAAGGGAGGTGGCACGGCGTCGCCGTGACGGAGGGATTGGTATGCAGAACAAACACAACAAGACTATCGTTCCAACGGCAAAAATGCTGCGCAAAAATATGACGCGAGAAGAAAAGCATCTGTGGTACGATTTTTTGCGAACATATGCAGTTCGTTTTTCGAGACAAAAAGTACTTGGAAAATATATTGCTGACTTTTATTGTGCTGAAGCAAAGTTCGTTATCGAACTGGACGGTTCACAGCACTTTACCGAAGATGGAAAACAATATGATGCAGAAAGAACGAGATTTCTTGAAGGTTATGGACTGAAGGTTGTTCGAATTCCAAACGGTGAAGTGGGACGGAACTTTCGAGGAGTGTGCGAATATATTGACGGGTTGGTTCGCCAATCCCTCAGTCGCCACGACAATTGACTTCGTCAATGTCGAGCGACAGCTCCCTTTACACAAGGGAGCCTCGTCAGCTGGGACGATTCGCATCTGGTGTGGTTGTCGTAAAGGATTAGGAAATAGAAAAGGCTGTTTGCCATTTGGCAGACAGCCTTTTTGTTGGCGCCATTAAGGCGTGGAAATAAACCCCCGGTTCAACCGGGGGAAGATAAAATACTTTAGTATACGTATTAAAACCTCCATGGTATAATGTGTAAGGTTTGGCGACCGCATTACACAGAAATACAAGGAGGTTTTAAACATGTTTAATAAGGCAGAAAAGAACGAGATCAAAAGCACAGCGCATTCGAAGTATCGATGCCAATATCATATAGTGTTTGCGCCAAAATATAGGCGGAAAGAAATATATGGTCAAATCAAGAAAGACATCGGAGAGATACTTCGAAAGCTGTGCGAGCAGAAAAGTGTGGAGATAATCGAGGCAGAGGCGTGCATAGATCATATCCATATGCTCGTAAGCATTCCACCACACATAAGTGTATCACAATTCATGGGATATCTCAAGGGGAAAAGTTCACTAATGATATTTGATCGGCATGCAAACTTGAAGTACAAATATGGATCAAGACATTTTTGGTGTAGGGGGTACTATGTTGATACAGTAGGACGAAATAAAAAAGTAATCGCAGTGTACATACGAAACCAACTTGAGGAAGATAACGCATCGGATCAGATAAGTTTCAAGGAATACACCGACCCGTTTACGGGTACCAAGAATAAATAGGCAAAAAGACAGCCGCACGTGAGCGGCTGCCTGTAAGTGTAATGCGGTGTCAAACTTCAGTAGTCCCTTTTAGGGATGAAGCCTGTATTTGCCCCTTATAGGGGCTGTGCAAACCACCAGTTCCACTGGTGGTTATGATTATGTTTACATCCCCATCAACCGACGGATCGGCTTGGCCGCAAAGAGAAGGGACGCGCCAATGCCGGTGAGAACCATCTCGGGGAGCATGTATCCGCCGTTGTAGCAGATGGAGTACCAGATCACGTTCCATCCGTCGGGGCACCACACCGCGAAGAAGATGGATCCCGAAATGAAATGGCTGATAAAGCGCAGAGCGCAGGCCAGCACCACACCGGCGATCACGCCGGGGAATCCGCGTTTTTTGAATACGCCGGCAAACCCGAGAACGGTGAATGCTATGAGATAGTCAAACAGCAGCGATCCCACCCACTGGGCGGCGGTCATGCCCCAGCTCATCAGAGAGGGAAGTCCCAGAAAAAGCTGTGTCAGCGAATACACAAAGGCGGCGGCAAGCCCCGGCTTGGTGCCGTGGCGCAAAGCGATCAGCATCACCGGCAGCATGCTGAGCAGGGTGATGGAGCCGCCCAGGGGCATTTCCCACAGCTTGACGAGGCTGAGGACGGTGGCGAGTGCGATCATAATAGCGCTTTCCACCAAAACGAGGAGATTGGTTTTTCTTGTCATAACAATGACTCCTTTCGTGGATATTCCGCATGAAAATGGATGATATCGCGGCAAAAGAAAAAATCCGCCGCGCGGCATGAACCGCACGTCGGACGTATACGTATACGATGACTTACAGCTCCCTACGCCGGTATTACCCGTATCAGGTTGAAGGGTTCGGTTTCACCGTCTCAGCTTTGGCTCGCGCCTGAGCACCCCTGCCTTATATCGTTTCCTATCATAGCACAGATGAATGATTCTGTCAAGCAAAAAAATGATTTTTTTGCGATGGAGCATAATTCTGTGTCGGGCGGTACACAATACCTATGCATTTCAGGCAGGAGGTTTAGTATGAAACGATTGGTATCTCTGCTTCTGATCGGAGCGGCGCTGCTGCCCGCCATGACAGGATGCAGAAAAGAAAATACGGATAATCCGAACAACACGGACACCCCCACGGTGACATTGAAGGTATGGGGGGCCCAGGACGATCAGGCCATGCTTCGCGAGATGTGTGATGCCTTCGCCCAGGCCCATCCCGATAAGAAATACACCTTCACCTACGGCGTGGTAGGCGAGGGCGATGCGAAAAAGATTTTCCTTGACGATCCCGACGCGGCGGCGGATGTATTCCATTTCGCGAACGATCAGATTGCGGATCTGGTGAGCGCGGGCGCGCTGGCCCAGATCGGCGGCACCTACCGCACGGCGGCAGAGGAAGAAAATCTGACGGGCGCGGTGGAGGCGGCCACGGTGGACGGCAAGCTGTACGCCTTTCCCGCCACGGCGGACAACGGATATTTTCTCTATTACAACAAGGCTGTATTCGATCACGCACCCAATACCTTGGCGGAGATTCTTTCCCTTTGCACCGACGGGCGGCGATTCGCCATGAAGGTATCCGATTCCTGGTATCTGGCATCCTTCTTTTTGACGGCGGGGTGCTCCTTCTCCGAGGATAAGAAGATCGATTTCAACAGCGCGGAAGGCGTGGCGGCGGCCCGGGCGATCAATGCCTTGTGCCGGGATCCCCGCTTTGTGAATTTCGGCGCGGAGTACGATCCTTCCATCATTGCGGGATTCGGCGACGGCAGTGTGATTGCCGCGGTGTCCGGCACCTGGAACGCGGAAAAGATCGCCGCCGAGATCGGCGAGGAGAATCTGGGCGCGACGAAACTGCCCATGATTGAGATCGACGGACAGGAAGTGCAGATGATCGGCTTCGCGGGATATAAACTGGTGGGGGTCAACGCAGGCAGCCGCGCCCCGGAGGATGCGGTGAAGCTGGCGGCCTGGCTGACAAACGAGGAAAATCAGCTGAAGCGGCTTCGCGAGCGCTCCATGGCACCGGCCAACAAAAATGCCGCCGCCGATCCGGCGGTGATGGAGAATCCCGCGCTGGCGGCATTGTCGGAGCAGATGCCTCACGCCGTATCCCAGAACAACGTGCCCGCTTCCTACTGGACGGCGGCGGAGGGATTCGGCACCGATCTGGCGGCGGGCAACGTGCCCGATGACGCCCTGCAGGGCAAATTGGACGTCCTGACGGAGACAGTGAACAATCCCATTGGGTGAGGGCACTTTGCGGAGTGCGACAAGGCGCTTTTTGAAATCCCCAATTCGACAAAGTGTTGCTGATATAAAAAAGCCGTATCTCTTGCTTCGGGACGTCGAGGCGCCGTCCCCTACCGGTGAATGTTGGGTACTTTTCGTAGGGGCTGGCGTCCTCGACAGCCCGTATTCAGTCAAAAGAGGAGATGCGTAAGCTAAGGAACACAAAAGGTAATTGGGGATTGAAAAAACGGGCAAAAACCTTATTGATTTTTTAACAGTCCACGCATCAAGGAGACAGGATATGGCGGATCTGGATTATTTGGCATCGAGCGGGCCGCGGCGGGCGTGGATCCGCTTTACGCGGAGTGTAAAATCCCTGCCCGGCCGGGTGGGGGGATGGATCGGCGGTCTGCCCCGCCGCCTGGGCGGGATGTTCCGATCCCTTTTGGGGGCCCTGCTGTCCGTGGGGCTGATCTTCATCCGGGGGGACTGGGCCACCCGGATGTCCTTCGGGATCATGGGATTCGGCTGTCTGCGCCGGGGGCGCATCGGACGGGGGCTGATCTATCTGTTCACGCAGATCGCCTTCTGGTATTTCTTCTTCACCTTCGGGGTGGGATGGCTCTCGCTTCTGCCCACCTTGGGGAAGACGGCCCAGGGGGAGGTCTGGAACGAGGAAAAGGGCATCTTTGAGTACGCCCGGGGAGACAACTCCATGCTGGTGCTGCTGTACGGCATCGTGACGCTGATTGTCATTCTCTTGTATGTGTGCATATACTTTTCCTCGATACGGGTGTGCTACGATGCGGAATGCCGCGCCCGCCGGGCGGAGCGGATCCCCACCCTGGGGGACGAGATTGCCGCCTTGCGGGACCGGGATTTCCACAAGACGCTGTTGTTTCTGCCCACGCTGGCGGTGGTGATCTTCACCATCCTGCCGCTGATTTTTATGGTGACATTGGCCTTCACCAATTACGATCGCTTCCACATGCCGCCGGGCAATCTGTTCACGTGGGTGGGGTGGGAGAATTTCCGTGCCATTCTGGGCCTGGGCGGCAACGCCCTCTTGGGCAACACATTCCGCTCCATTTTGGGATGGACGCTGGTGTGGGCCTTCTTTGCCACCATCACCAACTATGCGTTGGGCATGATTCTGGCCATCTTCATCAATCATCGGGGCATCCGCTTCAAGAAATTCTTCCGCACGGTGTTCGTCACGACCATCGCCATTCCCCAGTTTGTGTCGCTGATGTTCATGCGGAATCTGCTGGCGGATAACGGTCTGGTCAACGTGTTCCTCACCCAGATGGGATGGATCGACGCGCCGATCCGCTTTCTCACCGACGGCAATATCGCCCGGATTACGGTGATTCTGGTGAATATGTGGGTGGGTATCCCCTACTCCATGCTGATCACCACGGGCATCCTTCTGAATATCCCCGCCGATCTGTATGAGGCGTCCCGCATCGACGGGGCAGGGCCCGTGAAGCAGTTCACCACCATCACCCTGCCGTACGTTTTGTTTGTGACCACGCCCTATCTGATCACCCAGTTCGTGGGGAACATCAACAATTTCAACGTGATCTGGCTGCTGACCGGCGGCGGCCCCATGACGGTGGACTATTACCAGGGCGGGCGGACGGATCTGTTGGTCACCTGGCTGTACCGCATCACCACCGGCGAGCAGAATTACAAACTGGCGTCCGTCATCGGCATCATTACCTTTGCGGTGTGCGCCGCCTTTTCCCTGATCGTATACAGCCGGAGCGGATCGGCAAAGGAGGGCAAATTCCTGTGAGACTGCGAAAAAATCTGACCCGGATTCTGATCTATGCTTTGCTGAGCATTCTGGCGGTGATCTGGCTGATCCCTATCTTCTTTCTCGTTGTCCATTCCTTCCGGGCGGAGCCGGGGGCTGCCATCCAGTATCTGTTTCCCAAGACGTACACATGGGACAATTATGTGCGGCTGTTCACGGATACGGAGCTGTTCAACTTCCCCAGATGGTACCTGAACACCCTGGTGGTGTCCGTGGCCAGCTGTTTTTTGTCCACCTTGTACGTGCTGATGATTTCCTACGCATTCTCCCGCCTGCGATTCCGCGGTCGGAATGCCATGATGCGGGCGGGGCTGGTTTTGAACATGTTCCCGGGCTTTATGGCCATGATCGCCGTGTATTTCATTCTGAAGGCGGTGGGGCTGACCCAGTCGCTTCTGGCCCTGGTTCTTGTTTATTCGGGCTCGGCGGCGCTGACCTACTATGTGGCGAAGGGATTCTTTGACACGATCCCCCTGGCGCTGGACGAGGCGGCGTACATTGACGGAGCGTCCAAATCCACCATCTTCTGGCGGATCACCCTGCCGCTCTCCAAGCCCATCGTGGTGTATACGGTGCTCATGTCCTTTATGGCGCCGTGGATGGATTTTATCTTTGCGTCGGTGATCATGAAGGACAATTACGCAAACTACACCGTGGCGCTGGGGCTGTTCCAGATGATCACAAGAGAGAACATCTACGATTACTTTACCGTCTTCTGTGCGGGGGCGGTGGTGGTGGCGATCCCCATCGCGCTGCTCTTCCTCTTCATGCAGAAGTATTACGTGGAGGGCGTGACGGGCGGTGCCGTCAAGGGCTGAGGCTATTTTCAATCAACGGAGGAGATCCAACATGAAGGATTTGGGTGCGCGTTTATCGGCGGAGATGAAGCGGGCAAAATTCGGCGGCATGACGGTGGCGGAGCAGTACAATTTCGTCTCCGAATTTGTCATGCGGGAGTATCGCGGGAAGATCGAGGAGGCACGGGCCGCCATGGGGCGCAAAAAGTGCGCCTACTATTTCTCGGCGGAATTTCTCATGGGGCGGCTGATCCACGCCAATCTTCTGAATCTGGGGATTCTCTCGCAGGTGAAGGATGCCATGGCGGAAAACGGGGCGGATATCGCCGCCTTTGAGGAGATCCCCGACCACGCATTGGGCAACGGCGGCCTCGGTCGGTTGGCGGCCTGCTTTCTGGATTCCGCCGCCACCGTGGGCGTGCCCCTCCACGGATACGGCATCCGGTATCGGTACGGATTTTTCAAGCAGGATCTGTCCCACGGCCATCAGCGGGAGCTGCCCGACGATTGGTCCCGGGTGGGGGATCCCTGGTCCATCCGCCGGGAGGGGGATGCGGTGACGGTCACGTTGTCCGGGAAGACGGTGCGGGCCGTGCCCTACGATCTGCCCGTGTTCGGCTATGGTACGAGGGTTCCTGACGAAAATACACCCTCGTGTGATAAGCATGAAAATAGCAGTGACGCCACCCGATGTTTGGGAGCCGGCACTGCCGGTGGGACCGGCACGCCCGGCGGGGACATCCGTATTCTCCGGCTGTGGCAGGCGGAGGCGGAATCTCCTCTGGATTTCTCCCTCTTTGACGCGGGGAAATACCTGCCCGCCGTGGCGGAGGCGGAATGGGCCGGCCGCATTTCCGCCGTTTTGTACCCCAACGACAACAGCCGGGAGGGGAAGGAGTTGCGCCTGCGGCAGCAGTATTTCTTCACCGATGCATCGGTGGAGGATATTTTGCGCCGGTTTGAGAAGTCTCACGGGAAGGATTTTGCCAAGTTGCCCGACTTCTGCCGGATTCAGCTGAACGATACCCATCCCGTCTGGGCGATCCCCGCCCTGATCCTCCGTCTGGGCGAGCGGGGCGTCGCTTTCCGGGAGGCCTTCCCCATCGTGCGGAAGATCTTTGCCTATACCAATCACACCGTCATGCAGGAAGCCTTGGAGGTGTGGGAGGCGGATCTGGTGCGCTCCGTTTGCCCCCGTGCCTTCGCCGTCATCGAGCAGATCCAGGCGGAGCTGGAGCGGGAGATGGCAGAGCGGCACCTGGTGCGGGATCCGTTGAACATCGTGGTGGGAGAGCATATCCACATGGCCCGCCTGGCATCCTATGTGGGCTACGCCATCAACGGCGTGGCGGCGCTGCACACGGATATTCTGCGCCGCACCGTGCTCCGCCCCTGGTACGAGGTGTATCCCGACAAATTCCAGAATAAGACCAACGGCATCACCCAGCGGCGGTGGCTGCTTCTGGCCAATCCGGCACTGGCGTCCTTTATCACGGATCGGATCGGGGACGATTTTATCACGGAGGGGGAGGAGCTTACCCGCCTGCGCCCCTACGCGGAGGATGCCGATTCCCTCACCGAATTTGCCCGCATCAAGGCGGCGAACAAACAGCGGCTCAGCAACGAGATTGCCCGCCGCTGCGGGATCAAACTGGATCCGTCCATGCTGTTTGATATCCAGATCAAGCGGCTCCACGAGTACAAGCGGCAGCTGATGAATGCCCTCTCCATCGTGTGGCTGTATCAGGGAATCAAAAGCGGGGAAATCACGGATTTTACGCCCACAGCCTTCCTCTTCGGCGCGAAGAGCGCGCCGGGCTATGCAAGAGCCAAGGGCATCATCCGCTATATTTTGGCCATTGCGGACCAAATCGAAAAAGATCCCGTTGTGCGGGATCGGATCAAGGTGGTATTTATCCCGGACTACAACGTGTCCTGGGCGGAAGGATTGGTGGCGGCGGGGGATCTGTCGGAGCAGATCTCCCAAGCGGGCACGGAGGCCAGCGGCACGGGCAACATGAAATTCATGCTGAACGGGGCACCCACGCTGGGCACCTACGACGGGGCCAACATGGAGATTCTGGAAGCATCCGGGGAGGAGAACAACTACTTCTTTGGCCCCCGGGCCGAGGAGATGCGCCGCCGCATGGAGAATTACGACCCCCGCGCGATCTATACCGCCGACCGGCGGCTGGCCCGGGCGGTGGATACGCTGATCGACGGCACGTTTTCGGATGTGGGCGGGATCTTCGCGGAATTGTACGCGTCGCTCCTGGACGGGGCGTCCTGGCACCGGGCGGATAACTACTGCGTGCTGGGGGATTTCGCCGATTACACCGCGGCGAAGATGCGGGCGAATCGGGATTACCGGGATACGCTGGCCTACGCCAAGCGGGGCTTGATCTGCACCGCCTCGGCGGGGCGGTTTTCCGCCGACCGCACCGTGCGGGAGTACGCGAAGGAGATCTGGGGCGTGTGATGGAGTTGGCTCCGCCAACTCCCCGAGCATTGGCATTGCCCGCTGAAGCGGTCATTTTTGCCCAAAACGGGCAAAAAACGCCAAACTCCACAAAGACAGTCCTACTATGGTAAGATAAAATTACCTTCACTCGACGGTCCGCCATCGTTCGGCTCGGATTTTACGATGCGGCGAGAGATGATGGGGAGATTTCCTCTTTCTTGGTAGGGGAGGGGCTTGCTCCTCCCGCAACGTGCGGTTTGGATTTATGAAACGGGAGGGGAAACCCCTCCCCTACAAAAAAGTGCCATCGCAAACAAAAACCTCCGAAGGGTTATCCTCCGGAGGTTCATTGTTTATATATCCTTATTTCATTTTAATATTCTTGCCGTAGGCGGTGAAATATTCCACACCGCTCCAGATGGTCATCACGATCATGGCCGCGATGGTCACATAGGAGAGCAGATGATACTGGGTGAACAACGGGAAGGGCAGGATCACCGGCTCCAGGATCACGCACAGGATGCACACTACCTGAGTCACGGTCTTCACCTTGCCCAGCCAGGCGGCGGCGATCACCGCACCGCTCTGCGAAGCGGCCAGCAGGCGCAGGGAGGTAACGGCCAATTCCCGAAGCATTACGATGGCGGCGGCCCACACGAAGATGGGACGCAGATCCGCACAGTATACGAGAATGCCCAGCATGGCGCCGAACACCAGGAACTTATCCGCCAAAGGATCCATCAGCTTGCCGAAATCGGTGATCATGTTGTATTTGCGGGCGATCTTGCCGTCCAGCATATCGGTCAGGGATGTAAGGGCAAACAGCACCGCCGCGATCACGCGGACCAGGGTGTCGGACAGCCCCAGGGGAACACAGAGAAACAGCATAAATACGGGCACGAGAATCACGCGCAAAACCGTCAGTTTATTCGGAAGATTCATAATGCATACACTCCTTACAGAATCGTTTCGCCCACCAGGTCGTAATCCATGGCGGCGGTGATTTTTACATCCACCATCTCACCCTCTTCGTACTTCGTACCGGCGGGGGAGGTGAAGTAGACCTTGCCGTCGATCTCGGGGGCATCGCAACGGGTGCGGCCGAAATAGGATTCCGCCACCACGTCGTATCCCTCACAGAGAACGTGTTCGATTTTGCCCACAAAGGACTCTTTCCAGCTTTCGCTGATCTCCGCCTGGGTGCGCATGAGGATGTCGGCGCGGTCCTGGGCGGTCTGTGCGTCCACCTGATCGGGCATATCGTAGGCGGGGGTACCCTCCTCACGGGAGTAGGGGAATACGCCCACGCACTCAAATTTTTCCTCCTTCACGAAGCGGCACAGCGTCTCGAAATCCGCCTCCGTCTCCCCGGGGAAGCCGGTGATGAAGGTGGTGCGGAGAACGATGCCGGGCACGCCCTCGCGGAGTCGATGGATCGCATCCTTGATGCAGGCAGAATCGCCGTGGCGGTTCATGCGGGCCAGCACCGCGTCGGACGCGTGCTGGAGGGGAATGTCGATGTATTTGACCACTCGGTCGTTCTGTGCCATTTCGGCCACCAATGCGGGGGTGATCTTGTCGGGATAGCAGTAGAGCAGGCGGATCCACGGGATCTTTGTGGCGTCGGTGATTGCCCGGATCAGGCGGGGCAGGGCATAATCGCCGTACAGATCAAATCCGTAGGCGGAGGTGTCCTGTGCCACCAGGATGAGTTCCTTGATGCCCATCTCGTCCAGGGTCTTGGCCTCGGCCACGATATCCTCCACGGTGCGGGAGCGCATATTGCCCCGGATGTAGGGGATGGCGCAGTAGGCACAGCGGTTGCTGCATCCCTCGGAGATTTTCAGATAAGCGTAGGCGTCGCCGGTGGTGATGACGCGGTCGCCGCCCAATTCCAGTTTTTCCTTATCGTCGAAGCGGGCGTATTTTCCCTCAGCCTTGGCCAGCGCTGCCTCGATGGCCTCGGTGATGTGGTGGATGGATCCCACGCCCAGAACCGCGTCGATCTCGGGCATTTCCGTGAGCAATTCCTCCCGGTACCGCTCCGGCAGACAGCCGGTGACGATCAGCGCTTTCAGGTTGGCGTTCTCCTTCAGCCATGCCACGTCCAGAATGTTGTCGATGGCCTCCTGCTTGGCGCTTTCAATAAAGGCGCAGGTGTTGACGATGACCACATCCGCCTCGCTTTCCTCCGGCGTGATGGTGTATCCCGCCTGGGCGATGTGCGCCAGCATGACCTCCGTGTCCAGCTGATTTTTCGGGCAGCCCAGGGACACAAAGCCCACTTTGATATCCGATTTTTTCATAGTATCTCCCATATGTTATTCGGCGTCAAAGGAAGCGATGGCCTCCTTGATCTCGCTGCCGGAATAGCCCATGCGAAGCAGGGACAGAACCATCTTCTGCTTCTCCTGGGGATCCGTCGGCACCTCGCCGTACTTTTTATCAATGATTACATGGAGCGCGTGAAGGAAATCCTCCTCGGGGATCTCATCCAGCGCCGCCTCGATTACCTCGCGGGGGTATCCCTTGGCGGACAATTCCGCCACGATGCGGCGGCGGCCCCAGTATTTGCGGCGCAGATAGGTGTCGATGGCGTGCTCTACCTGCACATCCTCCCGCACCATGCCGTGCTCCACGGCATAGTCGGCGGCGGAGATGCAGATTTCTTCGGAAAAATCATACCCCTTCAGTTTCTGGATCAGGGTACGGCGGCTCACGCCGGAATAGGACAAAATTCCCTTCATGCGGGCGATGGCGCGGGACAGGGCCGCGCTCTGTTCCATTCCGAAATAGTCCTTCTCAGTGATGACCGCGCCGCTGTGCAGACGGCCCCACTTCCAAAATTCCCGGGAGATCAGATACTCCACAGTGTTCGCATTGTCTGCCGTATCCGCCAGAATGGTGACGGAAATGCCCGCCGGGGATTCGGATACGGCCTTGATACTGTACGTAATCACGGTAACTCCTTGCATTCTTATGCTGTCAGTATATAGATAATGTATGGCGAAATCAGCGCTTGCGCCGGACCTCGCCCCCCGATACGGCGAAGAGCGCCACATCGGGAATATGGGAAAACACACTTTCTGCCTCGCAGGAGGTGATGATCACCTGCCGCTCGCCCAGTGCGGAGAGCAGGTATTCCCGCCGCTCGCCGTCCAATTCGGAGAAAACGTCATCCAGAAGATAGACCGGCTCCTCCCCACCCACGGAGCGGGACATGGCCCCCTCCGCCAGCTTCATGGCCAGAGCCAGGGATCGACGCTGTCCTTGCGAAGCATACAGTTTGGCACTTTGGTCGTTCAGATCGATGGCCACGTCATCCCGATGGATGCCGTAGAGGGTGGTGCCCGCACCGATCTCCCGGGGCAGCCGTTCCGTCAGGACGGCATACAGCCGATCGGCCACCGCCGCCTCGCCCCCATGGGCGATATCCGGGGGCGCATCGCTGCCGCAGGCGCAGACGTAGGACAGACGGGGAATCTCCCGCCCGCCGGTCATGTCACGAAAGCACTGTCCCACCAGATCGTTGAGCCGATCCGTATAGGCAGATCGCCACGATACGATGGCCGCGCCGCTGCGCGAGAGCTGTCCGGCGTAGACCGCCCACTGGTGATCCTCCACGCTCATTCCCTCCGCCGCCTGCTTGATCAGGGCATTGCGCTCCGCCAGGGCGCGGGTGTACACGCTGAGGGCGGATACATATCCCGGATACAGCTGGGCCAGAGCGATGTCCAGAAAGGCACGCCGCTCCGCGGGGGAGCCGGTGACCAGGGACAGATGCTCCGGGCAGAAAAGCACGGCCCGGAAGGAGCCCACCAATTCTTTCACCCCCGACAGGGGGGCGCCGCCCCGGGTGATCCGCTTCTTTCCCCGGGTGGGAAAGGTGACGGACAGGTGGGTGTCGTACACATCCGCCTCACCCCGACAGGTGAGGGATGCGGTAGCGAAATCGCACCCGGTGCGCACCAGCAGCTTGTCCGGCACGCCCCGGAAGGATTTTCCCCGGGCGAAATAGTACATACCCTCAAGAATGTTGGATTTTCCCTGGGCATTCTGTCCCCAGAGCACGTTGACGCCGGGGGAGAATTCCACCCGGGCCTCGCGGATGTTCCGAAAATCCTCAAAGGAGATGGCTGTCGCTTTCATATATAAATGGAAGAATTATTCTTCGCCGGGCAGATCCAGCTCGTCCCCGTCCTCGTCCATATCCAGAAGACGGATGTCCAGCGGCTCGTCGTCGCCTTCCTCAAAATCGGAATTGCGCAGGCTGGCCGCCTTTTCGCGGACCAGACGCTCCACTTCCGCGCTCATCTCCGGATTGTCGTCCAGAAACTTGCGGGCGTTATCCTTGCCCTGGCCGATGCGCTGTCCCGCGTAGGAGAACCAGGCGCCGCTCTTCTCGATGATTTCAAAATTCACGGCCATATCCAGAATCTCGGAGGCCTTGGAGATGCCCTGTCCGTACAGGATATCGAATTCCGCCACCTTGAAGGGGGGAGCCACCTTGTTCTTGACCACCTTGCAGCGGACGTGGCTGCCGTACACATCGGTGCCGTTCTTCAGATTCTCCACCTTGCGGATATCCAAACGGACGGATGCATAGAATTTCAGTGCCTTACCGCCGGGGGTGGTTTCGGGATTGCCGTACATCACGCCCACCTTCTCACGCATCTGGTTCAGGAAGATGACGATGCACTTGGTCTTGGAAACGGTGCCGGACAGCTTCCGCAGTGCCTGCGACATCAGACGAGCCTGCAGACCCACGTGAGCCGCGCCCATGTCGCCCTCGATTTCCTGCTGGGGAACCAGCGCCGCCACGGAGTCGATGACCACGATATCGATGGCACCGGAGCGAACCAGGGCCTCGCAGATCTCCAGGCCCTGCTCACCGGAGTCGGGCTGGGACACCAGCATGGAGTCGATGTTGACACCCAACGCCTTGGCGTAGACGGGATCCAGCGCGTGCTCCGCGTCGATGAAGGCGGCCTCACCGCCGGCCTTCTGTACCTCGGCGATGGCGTGGAGCGCCAGGGTGGTCTTACCGGAGGATTCCGGTCCGTAGATTTCAATAATACGGCCACGGGGCAAACCGCCCACGCCCAGTGCCAGATCCAGATTGAGGGATCCGGTGGGAACGGCGCTGACGGCCATACGGGGATTGTCGCCCATCTTGATGATGGCGCCCTTGCCGTAAGCCCGCTCGATCTGGGAGATGGCGGTGCTCAGGGCTTTTTTCTTCTCTTCGGGGGTGGCGTCCATGGGGATTGCCGGTGCGGCGGCTTTCTTGGATGATTTCATAATATAAGGATTCCTTTCGGACGATAAAATACAAAATCGCCGGGCGGCATTTTGCCGAAGGCAAAAAATCCACCCAATTACTATACCTATTATAACACAGAAAAGATTTTTTGTCCACCGGGCAAACAAAAGTTTGTGATTTTTTGGCAGGAGGATCGGGAAGATAGGCGGAGGATATACGATATCCTCGTAGGGGAGGGGCTTGCCCCTCCCGCATCGTGCGATTTGGATTTTCTCTACCGGGAGGAGTGGACGTTGGCTTCGCCAAGTCCTGCCCCTCCCCTACAAAGAAACAATCTCGCCATCCCATACGGTGGGAGATATACATTGCCCTCCCCGACAAGGATCCTGCCCGCATCTCCATCGGTCCCGCTTGACGAACCCCCCCTTTTTTGTGGAACATCACCAAAAATGCAGATTTCATATCTGCGAAATGACCAAAACGATCTTTGAAAAATCTATTGAAAATGTGCAAAGTGTAGTGTATAATATATAAAGACCGGTCTTTTTTCCGGCAAAAGTTCGTACATATAAACAAAAGGAGCATTTTCGATATGGCAAACCTTACGACAAAATCCATCCGCAACGTAGCGCTTCTCGGACACGGCGGAAGCGGTAAAACCACTCTTGCCGAGGCGATGCTTTACGGCTCCGGCACCATCGACCGTTTCGGCAGAACCCCCGACGGTACTACGATTTGCGACTACGATACAGAAGAGATCCGCCGCGGCTTCTCCCTTTCTCTGGCCACCGCGAATCTGACGTGGAAAGATATAAAGATCAACGTGCTGGACACCCCCGGATACCTGGATTTCTCCGGCGAAGTGCTGGAGGGCGTGCGCGTTGCCGACGCGGCTGTCATCACCATCGACGGCAAGGCAGGTCTGGAGGTCGGTGCCGAGCTGGCTTGGGACTACGCTGTAGAGGCCGGTATCCCCCGTGCGTTCTTTGTAAACAAGTGCGACGATCCCGATGCCAACTTCAATCGCGTGTTCAACGAACTGCATGAGAAGTTCGGCGCGGCTTTGTGCCCCGTATTTGTTCCGATCCGTACCTCCAACAACATCATCATGATCGATCTGATCTCCATGAAGGCGTACCGCTACAACGACAACGGTAAGCGCGAGGAGTTCATGATGCGCGATGAGTGGGAGAATCTGGCTACCTCGTATAAGGATATTCTGAACGAGGCTCTGGCCGGTACATCCGAGGAATTGATGGAGAAATATTTCGCCGGTGAGGAAATCACCCGCGACGAGGCGATCCTGGCTCTCCATGAGGGCATCATCGCCGGCTCCATCGTGCCCGTATACTGCGGCGCGGCTACCAAGATGTGGGGCGTGTACGCTCTGATGGATGCCATCGCCGAATCCTTCCCCCGTCCCACCGCCCGCAAGGTGGAGCACGACGTGGAGGGCAACGAAGTGGCCATCGAAGTGGACGGCGCGGACACCGCTCTCTTCGTATACAAGACCAGCGTGGACCAGTACGGTCTGATGTCCTTCTTCAAGGTGATGAACGGCACCTTGACGCGGGATATGGTCCTGAAGAATCTCACCTCCGGCGCCCAGGAAAAGATGGGTCACATCTACGTCATGCGCGGCAAGAAGGCTACTGAGGTAGAGGAACTGGTATGCGGCGACATCGGTATGATCCAGAAGCTGACCGGCACCAAGACCGGCGACACTCTCCGTCTCACCGGCGACACCAAGTACAAGGGCATCGCGTTCCCGAAGCCGTATATGACCCGCGCCATCGTTCCCGCCGCCAAGGGCGACGAGGATAAGATCTCCGGCGGTATTGCAAAGCTTCTTGACGAGGACCGCACCCTCGTTTACGAAAACAACGCGGAGACCAAGCAGATGACCATCTCCGGCTTGGGTGATATCCATCTGGATGTTACCGTTGCCCGTCTGAAGTCCCGCTACGGCACCAGCGTGGTGCTGACCGAGCCCCGCATCGCGTACCGCGAGTCCATCAAGGGCACCGCGGATGTGGAAGGTAAGCACAAGAAGCAGTCCGGCGGCTCCGGCCAGTACGGTCATGTTAAGATCCGCTTCTCCCGCGGTGAGGACGAGGGCTTGACCTTTACCTCCTCCGTTGTGGGCGGTACCGTTCCGAAGAACTTCTATCCTGCTGTGGAGAAGGGTCTGCAGGAAGCCATGGAGCACGGCGTTCTGGCAGGATATCCTGTGGTGAATCTGTGCGCCGATCTGTACGACGGTTCTTATCACCCCGTGGACTCCAACGAAATCTCCTTCAAGCTGGCGGCTCGCCTGGCCTATAAGGAAGGCTTGCCGAAGGCAAAGCCCATCCTGCTGGAGCCTGTGGGCACGCTGCTCGTTACCGTGCCGGATGACATGGTGGGCGATGTAATCGGTGACGTTACCAAGCGCCGCGGACGTGTGCTGGGTATGAATCCCACCGAGGGCAAGGCCGGCTACACCACCCTGGAAGCCGACGTACCGAAGGCAGAAATGTCCGACTACGTGATCGCTCTGCGCGCATCCTCTCAGGGACGCGGCCGCTTCGACTTCACCGTAAAGAGCTACGAGGAAGTTCCCGCCGCTGTTGCCCAGAAGATCATCGCCGAGCACAAGGTAGAGGAAGACTAATCATACATAAACGGGGCTGCCGCCATGCGGCGGCCCTATTTTACGGATTGGGAGGATGTTATGAAAAAATATATTCTTGCCCTGGACGAGGGTACCACCAGCACCCGGGCGATTTTGTTCGATCGGGCGGGGGAGATCGTGTCCACGGCCCAGAGAGAGTTCCCCAGCCAGTATCCCCAGCCGGGCTGGGTGGAACAGGATGCCCAGGAGATCTACGCCGCCCAGTACGCCACTCTGACGGAATCCCTGGTCCGGTGCGGGGCGGAAATGCAGGAAGTGGCCGCCATCGGCATCACCAACCAAAGAGAAACCGTGGTGGTGTGGGATCGGCACACGGGCAAGCCGCTTTGCCCCGCCATCGTGTGGCAGTGCCGCCGCACGGCGGATGTTTGCCGGAAGCTGGAGGAGGACGGCCTGGCTCCCATGATCGCCGATAAGACGGGTTTGCGTCCCGATGCCTATTTCTCCGCCACCAAATTGGCGTGGATTCTCGATCACGTGGACGGCGCCCGTGCCGCCGCTGAGGCGGGGGATGCCCTGTTTGGCACCATCGATACCTGGCTCCTTTGGAAGCTGTCCGGCGGCGTCCTCCACAAAACGGATGCCACCAACGCCAGCCGCACCATGCTGTACAACATCCACACCCAGGATTGGGATGAGGATCTTTTGAAACTGTTCCATATCCCCCGGGCCATGCTGCCCCAGGTCTGCCCCAGCGGATCCTTCTTCGGGGATGTACATATCCTCGGCACCACGGTGCCCGTGTGCGCTATGGCGGGGGATCAGCAGGCGGCACTCTTCGGGCAGGGATGTTTTGCGCCCGGCGAGGGCAAAAATACCTACGGCACCGGATGCTTCCTTCTGGTCAACTGCGGCTCCCAGGCCGTGCAGTCGAAATCCGGCATGCTGACCACCGTGGCCGCCACCCTGACGGGAGAGGATCCCCAGTATGCTCTCGAGGGCAGTGTGTTCGTGGGCGGGGCCGTGATCCAGTGGCTCAGAGACGCCATGGGACTGATCACGGAGGCCCGGGACAGCGCGTATTTTGCATCAAAAGTCAAAGACAACGAGGGCGTGTATCTGGTGCCTGCCTTTACCGGGCTGGGTGCGCCCCATTGGGATATGTACGCCCGGGGCACCCTCGTGGGCATGACCCGCGCCAGCGGACGGAATCACATCATCCGGGCGGCGCTGGAGTCCATCGCCTACCAGACGGAGGATATTCTGCAGGCCATCTCCGCCGACGCGGGCATGGAGATGCGGGATCTGAAGGTGGACGGCGGCGCGTCTGCCAACGATCTGCTCATGCAGTTCCAGTCCGATATTTCCCACGTCCGTGTGATCCGCCCCGCCTCGGCAGAGGCCACCGCCCGCGGTGCCGCCTATCTGGCGGGACTCAGCTGCGGATTCTGGCACGATCGGGAGGATCTGCCCCTCATGGCGGACAGCAAGAGTTACTCCCCCGTCATGGAGGAGTCGGAGCGATCCCGCCTGCTGGGCGGATGGCACCGTGCCGTCCGTGCCGCCCGCGCCTGGGCGGAGGGATAATACGATAGGATATACTAAATCCGAAAAGGCAGATGCTTCGACGAATAAAACTTTGAAGAATTGATAACAATTTTTGATTTATCAAATCGGAATATGTTTCAGGAGACATTTCAATGAATATCTTTCACAAACCCAAACGTGCAACCGCTATCGTTTTCTGCGTATTGACACTTGTGTGCATAATAAGCAATGTGTTGTTTTTTCTCATATATAAAAACCAAATACCCAAAAACGATTTAATGCTGGAGCTGATCCATACAGGTCTACCGCTGTGCTACTTAAGCATTTTCATCTTTGTAGTTTCATATATTCTTCTTTGCGTGGAGAAAATTTGCACTCATCTCTCCGGTGAGGAGAAAAGACGAAAAACATTAGGTGTGTTGCTGGTGCTGTATCTTTTATCTGGTTTGTCTTCCGTATACCTGATAAGCACGCCAATAATAGGGGATGAAAAAGTAGTATATTCGATTTTTTTATCTAAATTGTGCTACTTCCAGTGTGTACCGACCACTACAGGTTTTTCAACAATTTGTGAATTCTGGGGTACAATGCCGGTATTCTTTTGTGTTGCTCTTTCGTTGATACTGTTCGTTGGAGTAGGCCGGCTGGCGAAAAAGCGCAAAATAATAGCGGAAGAGGCGGATAAAAAAAGAGTGCAGCAAGAAATAAATGAGCGCCTTGGTTTTGCATATCAAACGTGCGAGTTTTACAAGCAAGTTAAATTAACTTACCAAGAACTAAACAAAGATGATGGTTCATGGGGGGAATTTGAAGCATATAGGGCGCTGGTTTCCGGCGGTGTTTCAGATGCAAAATATCTGTTTAACAGAGAAGTTCCCAAGGAGGATGGTTTATCCACAGAACTGGATCTCGTTGTCATTCACAAAAAAGGGATTGTTGTTATTGAAAATAAACACTATACTACTCGCATATTTGGCGATGCTACTGATAAAGACTTAACAATTATAGATAAGGTAGGAAACAAAAAGAGTATATACAATCCCATTGTTCAGAACGAGAAGCATGTAGCTGCACTTAAGAATTATTTGAAATCAAAAAAACTATTTATTGATGAAATAGTAACTCCGATTCATTCCGTTGTTGTGTTTACAGCAGAAGTGGGTGACAGAACGGATGATATTATATCCGGTATTGATATTGAAAAAACAAAAACACATATTTGTACATCTCAAAACGTTGCCAATGTTGTTATGAAACTTTTGAATAGTACAAATGAAACTGAGTTGAACGTGGGCGGAGTGTATGATGTCTTGGAAACATTGCCTGTCCGGAGAAAGAATATATATTAATCCAGCGGTTGTTATCGCAAAAGATCCATGTGCTAAGCGCTTGGATCTTTTTGTTTCCCCTATTATTTATCGTAACACGATAAATAATTATTGACACACGAGAAATTCCGCGGTATAATGAAAGAAAAAACGCGGAGGAATTTTCCTATGCTGAAACCTATTTCCCTTTGGATACGGCTCGCCTTGCTTCTGATGCTGGCGGCGGTGGCCGTTATGAGCTTTGCCTGGATGCCCACGGCGGTGGATTATGCATCCGATTTTCTTGGCGGGGCATCCCGTCCCGTTTTGTACGCCCTTGGCGGCATGATCGCCTTGGTGATGGCCGTGGTGCTGATTCTGGCGTTCCGCCTGCCCTGGGCCATCGACGCGGACTGCATCTTCCACGCCCGCACCGCGGGACTTTTGAAGGGCATCGCGGCTCTGCTTGGCGGGGATTGTCTGCTCTTCGGCGGCGTGGCGGTTGCCTTGCTGACGGCGGGGGATATTCTCCTTGCCCCGGTGCTGCTCTTTGTGGACGGGATCGGCTTCTGCCTGACCTTGATGCTGTTTGTGCTGGCGGATTACGTGGGACGGGCGGCTATTTTGAAAGAGGAGGCGGACGGAACCTTATGATCGTAGTACATATTGACGTGATGCTGGCCAAGCGGAAGATGAGTGTGGGGGAGCTTTCGGAAAAGGTGGGCTTCACCATGGCCAATGTGTCCCTGCTCAAAAACGGGAAGATCAAGGCGCTGAAATTGTCCACGCTGGACAAGCTGTGCCGGGTGCTGGACTGCCAGGTGGCGGATCTGCTGACGTACGTGCCGGAGGAGGCGGAGGATGAGGACGATGTATGACGTGGCCGTCATCGGTGCCGGCCCGGCGGGGGCTGTGTTTGCCGCGGAACTGGCGGCGGCGGATCCCGCAAGAAAAATCCTGCTCATCGACGGAATCGGCGATGGCAAGGGCAAGATGTGCGGCGGCCTTTTGGCACCGGATGCCCAGAAAGTGCTGGCGAAGTTGCATCTGACCCTGCCCAATTCCACTCTGGCCGATCCCCAGATCTTTGCCGTGGAGACGGTGGATCTGGTGCCGCGCCGCGTGCGGCATTATACGCGGCACTACCTCAATATGGATCGGGCGGCATTTGACGCGTGGCTGCTCTCCCGGGTGCCCCCGTCGGTGACGGTGGTGACGGGACGGTGCTTCGCCGTGACGGAGGTAAGCGGGGAATATCGTTTGCGCATCCGGTGCGCGGATGGGATCCGGGAGGAATCCGCCGCCAGCCTGGTGGGCGCGGACGGGGCCAATTCCCTGGTGCGCCGCCGCTTTTTTCAGGATACCATGCTCCGCTACGTGGCTTTGCAGGAGTGGTACGGCGGCGATGTGGAAAACATCCCCCATTACGCCTGCGTGTTTGATGCGAAAACCAGCGACAGCTGCTCCTGGACTATCCGCAAGGATGGGCTGGCCCTGTTCGGCGGCGCATTCCGGCGAGAGGGATGCCGATCCGCCTTCGCGGAGCAGAAATCCCGCCTGGAATCCCATCTGGGCCAGCCTTTCGGGGATCCCGTGCGGCGGGAGGGGTGCTTTGTGGCATCGCCCCGCAAATGGCGGGATTTTATCCCCGGCCGGCCGGGGGTGTATCTGTGCGGGGAGGCGGCGGGATTCATCAGCGCCAGCTCCTTTGAGGGGATCAGCTCCGCCATCCTGAGCGGAAAATTGCTGGCGGAATCGTTTCTTGACGGGGAGAATCCCCGGGAAATCTTTCGGCGGTATCGGCGGAAAACCCTCCCCTTGCGGCTGAAGCTGTGGTGCAAGATTCCGAAGATGCACATTTTGTGCTCGCCCGCCCTGCGCTCGCTCATCATGCAGAGCGGCATACAAAGCGTGAAGCGGTACAGATAAGTATACCGAAAAATTTTTTCAAAACCCTCTTAACCGTTTTGTCCTTTGGGCGACTATATGTATGAAGGCGCCTGAAACGGAAATGGAGAAGCAAATGGATCGTATAAAACTGGATGCACGGATAAGCGAGAATATGAAGTCCATCTTCGGCTTTGCTCTGACAAGGCTGGGGAATGTACAGGAAGCGGAAGACCTTGCCGGCGATATTCTGTACGCGTTCATCCGATCGGCCGGAAATCTGAAAGACGAGGATCGCTTTTACGGATTTATGTGGAAGATTGCCGAGAACACCTATAAGGATTATCTCCGCAAAAAATCCAAAAGAACTCCCCTCACGGCAGAACTGGACGAAAATATTCCCGACGAATCGGAGAGTGCCGAGCAGACAATGATCAGACAGGAAGAATTGAATCTTCTTCGGCGGGAATTGTCCCTTTTGTCCAAGCAATACCGGGATGCCACGGTTTTATACTATATCCAAAACCTCTCTTGCTCCGAAGTGGCAGAAAAACTGCAGATCAGCACGGAAATGGTGAAATACTATCTGTTCCGTGCCAGAAAAATTATCAGAGAGGGTATGAATATGGAAAGAGTATACGGTGAAAAAAGTTACCGTCCGGGCATTTTTGAGATTGATTTTTGGGGCTCAAAAGCAGGAGAGGATAGTGCCTACCGCGATTTTCAAAAAAGAAAAATCAAGGGCAATATCTTGCTTGCGGCGTATTACGGCCCTGTGACGGCGCAGGAAATCAGTATGGAGTTGGGCGTGGCGCTTCCGTATCTGGAAGATGAGATTCAGTTGCTCATGAAGCCGCAGTATCTTGTGTGCAATAACGGCAGGTATCTGACCAACATTCCCATCTTCACCCAGGAATGTACGGAGAAGATCGATGGAGAGCTGCGGGGGCTGACTGAGGAAACCGCGAAAAACTTTATCGAGGCGGCGGATGCGTTTGACGCTCGCTTCGGCGATCGGTTTGCCGATGAGAATCTGTCCCGCTGGCAGAAGGTGCTCTTGTGCATGCATTATTCGATTATGAAAACGGAGCGTGATTTTCAAAAAAATCACGGCGAACTGCCAAAAGGCGGCCCCTATTCCCTCATCAACGGCGGCGGCGGTCAGGGTGTAATCTGGGGGCGGAGCTTTGATTGCGAGGCGAATAACGGGCTGCCGCATGGCATCCAAGGACTCTATAACGGATGTGTTTCCGGCGACAAAAGGGGCAGCGTTATCGCTATGAATTTTCTGCAAACATTGAACGCACAGCATTTCGAGTACGGTATGACCGACGCCCTTGTGGGCGCGGCGGTGGACTGCGGTGTCAATTTGTCCCAGGATCGCCGAGCGCTTTTGGACCGTCTGGGCTATATGAAAAACGGCAAAAGCAATTTCCCCGTTTGGACGTATGAGGAATACCGGGAACTGCAGGAGATCCTTGCGGAGCGGATTGCCCTTGTCACTGCCTTGAATCGCAAAACCTCCGAGATCGCGGCCCGTGTGACCGCGGATCTGGCTCCCACACACATCCGCAGCAGTGCGGAATACGTGGGCGCGCTGGTCTATCGGTTCAACAGTATGGATAATCTGGCAAGTGTGCTGTTCGATATGGGATGGCTGAAATCCGTGGACGATAAGGAAAAGCCGGCGGTTTGTGTGGTGACCAACTGAATCCAATAAAAAAGAGCCCGAGAGGGCTCTTTTTTGGAGTTATTCCGTTTTTTCCTCGTCAGCGATTTTCTTTGCCCGGGCGTGCAGATCAGACACAGCGGCGATTTGCTTCTCACTGCCGCCGCGGCAGGTGAGATCGTTGCGCATCCGGCCGAGGAACGCTTTCGCCAACGCGGCAAAGACAGCCTCGCCTGTTTCCTCAGCGGCGGACAGCAGAATTTTTCCGCATCGCAGGGATTTTTCCGTCTTTTCTTCCATAGTGAGGGCGGGGTCAAAAAATACCACGCGCCCCCATTTATCCCCCGCAAAGGAGATCAGCTCATACAGATTGCGCTGTACGTGCTCGTAATACTCCGGCGTGTCCTTGGCAAACAGCTGCTCGCATTTTTGCCCCACCGTGGCGTACCAGTTGGCGAATTTCGTCTGGTAGATGGCCAGCGCTTCCTCCGTTTTTCCCTCGGCGTGCAGGATCTTCGCCCGCATGTTCCAGGCGTTCAGGCGGAGCGTTTCCTCCGTGCATCCTGCCAGAATTTTATCGCATAGGGCGAGGAATTCCTCTTTGTGGAAAAGGAGCGTGGCGGGATCGTTGTCCGCCATATCCCCGCCGATGTTCCACATATAGTAGTGCATGACCCAATAATCGTTCGGGTAATCGCGGTAGGCTTTTACGATCACTTCTCTTGCCTGTTTTGGATTCGTTTTCCAAAGACTGCGGTAATGGGCCAGGGTTTCCTCGATGTCCCGGCGGATCTTTTCGTCATCGTATCCCATGAGGGCGTCCAGCGTTACGCCGAAATAATAGGCCAGGGGCTGGAGCATCGTGATGTCGGGATAGGTTTCGCCCCGCTCCCATTTGGAAACGGCGGCGCAGCTGACGTTCATGGCTTCGGCCAGCTGTTCCTGGGTGATGCCCTTGTCCGTGCGCAGTTGCTTGATGTTTTTTCCAATCAAAATATCCATAGTGTACCTCCAAAAAGATTGAGCCGACGTCTGCTTCTGTAAATATTGTAGCACAAAACGGGAGAATGTACAGATATTGTCGGGAAAGACGGGGTGAACCGCAGGTTGAATTTTTATAGTGACGCTATAGTTGTTTTGCGTAAATCATGCGTATCCGGGGGCTCTGAACCCTGGTTTGCGCCGAGGTTTAGTGGGAATGTTTGCCAGCACAGCGCAAACCCAAAACCGCCCATGGCGGTGGGGTACATCGCGCCATGTGCATCCGCAAAAATAAAATCGAGTCCTTTGGACTCGGTTTTATTTTTGGTGGAGACGAGGGGGCTCGAACCCATGACCTCACGGATGTGAACCGTGCGCTCTGACCAGCTGAGCTACGCCTCCGGGAATGATATCCGTTAACGGATATCATTATACCACACTGCCGCGCGAATTGCAAGACGGTTTTTTCATCTTTTTCACAAGTTTTTTCGACGGATCAGGACAGCGTATCCAGCAGCATATCGATGCCGCGCTGCAGATTGTCCGCGTCCAGCATGCCGCGGGCATAGACCACCAGGTTCCCCTCCCGATCGATAAAGTAGGTAGCGGGGATGGAGGTGGCGGTGTAGGCGATGGCGGCCTCGGATTCCGTATCGAAATACACGGGGAAGGTGTAGCCGGTATCGGCGATAAAGGCTTTCGCCTTTTCCACCGTTTCCTGATATCCGTCGGTCATATTGATCATCATAAAGTGGATGGTGTCGCCGTATTCCCGGTACGCGGCCTCAAAATCCGGCATTTCCGCTTTGCAGGGAGGGCACCAGCTGGCCCACAGATTCAGAATCACCGGCTTGCCGATCATATCGGCAAGGGACACGGCGTTTCCGTCCCCGTCCTGCACGGTGAAGCCGGGGGCTTGGATGGCATCGGGAGCTGTTGTATCCTCCGCGGGAGCGGAATCCCCGGTGGGGGCGGTGGTGGTATCGGGGGTGACAGGGGTAAGCACATCGGGGCGGTAGCCGGGCTCGTAATTCTCATACAGCAGCCAGGCACCGCCGATGAGGAGCACCATGACCAAAAGAAGAATCAATACACTTGTCTGTTTCATACGACCTCCTGACTGAGCCACGCAATCCATGCGCCGAATAATCCCGTCATCATGAGCACGCCCACCAGCACAAGGAGGACGCCGCTGACGGTATTGATGACGCGGTAATGCTTTTTGATGAAATCAAAGGTGCTTTTCAGCTTGTCGATCAGCACGGCGCTGATGATAAAAGGGATGCCCAAGCCGGCGGAGTAGGCCAGCAGCATGAGGATGCCCCGCAAAACTTCCCCCTCCCGGGATGCCATGGTCAGGGCCGAGCCGAGGAACGCGCCCACGCAGGGCGTCCAGCCCACGGAAAAGACCATGCCGAAGAGAGCGGAGGAGAAGAAATGCATCTCCTTCGGCCGGGCGGCCTTCATGCCGCGGAAGATGTTCCAGCGGAACACGCCGAGAAAGTGGAGACCGAACAGGATCACGATGGCCCCGGTAATCAAGTCCAGCAGCCGGCCGTGCTGCTTGAGAAATCCGCCCAAAGTGCCGGCCAGGGCGCCCATGAGGACGAACACCAGGGTGAATCCGCCCACAAATCCCAGGGAATTGGTGAGGGTTTTGCGGGTGGTGCGCTCTCCGCCGCCGGCGAAGTAAGACACATAAACCGGCAGCATGGGGAGCAGGCAGGGGGAGATGAAGGTGATGATCCCCTCCAGAAAGGTGATGAAATATGGCATACGGCAACTCCGTTTGTTTTTGATTAGTATACCGGATCGGGACGGATTTTACAAGAGGGAAATGAGATTTTCCTCGCCCAGATCCCACAGCAGGCGGGACAGGACGTATTTGTCCCGGATGTCCCCCGCGAAGCGGAGGGAAGCGTGTACCTCGTCTGCTGTCATGCCGATGGCGGCGGGGGAGTCGGGAAATCCGATGGCGCGGTAGAACGATGCCACTTCCTCTGCCGCGGGCAGATCGGCGATCACAGACAGGATCTCCTCCCAGCGGGAGAGGATGATTTCCAGCCGGGCAGCGTGCTTGTCGGTGTTGTATTTTCCCTCCCGGGATTCCAACTCGATCATGGCATCGGCACCTTCGCCGATGAAGCGGCGCATGGCCGCGGCGTGCTCGCCGTAGTCAAATGCCCGGGCGTGGGCCAGCGCTTTTTCCCGATCGGGGGTGATCCCCCGCAGAGCGGCGTACAGGCGAAGGACGGGCAGTACGGCCGCGCCGCACTGGATGCCGTGGAGATCGGCAGGTGTGCCGCAGGCCAGGGCGCGCATATCCCGGATGTGGGAGATGTAATGCTCACAGCCGGAGGCGGGGCGGGATACGCCGGCGCACCGCATGGCCAGCCCGGTGAGGATCAGCCCCTCCGTCAGCGTGGCCACCGCGTCCGGATCTCCGTTCACAGCGGCTTTGGCGCCATCCACAACCCGGGTGAGGGAATCCTTCACCATGGCGGCGATGATGGGGCAGTGGTATTCGCCGGTGATGATGTGCCCCAGCTTCCACTCCGCCAGGCTGATGTATTTGGCGGCCATATCCCCGATGCCCGCACGGATCATGTGCGCCGGTGCGGCGGCCAGAATCTCCGTATCCGCGATGACAGCCACCGCCGCGGCGGAGGGGAGGGACCGCTTCAATCCACGCAGATCCACAGAGGCGGTGGCGGAAGCAAAGCCGTCCATGGAGGGGACGGTGGGCAGATACACATAGGGACGGCGGGAGACGTGGGCGATCATTTTGGCGGTGTCGTTGATGACGCCGCCGCCCACGCCCAGGATGATGTCATCCTCGGGGGTCAGATGCATGGCCCCGTCGCCCAGGGTGATCTCGTTCGGGGCGGGATGGCTGTCGGCCAGTACGCAGGCATTCACGGGGATGCCCGCGCCGATGAGTAAATCGGCGGCCTGCCGGCCCGCCGCGGCCCAGGTGTTGGGATCGGCCAGAAGAAACACCCGTGTGCCGCCCGCTTCCCGGATGATGCGGGGCAGATCGGCAATAACGCCGGGGGCAAGCAGGCAGGTTTTCAGATCGATTTCGTGCTTTTGGTGGCAGTCCGGGCAATCAAAACCGCCGTCCCGGATCAGATCGGTGAGGGTGGGCAGCATGGCGAACTCCTTCCGTGGCTCTTTTTTGTCATTATACCATAAAGATCCCCCTTTGAAAAGAGATATTGCCACAGTGGAGAAAAAACAGAAAGGGACTTTTCAAGCGGTAGGATGTATGGTATAATACTGTTTACGAGTAAAGTGCGCGGAAGGAGAAAAACGATGGATACATCCTTGAAACGGGGATTTTGGCGATCCGCTCTGGCGCTGGCGTTCCCCATCGCCATGCAGAATCTGCTTACATCCTGTGCGTCGCTGATCGATACGGCCATGATCGTACCCCTGGGCAATACCGCCGTGGCGGCGGTGGGCGTGGCCGGCCGGTTCACGTTTCTTCTGAATGTTATGTCCTTCGGATTCTGCTCCGGATCGGCTACGTTGATCTCCCAGTTCTGGGGCGTCAATGACCGGCGGGGCATCCACCGTACCTACGGCACGGCGCTGATTTCGTCCATGGCCCTGGCGGTGCTGTATGCGCTTCTTCTGGGACTGGCCCCCGGCTTCTGCGTGGGGTTGTTCGGACCGGAGGCGGATGTGGCCGAGCTGGCGGCGGAGTATCTGACGGTTCTGGCTCTGGCGGTGCCGTTTATTATGTATTCCCAGGTCAGCTGTGCGGCTTTGCGGGCCACGGAGAAGGTGTCCGTGCCGCTGATCTCGTCCCTCATCAGCGTGGTCGTAAACACATCCCTCAACTACTGCCTGATTTCCGGCCACCTCGGATTTCCCGCTTTGGGCGTGCGCGGTGCGGCGGTGGCTACTCTGGCGGGCAGTGTGGCGCAGGCGCTGGTGGTATTTGTGTTCCTCACCTTTGGGGACAATCCCGTGCGGGCGAAGTTCAAGGAATATTTCGCTCTGTCCGGTGCTTTTGTGAGCAAGTTTTTCAAGACCGCGGCTCCTGTGTTTCTCAATGAGACCATGTGGGCCGTCGGTACGAATATCTATGTCATGGTGTTGGCCCGGCAGGGCACGGAGGAATACTCCGGCTACGCTCTGTATGAAACGGTACAGCAGCTGTTCTTTGTGTTCTTCGTGGGTATCTGCCATGCCTCCGCCATTATGGTGGGCAAGGCGGTGGGCCGGGGAGAAACGGAGGTGGCTTATCAGACCGCCAAGCGGTTCCTTATCGCTACGCCTCTTATGGGGTTGGTGCTGGGAGGGATCCTCATTCTGGTCCGCGATCCGCTTCTCTCCTTGTTCGCCATCGAAACGGAGGGCTCCCGGGCCACGGCGTCGGCCCTGCTTCTGTTCTACGGCTGCTGGCTGGCCTTGCGCATGATCCCCTATACGGCGGTGTGCGGCATCTTCCGGGCCGGCGGCGATACGAGAACGGGATGCATTTTTGAGATCGGTACCATGTACATGGTGGGCATCCCCTGCGTGGCTTTGGCGGGATTGGTTCTGCACCTGCCCTTCATCTGGATCGTGGTGGTCATGTTCGCCAGCGAGGATATATTGAAAGGTATATTGTGCGTGCGGCATTTTCTGCGCCGCAAGTGGATCATCCGACTGACGGACGGAAAATAAGAAAAAGGCTGTTGCTTTGGCGTGGTACTCTTAACGGAGTAATTGCAAAAAGTACAGAAACCGCAGATTGATTTTCTGCGGTTTTTGTGCTATAATGGGATATGAGCATAGCCCGATGCATTTGTAATACAAATGCGAAACTGGCGATAAATGAGGGATATGGTATGAAGTGCGGAATATGCGTATGCGGACTGAACGGAAGTGGTAAAACGACACTTGCCGGTGCGCTTGCCAAAGAATTAAACTTTACACATATGGATATAGAGCAATACTATTTTACTTCTGCACAAAATCCGTATGCTTCATCGAGAACGAAAGAAGAAGTTGAACGTTTGCTTTTAGAGGATATAAAGAAAAACCCCTGTTTCGTTTTTTCTGCCGTTTATGGAAATATGACTCCGGAGATCAATGAAAATTACACTCTTGTGGTATACCTTGACGTTCCCCTTGATGTTAGAATGAAAAGGATCAGGCAAAGAGCTATTGATAAATTCGGCGACAGAGTCCTTCCGGGCGGAGATATGTACGAGCAAGAAGAAAAGTTTTTTGCGTTCGCAGAAAAAAGAACTCCGGAAAAGATTGAGGATTGGCTGAAAGCACTGTCGCAGAAAGTCATTAGACTTGATGGGACAAAACCTATACAAGAGAACGTTGAACTTATAAAAAGCCTTCTCCTGTGGGAGAAGGGGGACCGCGTCAGCGGTGGATGAGGAGTCAAAATGATACCATACAACAAAAAACTCGTCTCAAACGCTCGAACGCTACGAAAAAATATGACACCCGAAGAAAAGCATCTGTGGTATGATTTTCTTAAAAGATTGCCATATAACGTCAGACGTCAGCATAATATTGAAAACTATATAGTTGATTTTTACATAGCGGAAAAGAAGATCGTAATTGAGGTGGACGGCAGACAGCACCTGTTATCCGAACATAAAGAGGCAGACGAACAAAGAGACGCAGCCTTATCTTCTTGGGAGATAATTGTTTTACGATATTCCAACGATAGTATACAAAACAATTTCAACACTGTTACAGCGGACATATTGCAGCATCTTGGATTGGACTATAGTGATCTTAAGCCTGTGAGGTAACACCTCATCCACCACTTCGTGGTCCCCCTTCTCCCACCGGAGAAGGCTTGGTTGGGCCGTTTCTTCTACTTATAAAATGAAAATTCCCACAAACCGTTTGATTGGTCTGTGGGAATTTTACGTTATGGTGATTTCTCCGCTAAAAACGTCTCACTTTCGCAACAGCCTTTTTGTGATGCAAGTTTTGAGGGGTGCGGGGGACTTTTTGGGGAGTCCCCCGTCGATTCTCTTATCCAATCGTATATTCCGTGCCGTTCGGGGTGTCCTTCAGGGTCACGCCCATGGCGGTCAATTCCGCCCGGATGGCGTCGGCCCGGGCGTAGTCTTTCGCTTTCTTGGCGGCGGCACGCTCCGCGATCATGGATTCGATCTTTTCGGTGAGGGCGCCGTCTGCCTTCGGTGCGGCATTTTCCTCGCGAACACGCTCCGCGGCGGTGAGCAGATTCAAAGACAGCACCGCATCAAACTCGTCCAGCAGAGCCAATTTTGCTCCGTCGGAGATGGGAGCCTTCAGCACGTCATATAGTGCGGTGATGGCCAGGGAGGTGTTCAGATCGTTGTCCAGGGCTTCGCGGAAGGAAGCGCGCAGTTCATCCCATATCTTCCAGTCTCTGTCAAGGAGGCGCTGATCCTCCTCGAACAGAGGAACAATGCGGGCGATCAGCTTATCGTAGGCGGTTGCGGCGTTGTCCAGTCCCTCCCAGGAGAAGACCAGGGACTTGCGATAATGGGACTGGAGGCAGAAGAAGCGGTACACGATGGGATCGTATCCCTTCTCCTCCAGCAGCGATACGGTGAGGAATTCGCCCTTGGATTTGCTCATTTTGCCGCTGGATGTGTTCAGGTGGAGGATATGGAACCAGTAATTGCACCAGGGATGGCCCAAATATGCCTCAGACTGGGCGATTTCGTTGGTGTGGTGGGGGAAGGCGTTGTCGATACCGCCGCAGTGGATGTCCAGATACTCACCCAGGTGATTGACGCTGATGGCGGAGCATTCGATGTGCCAGCCGGGATATCCCACGCCCCAGGGGCTGTCCCACTTCAGTTCCTGATCGTCGAACTTGGATTTGGTAAACCAGAGAACGAAGTCGGTCTTGTTCCGCTTGCTGGTATCCTCCTCCACGCCCTCGCGGACGCCCACTTCCAGATCCTCCGCCTCAAAATTGTTGAATACGTAGTATTTCTCCAATTTGGAGGTGTCAAAGTACACGTTGCCGCCGGAGATGTAGGCGTAATCCTTAGAGAGCAGATCCTCAATCATCTTAATGAAATCCGCGATGCAGTCGGTGGCGGGCACCACGATGTCGGGACGTTTTACGTTCAGTTTTTCGCAGTCCGCAAAGAATGCGTCCGTGTAGAAGCGGGCGATCTCCATAACGGTCTTTTTCTCCCGCTTGGCACCCTTCAGCATCTTGTCCTCACCGGTGTCCGCATCGCTGGTCAGATGGCCCACGTCCGTGATGTTCATGGCGCGTGTCACATCATATCCCGCGTAGCGGAGGTATTTTTCGAGGACGTCCTCCATGATGTAGGAGCGGAGGTTGCCGATGTGGGCGAAGTGATAGACCGTGGGGCCGCAGGTGTACATCTTCACCTTGCCGGGCTCGTGGGGGATAAATTCTTCTTTCTCGTGAGTGAGGGAGTTATACAGTTTCATATGTCTGTCCTTTCGGGATGTCTTTGTTTTTGATTATTCCCGCGTGTCGCCGGCGGGGATGGGACGGAGGATCATGAATCCGCTCAGCACCAGAAGGGCGGCGGAAGCCAGGGTAACGGAGAAGAACAAAAGCGGGTTGTCCGTATCACCCAAGAGGGCCTGCAGCAGATAATTGCCGCCGTTGAAGCCGGCGTGGCACAAAATGGGGGCGATGACGGAGTCGTTGTTTTTTTGCATGAGCCAGGCCAGGGCGACGCCCAGAACGGAGGCGTACAGGAAGGAAACAAGGTGGCCGTGGACCGCACCGAACAAAGCGGAGGAGATCAGCACGGCGAGGGCGGTGCTCATACCCCGGCGCAGCCGGGTGAAGGCCAGGCCGCGGAAGATCAGCTCCTCCACGATGGGGGTCAGAATGACCACGTTGAGGATCTCCATGGCCAGAGGGCCGGCGGCGTCGGCCAGTGCGTTTTGCTCCTCGAAATCCATCAGAAGGGAAGTGGGGAGAAAATTGAGCAGCAGATTGGTCACCGGCTGCAGGGCCACGCCGAACACCACGCACCAGGGGGCGCGGAGCAGGGGGATTTTGCGGATATGCATTTCCTCCACGGGATTCTTTTTCCGGAGGCGGAAGGAGATCACCAAAGTGAGAATGGTGAGCAGTCCGGAGAGGAGCATCATGGTGTGCAGATTGTTGTTGATGATCTCCACAATGGATTCGCTGAACGCGGTCAGGGCGTCTCCCTCCAGTGTGCCGCCTGCCGCCAGGTGAGAGATGGACATGCTCATGGAGAGAATAAAACTGTAGGCAAAGGATACGATGAGCTGTATGCCCATAAACAAGGCCACATACAATAGCGCATGGAGGGCGGCCATAAAGAATTTCTTGGCCGGGGATTCCCGGGGAAGAAGGCAGCCGCAACTCAGGCAGAATTTTGCCCCTTCATAATTTTCTTTTTGACAGTGGGGACATCGCATGATTATGTATCCGTCCTTTCGTTGGGAGTGATTTTTTCGATTTCCGCGATTTTTTCCTCCAGCATCTGGAGTTTCACGGAGAGCTTGCACAATTCCTGGGACACGGGATCGGGGATGTGGGTCTGGTCGAACTCGTCGCAGATTTTCTTACCGGAGCGGCGTACCACCCGGGCGGGAATGCCCACGGCGGTGGTGTCGGCGGGTACATCGCCCAGCACCACGGCCCCCGCGGCGATCTTGGCGCCGTCGCCCACGGTGAAATTGCCCAGCAGCTTGGCACCGGCTCCCACCAGAACCCCATTGCCCAGGGTGGGATGGCGTTTGCCCGTTTCCTTGCCGGTACCGCCCAGGGTGACGCCCTGATAGAGGGTGCAGTTGTCCCCGATGATGGCAGTTTCGCCGATGACCACGCCGGAGCCGTGGTCGATGAACAGCCCCTCGCCGATCTGCGCACCGGGATGGATCTCGATGCCGGTCAGAAACCGGGCGCCCTGGCTGATCATCCGTGCGGCGAAGTATTTTTTGTGGGTATGGAGCGCGTGGGACAGCCGATACAGCATCAACGCGTGGAGTCCCGAGTAGAGGAGCAGTACCTCCGTGCGGGAGCGGGCGGCCGGGTCCTTCTCGCAGATGGCATCGATATCCCGCCGGATCTCCCCGGCAAAGGCCAGGGCGGATCGGTACAGGCGGCGGAGCTTTTTGGCGGTATGGGATGCCGCCTCCTTCGGGATGTGAATGTGGATATGGATGGAGTTTTCTTTCATAACTTACCTCAAATAAAACAAAAGGCCATCCCTCCTGGCAGGCAAGAGGCGACGGCGCGCGGTTCCACTCTTATTGGATCTTTGATTCCGTTAACGCCGGATTACGTGTCCCACTCACGCCGAAACTTCGCAGGACAGGCTCACGGATGCACAGCCGGACGGCACGCGATGCCGCTTTCAGCCCATGGCGGCAGCTCTCTTTGGCGGGCACTCTGTCCGATTCTTTCCGATCATCGCTTTTACAGTATATGCTGTATTCCTATTATACAGCACAAATTCCCCCTTGTAAAGGAGGTGATTTGTAAATATTTCATGGCGGCGGGGGAATAATTGACATTTTTGCCCCGATGTGCTATCATACAGGCATAGATATGGAAGAAAAGCAGGTGTTTCGTATGATATTCCGTCATTCCCGCCCGGAGGATGTGCCGCAGATTGCCGCGCTCTTTGACGCGGCAAGGGTGTCCATGGCCGCCCTCGGTATCGATCAGTGGCAGAGGGGCGTGCCGAACGGGGACAACGCCGCTGAGGATGTGAGGCGGGGGATCGGCCGGGTGGCCGAGGAAGATGGCGTCATCGTGGCCGCCTACAGTTTTCTTCCCGACGGGGAGCGGGATTACGATCAGATCTTCGACGGGGCATGGCAGACCGACGGCACGCCCTACGCGGCGGTCCATCGGGTAACGGTGGCACAGCATCGGCGGGGACGGGGCGTCAGCACGCAGATGGTGGAGCAGATTGTCGCCGAGGCCCGCGCTGGGGGCTTTGCTTCCGTGCGTATCGACACCCACGAGGGGAATATCCCCATGCGGCGGATGCTGGAGAAAAACGGATTTGTGTACTGCGGGATCGTGTATCTCCACGGCGGGCCGGATGACGGCGCGAAGCGGGTGGGATATGAGAAAGTATGGGAGGTGCAGTGATGGATTTCACCCTTTTGGATCGGTATTTGGAATCCCTTCTGGGAAGCGGACTGCCCATGTACGACTGCACGGTCCATATAAATTATAAGGAAGTCTACCGCCGGCAGGGCGGGTATATCGACGTGGACGCCGGCAAGCGGCATCATCCCCACACCCGGTATTTTATGTACTCCGCCACCAAGCCTGTTACCTGTGCGGCGGCACTGACGCTTTTGGAAGCGGGGGCGTTCCGCCTGGGTGATCCGCTTCACTGGTATCTGCCGGAGTATGAGTATATGCAGGTGGCGGATCGGAAGCCCGGCGGCTGTCCCACCCTCCGCCCGGCGGAAACACCCATACGGATCCGGGATCTGTTTCAGATGACGGCGGGGATGACGTACAATATCCACATGCCCGCCCTGAGGGAAGCCATCCGGGAAACGGGCGGCCGTGCCCCCACGAGAGAGATTGCCCGGGCCATGGCCCGGGAGCCGCTCTCCTTTGACCCCGGCGATCGGTGGCAGTACGGCTTCTGCCACGATGTGCTGGCGGCGCTGGTGGAGGCAGTCTCCGGGGAGCGGTTTGGCGACTATGTGCATCGGGTGATCTTTTCCCCCTTGGGGATGGAACATTCCTCCTTCCATGCGGGGACGGACACATCCGATATGGCGGCGCAGTACCGGTATAACGACGTGACAAAGAAGCCTCACGAGATCGATCGGAGCAATCCCTTCATCTTCGGGGAGGAATACGACAGCGGCGGCGGGGGCATGGTCTCCACCGTGGAGGATTACATCCGCTTCGCGGATATGCTGGCGAACGGCGGCGTAGGCGAGGGCGGTACGCGGGTTCTGTCCGCCGCCGCGGTGGAGTTGATGGGGCAGAATGGCCTGTCACAGACGCAGGCCCGCTCCTTTACATGGGAAGGCATGGAGGGACGGGGTTACGGCCTGGGCGTCAGCGTACACACCGCCCCCGGCGTGTCCGGATCCCTTTCCCCCGTGGGGGAATTCGGCTGGGGCGGTGCCGCAGGCAGCGCGGTGTACATCGATCCCGCCTCCCGCACGGCGGTGTTTTATGCCCAGCATGTGATGAACGCTCACGAGGAGCGGGTCATGGCGGCCCTGCGGAACGTGGTGTTTGGGTGCCTTGGACGGTGATTTGGCAGAAAAATCCGCTCTTTCTTTGAAAAGAATGAAAAAATCCCAAAAAACCTATTGCAAACCGCGTCCGCTTGTGCTACAATAATAAAGCATCTGATTTTTTATCGATTACCATGCGGCAGGGCAGACAAGCCCGCCCGCTGTATTATGAAGCCGGCCTGACCGGCGTGGAGGTTTAGTATGGAAACATTCCTTGGCATCATTATTCTTTTGGTAGCCGTTGCTCTGGTTGTTACTGTTGTTTTGCAGGAAGGTAAGAACAATCGTCTGTCCGGCGCCATCTCCGGCGGCAGCACCGACACGTTCCTTGGCAAATCCAAGTCCGCCACCAAGCAGAAGAAGCTGGCCACCGCCACTACCATTCTGGCTGTTGTTTTTGCTGTTCTCGTAATTGCTATGCACATCACCCATCTGGCATCTCAGGATAACTATGAGTATCAGGATCCTTCCGATGTGGCAGACACCGTGGACAGCGGTGACGATGCAGGCATCACCGATCCGGCTGACACCAATGAGGGTGAAAATGCTTCCGGCGAGAACGAGGATAATCACGAAGGCCACGAGCACTAATCGCAAAAGCTAATAAAAACTGCGCTTTTGGGCATACTTCCCAAAAGCGCTTTTTTTGGACATAATTTACGGAGGAAAACTATGGCATCCGAATTGTTATTCAAATGCCGTTTCAGCGACAGCGGCCGGGGCTTCGGCTTCGCCGAGATCCTGGAGGAAAACGGAAAAGAGGATATTTTTATTGCGCCCGATGACACCATGGGCGCCATGACGGGGGACACCGTCCTGGTACACAAATTCCGCCGGGGTGAGGCGGGATACACCCGGGGCAACGAGGGCCAGGTGACGAAGATCCTGGAGCGGGGAAATACCGAGGTGATCGGTACCTTGTACCTGCAGGGAATCCACGGCATCGTGCGCCCCGATAACGAAAAGCTCCACACGGAGATCTCCGTGCGGGGCACGGATCTGGCACAGGCCCGGCCCGGCGATAAGGTGGCCGTGCGGATCACGGATTACGGCAAACGCCGCCGGGGCGAATTTATCGTTCCCCCGGAGGGATTCATCACCGCCGTGTTCGGCCGTGCCGACACGAAAGAGGCCAACTACGCCGCCATTCTGCACAAAAATGGCGTGCCTACCCACTTCTCCGACGAGGTGATCTGGGAGGCGGAGGACATGGCATCCCGGCCCATCACGGAGGCCGGACGCACTGATCTGCGCGATTTGCCCACTCTGACCATCGACGGCGCCGACGCCAAGGATCTGGACGACGCCATCTCCCTGGAGAAGCTGGCGGACGGCTGGCGTCTGTACGTTCACATTGCCGATGTATCCGAATACGTGAAAGAGGGCGGCGAGGTGGACAGAGAGGCCTACGCCCGGGGCACATCCGTGTATTTCGTGGATAAAGTGGTGCCCATGCTGCCGGTGGCCCTGTCCAACGGATCCTGCTCCCTGAACGGCGGGGAGGATCGGTGGGCTCTGACGGCCATCATCGACTTCGATCCGGCGGGCAATCCCACCGCTTACGATTTTAAGAAAACCCTGATCCGCTCCGATGTGCGGGGCGTGTACACGGAGGTCAACGATCTCTTTGAAAATGGCCGGGATTCCGCTTTTGCGGCCAAGTATGCGCCGGTTCTGGATATGCTCTTCCATATGCAGACGCTGTACGGCGTTCTGCGCCGCGCGGCCGATATACGGGGCCAGTTGAATCTGGAGAGCACCGAGGCGAAGATCCTTCTCGATGACAAGGGCATCGCCGTAGATATCGTTCCCCGTCAGCGAGGCGAGGCGGAGATGCTGATTGAGCAGTTCATGCTGGCCGCCAACGTGGCCGCCGCCACCTGGCTGAATGGCCGGGGACTCCCCTGCCTGTACCGCATCCATGAGGATCCTCTGCCGGAGAAGATCCGCGCCTTCGCGGAATTTGCCCACAATATGGATCTGGATGTGTCCGGCGTTACGGAGGGCGTGTCCCCCCGCCGCCTGGGACAGGTGCTGGAGCAGGCCAAGGAAAAGGACATCGCCGAGGTGGTGTCCGGGGTCATGCTGCGCAGTCTGGCCAAGGCAAAATATCACGAGAAGCCGGCGGGCCACTACGGCCTGGCTCTGCCTCTGTACTGCCACTTTACCTCCCCCATCCGCCGCTATCCCGATCTGTTCGTCCATCGGGCCATCTCCCATTCGCTGGATCCGGCCAAACGGCGTCCCGCCCATCCGGCGGAGAGCGCACGGGTGAGCAGCGAGGCGGAGGTCCGGGCTGTCACCGCGGAGCGGCAGATCGAGGATCTGTATATGGCCCAGTACTGCTGTGGACACATCGGCGAGGAATTTGACGGAGTGATCTCCTCCGTTTGCTCCTTTGGCATCTTCGTGCGGACGGAGAAGCTCTTTGAGGGACTGATCCCCGTGGAGCTGCTGTTCTCCCGCCGGGACACGGCCGTGTATAACGAGATGACCATGACCCTCCGGGCGGGCAGCCGCATCTACCGCCTGGGGGATCCCATCCGCGTGCGCGTGGCTCGGGCGGAGGTGGCCACCGGCCGCATTGATCTGGAGCCCTCTGAGGTGATCGCGGAGGAAAAGGCACCGACCGCCCAGAAGCGGCACGGCCGATCCCACGGCGGGGAGAAAAAATCCTTCGGCGGCAAGCGGGGGGAATCCTCCAAGCGATCCGGCCACGGGGAGCATCGGGGCAAACGCCCCGGATCCGATCGCCGCGGCGGTCGGCGGGGAAATCCCAAGGGAAATCGCCGCGCAAAATAAGGAACTTTTGCGCATAGATGCGAAAGGTCTTGATTTTCGGCGGATTTCCATTTATAATATAGATATATATACTTGGCAGATTACTGCAAAATGCAGAAAGGAATCCGTCATATGAAAATACAATCGAAAATCCTGGCGATTTTGTGCGCCGTTGCGATCTTTATTCCTTCGGTGGTGGCGATTATTTCGTATAACACTACCAATCGGGAGCCGGTTTCCGACAAAAACGTGCGTACCGTGTCCGTTTCGGACCTGGCAGGAACGGAGTTTTCCTTTGAAAAAGGAAAGTCGGAGAATGATGACGCGGTGATCGAGCTGTTTCTTTCGATGAACGAATCGGCGGAAAAGGTGAGCGCACTGCCCGATCCTCTGGTGGGAACGCCCTTCTTCAAGGTGACTATGAACAGTGCCCAGAAGAAGGCGGATTATCAGTATTACTTCTCCACCGACGCGGCGGAGGCATACTATCTGGACGAGTCCGGCGATGCCTACCGCATCGAAAAAGAGCAGGCGGAGAAATTCATCCAGAGCCGCTATGCGGTCAGTCTGTACAGCGCGGCCAGCGTGCCCGCGTTGTATGTGTCCGGTCAGCCGTCCTTGCTTCCCGTGTCCGCACAGTGGAAGTATAAGAATACGGCCGGCGAGTTTGTGGACAATTCTCCCGCCGTATCCCAGAACGCCCAGACGCTGTCTTTGGAGGGCGGTCTCGATCTGGTGTTCTCCATGGCACCCGATAACTTCAATGTGAAGGTAACGGATGCGGCCACCGGCGAGGTGAAGTTCAACGATCAGTACGACAAGATCAGCGCGCTGTCCATCGATAAGAGCACGACATTGTCTGTGGAAATCACGGCGAAATGGTACGAGGATAAGAGCCGGGACTACTTCGGCGAGATGAATTACGTGTTTACCGCGGATATCTCCGCCCCCGCCGCCTTCTATCTGGGCGAGACGGAAATCCAGACCGGTGAGTTCACCGTGATCTCCGCCACCAACGTGACGGATCCGTCGAAGATTTCCTTCACGTCGTCCCCCGATATCGGCTACACCCCCACCTTCTTCGTGGAGGATGGCATCGCGGTGGGCCTGATCCCGATTCGCTGTGAATTGAAGGCGGGCGAGTACACCTTCACCGTGAAGTACGGCGGCGTTACCGAGAATCTGACGCTGAATGTAACCCAGCGTCCCGTTCGTCTGTTCAATTACGATATCTCCGCGTCCATCGTCAACGCCACCCGCTCCGAGAAGAGCATGGCAGACTTCAAGGACGCCATGGCCGATGTGGTCACATCCGCATCGCCTACCCGCCTGTGGGACGGCTTGTTCTCCGAGGCAGTGCGCCAGAAGAGCACCTATGACGGCGTGATTACCACCGGCTTCGGCCACAGCCGCAAGATCCTGGCGAACGGCGTGACCTACACCCACGAGGGCGTGGATTACATTACCTCCTCCGGCTCGTCCATCTATGCCGTCAATAACGGTAAGGTCCTCTTCGCGGGATACACCGAGCTGGGCGGCAACACCATCGTGATCGAGCACGGCTACGGCCTGAAGAGCTGGTACAGCCACCTCAGCGAGATCAAGGTAGCGGAGGGCGACACCGTGGCCAAGGATGACGTGATCGGTATCGCCGGCTCCAGCGGATTCACCAAGCAGACGGGCGTACATGCCGGTCTGACGGTGTTCGATGTGCCGGTCAGCCCCTACCCGTCCTGGGAAACCGAAATCAAGATCGTGAAATAAACGAAAATGAGCCGCCGGCTGCTGCCGGCGGCTTTATTCTTATCCCCCGCAGAATTGTTCCAGGGTGGCATCGATCAGGGCGTGCCCGCGCCGTGTGGGATGGATACCGTCCTCGCACAGCATTTCTTTGTAATCGTGGGTCATGAGAAACGCTGTCCGCAGATCCAGAAGCGGGCATCCCATCTCATAGGCCAGCCGCTCCGCCATGCGGTTGTAATACTCCTGCCAGCGGGCCAGCATGGACACGTCCCCCAGCCAGGACAGGATGTTTTCATAATTCAGTCCCCGCGTGATCCAGCGCATGTACTTTTCCGCGTCGATGGGAACCAGGGAGGCAATCACGGGGGTGGCACCCCGCTTTCGCGTATACCGGATCATTTCCCGATAGGTGTCCAGATATGTTGCCTCCGGGGTCTTGGGGAGGAAATGCCCCCGCGGATCGGCGGATACCTCCGCCCAGGGATAATCGCAGTCGTTGCCGCCGTATTCGAATACGACCACGGTGCCCTCCGCGTCCTCGCCCAGATTCCGCTTGAGCAGATCCGCGCCCCGCTCCACGGTGGCACCCATGCGGGAATTATTCTTCACAGCGATCCCCCGCTCCGTCAGGGACGCCAGGCGATTTCGGCTGCACAGATCGTACCGCCCCGAATCGCCGCAGTACATGACGCCCCGCAGAATGGAGTCGCCGTATATTTCCAATCGTTTCATATATTGACCTCCGCTTGCTTTACTATCAGTATACCCGCGTTTTCCCTCGGAGACAACCTACTGTGCGTCCTGGCTCATCTACGATGCGGGATGGTGCGGTAGAGCGGGGAAAGGAGGAATTCTACTGTGGGTAGAGTTCGGTTTTGGCCCGATTTTCCGGGATAAAATCGGTTTTGCCTTTCCTCTTGCAATCCGCTCTCCCGCGTGGTACAATAATACACAACACGAAATTCTACAGGCAGGAGAGAGCAGTATGGAGGATCTGAAGCATATTATCGCACACAATCTGTCTGAATTGCGGCGTTCAGCCTCCATGACCCAGATCGATCTGGCGGAGCGTCTCCATTATTCCGATAAGGCGGTGTCCAAGTGGGAACGGGGGGAATCCATCCCCGACGTGGGTGTACTGAAGGAGATTGCGGATTTGTTCGGCGTGACGGTGGATTATCTTCTGACGGAGGAGCATACCGCTCCGCGGGAGGATGTGCCCGCCGGACGGCAGCACCGCCGCGCGGTGGTGACGCTGTTGTCCGTGGCACTGGTGTGGCTGATTGCTACGGTTGTGTTTGTGATCCTTGGCATGGTGCTGCCCGGGCTGCGGGGCGAGTGGCTGGCCTTTGTGTACGCCGTTCCCGTGTCGGCCATCGTTTTGCTGGTGTTCAATTCCCTGTGGGGACGGCGCCGCCGCAATTACGGCATCGTATCGGTTCTGGTGTGGGGATTGCTTCTGAGTGCCTTTCTTACCTATCCCCGCGGGATGATGTGGATGATCTTCCTGTTGGGAATTCCTGCACAGATCATTATTTGGCTTTGGTCCCGACTGGGAAAGTGAATCATCCGGGATGCCTCATGGACAAATGAGGTATCCCGTTTTTCGCGGATGGAATTATTCCCACTCCCCTTTGAAAAAACCACTTTTGCAATTATGGCCCTATTGTCTTGACAAAATGTGCCCGCCACAGTATAATAATAAGTAAAAAATGAATTTTGCTGAAAGGATTCATGCAGAATGATCACGTTACATAACGGCGGCGTATACCTGGTGGACGGGGAAGTGCGCCACTCCCATGATATGCCCGCCTGCGAGGCACGGAAAAACACCATGGCCGCCGGCATCCTGGCCGCTCACAACACCAGCGGCGACGAGAAGAATCTGAAAATCAAATTTGACGCCATGGTGTCCCACGACATCACCTACGTGGGCATCATCCAGACCGCCCGGGCATCGGGCATGAAGGAGTTTCCTCTGCCCTACGCCATGACCAACTGCCACAACAGCCTGTGCGCTGTGGGCGGTACCATCAACGAGGATGACCACGTGTTCGGTTTGTCCGCCGCCAAGAAGTACGGCGGCATCTATGTGCCGGCCAATCAGTCCGTGATCCATTCCTTCGCCCGTGAGGAGCTGGCCAAATGCGGCGGCATGATCCTCGGCTCTGACAGCCACACCCGCTACGGTGCGCTGGGCACCATGGGCGTGGGCGAGGGCGGCCCCGAGCTGGCGAAGCAGCTGCTGAAGGACACTTGGGATATTCCCGCACCTGAGGTGGTGCTGGTGTACGTGACGGGCATCCCCCGCCGGGGTATCGGTCCTCACGACGTGGCGATCGCTCTGGTTGGTGCTACTTTCGAGAATGGATTTGTAAAGAACAAGGTGCTGGAGTTCGTTGGCCCCGGCCTGCAATCTCTCAGTGCGGATTTCCGCTGCGGCATCGACGTGATGACCACGGAGACCACGTGCCTTACTTCCATCTGGGAAACCGATGAAGAGATTAAGAAGTTCTATGAAACCCACGGCCGCGGCGCGGATTATAAAGAACTGAAGCCCGGCAAGGTGGCTTACTACGATTCTATGATCGAGATCGATCTGTCCAAGATGGAGTCTATGATCGCCCTGCCGTTCCACCCCTCCAACGCGTATACGATCCACGAGTTCGTCGAGAACGCCGAGGAGATTCTCGCGAAGATCGAGGCGGAAGCCAAGGCGAAGTTCCCCAAATCTAATCCCGATCTGGTATCTAAGGTGAAGGACGGCAAGGTGTACGCCGATCAGGGTATCATTGCCGGATGCGCCGGCGGTATCTATGAGAATATCGATGAGGCGGCGGACATTCTGCGGGGCGCGTCCTGCGGGGACGGATATTTCTCGCTGTCCGTCTATCCCACCTCCGTGCCGGTATCTCTGGAGTTGACCCGCAACGGCGACAGCGCGGCTCTGCTGGAAGCGGGCGCGGTGATCAAGCCCTCCTTCTGCGGACCTTGCTTCGGTGCGGGCGACGTGCCCGCCAACAACGGATTGTCCCTGCGCCACACCACCCGCAATTTCCCCAATCGCGAGGGTTCCAAGCCCGGTGAGGGCCAGATCTCGGCGGTAGCGCTGATGGATGCCCGTTCCATTGCGGCCACGGCCGCTAACGGCGGCGTGATCACGGCGGCAACGGATATCGAGTACGAGCCCCAGCATCGCCCCTACTCCTTTGATAAGGGAGTCTATGAGAAGCGGGTGTACCGTGGCTACGGTCATCCTCAGCCGGAAACGGAATTGATCCTGGGCCCCAACATCACCGATTGGCCCGAGATGTTTGCGCTTAACGACAATCTGCTCCTTAAGCTGGCGGCGGTGATCCGGGATCCCGTGACTACCACGGACGAATTGATCCCCTCCGGCGAAACCTCGTCCTATCGATCCAATCCCCTGCGGCTCAGCGAGTTTGCGCTGTCCCGCCGGGTGCCCGAATACGTGGGACGATCCAAGGCCTGCGCCGCGCTGGAAGCGGATCGTCGGGCGGGCAACGTGCCTGCGGAGATCGCCGATGCGCTGGCGAAAGTGGGGGCGGATGCCAAAGCTACCCAGTTCGGCTCCTGCGTCTTCGCTATGAAGCCCGGTGACGGATCGGCAAGAGAGCAGGCGGCTTCCTGCCAGCGTGTGCTGGGCGGTATGGCCAATATCTGCTACGAATTTGCCACGAAGCGCTACCGCTCCAACTGCATAAACTGGGGTATTTTGCCCTTCACGTTGGATGCGGACGCAGAGTTCCCCTATGAGGACGGGGACTATGTATTCGTTCCCGACGTGCGTGCGAAGATCGCCGCAGGTGCGGAGGAATTCCCCGCCAAGGTGATCCGCGCGTGCGGTGAGGTTGCCGATATTATGCTGTACGTCCGCGGCCTGACCGAGACCGAGCGGGAGATCATCCTGGAAGGATGCCTGATGAATTACAAAAAGGCACATTTGAAGTAAAATGAAGGAAGCGACACCTCGTATCCTCACCGACGACACGATTCTGGAGATTACAGACAGCGGAATCCGCTTTGGCGATCCCGCATCCCCGGAGTGGATTGACTTTGATGACTGTCGTTCGGCCAGCGGACGCGGCGTCGGCGAACGCGATGCTTATGCGGATCCGCCATA
>JAZQFQ010000001.1:0-31765 GCA_045539595.1 Eubacteriales bacterium | reverse complement strand
GGATTTACCCTCACCACCACCGTGGGGCTGATCACAGGTGTTCATCACAGAACCGCGTACAGTGGGACGCCAGCCCATGTGACGTTTACGACCGGCTTTACCGATGCTCACGTTGGCGTGATCGACGTTGCCGACCTGACCAATGGTAGCCATGCAGTTAAGCGGCACGTTGCGCATCTCGCCGGAAGGCAGACGGATCATGGCAAGATTGTTCTCTTTACCCATGAGCTGTGCCATCACACCGGCGCTGCGAGCCAGCTGAGCGCCCTTACCGGGATAGAGCTCCACGTTGTGGATGAACGTACCGGTGGGGATCGCCGAGAGCGGCAGAGCGTTACCGGGTTTAATATCCGCATTCACGCCGGCGGTGATGGTATCACCAACCTTAAGACCTACGGGAGCCACGATGTAACGTTTCTCGCCATCCTCATACTGCACAAGCGCGATGTTCGCGCTGCGGTTGGGATCGTATTCCAGCGTAAGCACGGTGGCGTTCATATCCAGCTTGTTACGCTTGAAATCGATAATACGATATTTCTGACGGTTTCCGCCGCCTTTGTGGCGAACGGTGATGCGGCCATAGCTGTTACGGCCGGCATTCTTTTTCAAAGGAGCCAACAGGCTCTTTTCCGGTTCTACCTTGGACAGACCGCTGTAATCGATCACTGTCATACCGCGCTGACCCGGAGTAGTCGGTTTGTACATTTTAACAGGCATGGTTTCACTCTCCTATTATTTGGCTTCGCGGGATGCTGCCGCTGCTTCCTTTCGGTGGAAGCGGCACCCCATACATTGCCGTGAAAACGTTTTGTGTGGATCGGTCCTTATCAGAACAGGCCGTCGAAGAACTCGATCGTCTTGGAGTCGGCAGTCAGAGTAACGATTGCCTTTTTCCAAGCGGCGGTGTAGCCCACCTGATAACGGAGTCTCTTGGGTTTTCTCTTCATATTGATCGTGTTAACGGATGCAACCTTTACACCGAACAGTTCCTCCACTGCGGAAGCGATCTCCGGCTTGGTAGCGTCCTTGGCGACCTTGAAAGTGTACTTCTTATCTGCGATGCCGTCCATGCTCTTCTCAGTGATGATCGGCTTGATTATGATGTCCTGAGCGAACTTCATTTTGCGTACACCTCCTCGATTTTCTCTACAGCAGCCTTAGCAGCAACGAAGGTGTTGCAGTTCAGGATGTCGTATACATTCAGGGTATTGCACAGCGTAGTCTTTACGCCGGGGATGTTTGCGAAGCTTCCGATTACCTTAGCATCCGCCTCAGGCAGAACCACCAGGGTCTTGCCGTTTGCGCCGATTGCCTTCAGCATGTCAGCCATCACCTTGGTCTTGTACTCAGCTGCTGCGATGGAATCCACAACGATCATCTCGCTGCCAGCAACCTTAGCACTCAGCGCACCCAGCATAGCGAGGCGCTTAACCTTCTTGTTCATCTTAACGGTGTACTTGCGGGGCTTGGGACCCAGAGCGATACCACCGTGTGTCCACTGAGGAGAGCGGGTAGAACCCTGACGAGCACGACCGGTGCCCTTCTGTCTCCACGGCTTCTTGCCGCCGCCGGAAACCTCAGAGCGGGTCAGAGTGGACTGTGTGCCCTGTCTCTGATTGGCGAGGTAAGACTTAACCGCCGTGTGGAGGACAGCTCCTTTTACGTCGGCTGCGAAAACCGCGTCGGAAAGAGTCATGGATCCGACTTCCGCACCTGCCATATTAACAACCTTAATCTCTGGCATTGTACTTCCTCCTTCCAATTATGCTTTTACGCTGTCACGAAGGAACACGATACCGCCGCGAGCACCGGGGATGGCACCCTTAACAGCGATCAGGTTCTTCTCAGCGTCTACTTTTACAACTTCCAGATTCAGAACGGTTACCTGTTCGTTACCGTACTGACCTGCCATCTTCTTATTCTTGAAGATACGAGCGGGATCGATAACACCCATGGAACCGGACTGACGGTGGATCGGACCGATACCGTGCGTCTTGCCCAGCATATGGAGGTTCCAGCGCTTGATGGCACCGGTGTATCCACGGCCCTTCGTGATACCAGTAATGTCGACCTTGTCGCCTGCGGCGAAGGTATCGGCGGCTACCACGTCACCGGGATTCATATCCGCTGCATTTTCCAGACGGAACTCCTTCAGGTGTCTCTTTGCGGAAACGCCGGCCTTCTTGAAGTGGCCTGCTTCCGGCTTGGTTACATGCTTCTCGCTTACGTCTTCAAAACCGAGCTGAACTGCGGCGTAGCCGTCAGTCTCAACGGTCTTCTTCTGCACAACGGTGCAGGGACCGGCTTCGATCACCGTAACGGGGATCACGTTGCCGTTCTCGTCAAAGATCTGGGTCATACCCAGCTTCTTGCCGATAATTCCTTTTTTCATTTTCTTTTCCTCCTGATAAGGTTATTGGTTGACACCCCTGAAAGTACCGGGAGCCGCCCGGAGGGCACCAACATGACCTTGCCGTCATCAAGCTCACGCCCGCTCGCTTATATTATAAGGAACGATCGCTTATCGCTCTGTACGGTGGGGTTACATGGCTGCGGGGGATTTATCTCACAGCTGGAGATCGATATCCACACCGGCGGGGAGCTCGACGTTCATGAGAGCCTCGATTGCCTTCTGGGAAGGACGGCGGATCTCAATCAGTCTCTTGTGAGTTCTCTGCTCGAACTGCTCACGGCTGTCCTTGTACTTATGAACAGCGCGGAGGATGGTGATGATCTGCTTCTCGGTCGGGAGCGGAATAGGACCGGAAACCTCAGCACCGTTTCTCTTAGCGATTTCAACGATCTTTTCAGCCGCTGCATCGATGAGAGTGTGTTCGTAGCTCTTGAGTCTCACACGGATTTTTTCATTGCCTGCCACTTTGCTTGCCTCCTGTATAGATTTTTTCACTGAGGCGCGTGAACACTCGCCCGGGCGTTTCCAAGTTCCCCTGAATGAAACCGGATTCGATCGGCCAGCATAACCGACAGGGATCCGGGAACAACGGTGGCGTGAAAGCGCCGGATGATGTTCGTTTCGCCCGGTTTAACCGGACATACTCCACGGAAATTACCTGCTTTTTTGGAGCAGCAGCCGCCAAAACAGCAGCAACCTCCCGCTTCATCGCACATCAAGCCCTTATATTATACAACATTATTTCCGCAGCATCAACACTTTTACATATTTTTTCTTTTTTACACCGTAAAACTTTTCACGAATTTTTGACCCATTTGTTGTGAACTTTGCACAAAACCTTTTCTTGCACCTTTTTTCGCCGGATTTTTTCTTTCCTTATATTATAAAAATAACTGCATCGTCTTGCGAAGCGGCGCAGTTTGTGGTATGATAGTATTGTAATATTTTCAATTTCACCGAACACAGGGAGTTATCCTATGCCAACTACACAGCGCAAACGTCTTTTCTTATGCACAATTGCCGCACTTCTGTGCGCTCTCGGTGCCGCCGCAGGCCTGTATCATGCACTCACCTACCACTATGACGCGGCCATCCGTCACTTTGCCGCAGGTGCCCCCGGCGGGATTGCCGCAGCGTGGCTCTGTATCGCAGGGATTCTGATCGGCCTGGTCGCCGCGCTGTTTTTGCGCCGTGAAAAAAACGCCACCACGGCGGCCCCCGGTACGCTGACCACCTTTGCCGCCATCGTTACCGCTTTCATGCTGCTGGCCGTTTTCATGATGTCCGTGCGCACCTTTTCCCAGAATGACATCCTTCCGCAGATCCGTGTGGTGCTGACTGGGTTGGCCGCCGTGTATTTCTTTCTGGTCACCTCGGATAAGGGTCACGGCAGCGCCCTGTTTCTCTTTGTGTCTATGCTCCCGATCCTGTACGCCATCCTGGCCATGCTGTGCACCTATTTCAACGCCGAATATGGCATGAACTCCCCCGTCAAAACATGGGATCTGGCTATGTACGTATCCATGGCACTGTTCTTCACCGCCGAGGCACGCTGTGCCCTTCGGATCCCCCGCCCCGCATCCTATGCGTTCTGCGGCATCGCCTGCGTGGTCATGTGCACCGCCAACGGCATCGCACACACACTGGTGGCTCTCCATGACACCGTGGGACACGGCTTTTCTCTGGTGGAAGCGGCAGCATGGGTGTGCATCGCTCTGTATGCTCTGTCCCGCCTTCTGCATTTCGGCAAGGACACCGTTCCCGCCGAGGCACCGGCCGAGGTAACTGCCGATGCGTAAGGAAATGAACACCGAAGCCATCATCGAAAAGGATGGCCGGAAATATAAAGAAGTTCCCGTGAAAAGTGCATGGCCCATCTGGGCGGCGGCCGCCGTCTGGCTCATCGCCGCGCTGATTCTGCCCATGTACACGCCCCTTCATCTGGTGATCGCGGCGGCCCTGTCCGCCGGTGCGGCACTGCTTGTGAAGAAGATCGTACCAAAGGAAACAAAGCTGGTGGAGATCCCCTTCTATACCGGCAACCACGATCTGGACGAAACGGTGCGTGCCATCAACACGTCCCTGTCCCATTTGCGCGCCGCTGGCGAGAAGATCGGCACCGCCAAGCCGGACACCGCGGCACGGCTGGACAACATCATCAAAACCATCAGCAAGATCCGGGATGCCATCATCGAGTCGCCGGAGGATCTGCAGAGGATTCGCCGGTTCCTCAATTATTACCTGCCCGTGACGGAGAAGCTTGCCAATAAGTACGCACTCCTGACAGCCCAGGATACGGATTCACAAAACATCCGCGAAACCGCCGCTTCCATCGAGGGCGCGCTGGCGCAGGTGGACGCCTCCTTTGTCCGCCAGCTGGACGCCTTGTTCGCCGATGATGCGCTGGACATTTCCACCGACATCACGGTGCTGGAAACGCTCCTCGCCCGGGATGATCTGAAGTAAAGCAAAAGGCACCGCAGAAACTTTTTGAAAAAAGTTTCCGCACCCTCAAAAAACTTTATAAACAAACTCTATTCACATACGGAGGATACACACATGAACAACACTCCCGAATTCAATCTGACACTGGATCCCTTTGGTACCAACGAAGCCGCACAGATCGCCGAAGCGGCAGAAGGCGCCGCTGCCCAGCAGGCCGAAAGCGTGGAAAAACTGGCGGAGGCCCATCTGAGCGAGGCGGAAAAGAAAGCCGTCGCTGAATTTGCCGAAAAAATCGATATCAGCAACACCGCCGCCGTACTGCAGTACGGTGCGGGCACCCAGCAGAAGATCGCCAATTTCTCCGATTCCGCTCTGCAGAATGTGCGCACCAAGGATTTCGGCGAAGTAGGCGACATGGTTGCCAATCTGGTAGGTGAGTTGAAAAACTTCAACAACAGCATGGACGATTCCGATGCCGGATTTTTTGCCAAGCTGTTCGGCCGCGCCAAGAAGAGCGTGGACGCGATGAAGGCCAAATACGACAAGGCAGAAGTATCCGTCAACAACATCGTGGCCGTTCTGGAAAACCATCAGGTTGTTCTTTTGAAGGACGTAGCCACCCTTGACAAGATGTACGAGACCAACCTGACCTACTTCAAGGAGCTGTCTATGTACATCCTGGCAGGCAAGCAGGCACTGGAGCGGGAACGCACCACCACCCTTGTGGAGCTGAAGAAGAAAGCGGAAGAATCCGGTCTGCCGGAGGACGCGCAGAAGGCCAACGATTTCGCTTCCCTGTGCGACCGCTTCGAGAAGAAAATCTACGATCTGGAGCTGACCCGCATGGTATCCATCCAGATGGCCCCCCAGATCCGTCTGGTGCAGAACAACGATACCCTCATGAGCGAAAAGATCCAGTCCACCATCGTAAACACCATTCCCCTGTGGAAGAGCCAGATGGTTATCGCTTTGGGCCTGGCCCACTCCGAGGAAGCCTTGCAGGCACAGCGCGCCGTCACCGACATGACCAACGAACTGCTGAAGAAGAATGCGGAAAAACTGCACCAGAGCACCGTGGCCATCGCCAAGGAATCCGAGCGCGGTGTGATCGATATCGAGACCTTGACCCACACCAACCAGGAACTGATCAACACGCTGGACGAAGTACAGCAGATCCAGGCCGAGGGCCGTGAGAAGCGCATCGCCGCGGAGGCAGAACTGGGACGTATCGAGACTGAACTCAAGACCAAACTGCTGAACATCAACGTATGAACTTTCTGAAACACAATCGAGGCGCCGCCTGGTGCGCGCTGGTAATCGCGGTCATCGCGTCCGTTGTCCTGGGAGCCAATCTGTCCGTTTCCCGCCTGGAAAAAACGCTCCTTCGCACATACACGGAGGATTCCGATCGCTACGGATCCCCCAAGGCGGATCTGCGGCGGCTGGCGGATTACGGCGAACAGCTTTACGCCATCTCCTCCGCCGTGCTGGGAGAGAACTCCTCCTTCCGGGACGCCATTTCCGATCTGCGCACGCGCTCGGAGACGGATCCCTTGCGGCAGAAGGACGCCGCCGATGCGCTGTACACCGCCGCATCCCTTTCGTATAATCAGATCATCAACCGCGCCGACGTGCCGGATGCCCAGCGGCAATCCGCGATCTCCTATTTCTATGAGATCGACTCCACCCGCGCCCGCCTGATGAATCACGAAGAATACGCCAAGGCTGCCGACAACTACAACCGCGCGGTCACTTCCTTCCCCGGCATGCTGAGCGCCCACACACCTGCTGATATTTATAAATAAAGGAAGAAAAAATTGAAAAAACACCAACTGTCCGCACTGATACTGTGCGTTATTCTGCTATTTTCTCTGGCATCCTGCGGCGGCAAGGAAGGCGATTATTCCTCCCGGATCCCCGACGCGTCCGATATGTTCTATGTGCTGGACACGGCGGAGGTGATCACATCCGCCACGCGGAATCACATCGTGTCCCGCAATGACGCCCTGTTCGCCATGACCGGCGCGCAGGTGGTGGTGGCCTGTGTTCCCTCCACCGAGGGGATGGACATCGGCGAATACGCCATGCAGATGTTCAACAAATGGGGCATCGGCTCCGCCGAGAGGAACAACGGCGTTCTGATCCTTTTGACCATTCAGGATGATACCTACTGGGTTCTGCAGGGCAAAGGATTGGAGGAATTGCTTCCCAGCGGCACGCTGAAGCAAATGGTGAATGCCGATCTGGAGCCCCATTTCGCCGCGAAAGATTACGACGCGGGCGTGCTGGCTCTGTTCAACTCCGTCTGCGCCCATCTGTCCTCCGTATATAATGTCACTCTGGACACATGGAGCGGCGCGCCCGGTCCGTACAATCCGGGCGGCACGGAAGTGAAGGACAACAGCGGCAGCGGAACCATTGACATCCTTATCTGGGCCGTTCTCATTGTGATCGTCATCCTGGTGATCGCCGCCTATTTCAATTCTGCCTCGGGCAGCGGCCCGAAGAATCACGGCGGCGGTGGCGGCGGTTATCGCCGTCCCCGTTCCACCCCCTATATCGGCCGATCTTACGGCGGGTATACCTCCCATCGACCTATATCTCCCCGCCCAGGTAATTACGGTCCCCGTCCCGGCGGATTCTCCGGCGGAAGCCGTCCCGGCGGATTCTCGGGCGGCATCGGCGGCCGCACAGGCGGCAGTTTCGGCGGTCGCTCCGGCGGCGGTGGAATCTCCCGCGGCGGCGGCGTGGGAAGACGGTAAGAAAACGGTGTATTCCCGGGCTGCTCGCCCGGACCTCGCCACCTTTTCGAAAAAGGTGGACGAAAACTTTAAGGCACGGAAACCCATACAAAATCTGTTTAAGTTTTTTGGGGGTGCGGACCTTTTTTGCAAAAGGGGTCCCCGTCGTTCCCCCTCCCTAAATAACAATACAAGGATATACTCATGATTTCCATCAGCACATCCAATTTATCCTATAGAATCGGCGTCCGCGATATTCTCACGGACGTCACCTTTTCGCTGGAGGACGGCGACCGTCTGGCCATCGTGGGCGTAAACGGAAGCGGCAAATCCACCCTCATGCGGCTGATCACCGGGGAATACACCCCCGATGACGGAGCGATCTACATCGCCAAGGATAAGACAGTGGGCATGCTCCATCAGGACGATGCCTTCAATATCCTCCGTGAGGAGGACGGATCCCCCGTATCCGATACGGTGCTGGGGCAGATGTACGCCGCTTTTCCGGAGCTTTGCCGTATGGAGGCGCGTCTTGCGCAGATCGAATCCGATTTGCAGACCGCCACAGGCGACACGCTTTCCTATCTCAGTGCGGAATTCGCCACCTTGAATGCCCGCTTCGCCGAGGACGGCGGTCTCCATTATAAATCCCGCTGCCGCAGTTTTCTCACCCATCTGGGATTCCCCGAGGAATTCCACGATATGCCCATTGAGAAGCTGAGCGGCGGACAGCGCACCCGCCTGGCTTTGGCGCGCCTGCTCTCCCGTGAGCCGGATATTCTGCTTCTGGACGAGCCCACCAACCATCTGGACACGGATACCATGATCTGGCTGGAGGGCCATCTGGCCAACTACAAAAAGACATTGCTTCTGGTCAGCCATGACCGGTATTTTTTGGATCGGGTCACCAATAAGACCCTGGATATCGAGCACCACCGGGCCAAGCTGTACCGGGCATCCTACACCACCTATCTGAAACTGAAAGAGGAAGATCGGGCGGCGCAGGAGAAGCAGTACCAGATCCAGCAGAAGGAAATCGCCCGACAGGAGGCCTACATCGCCCAGCAGCGGGCGTGGAACCGGGAAAGAAACATCATCGCGGCGGAGAGCCGGGAGAAGGCCCTGGCCCGCATGGAAAAAATCGAAAAGCCCGCCGATGCGCCCAAATCCATCCGATTCGCCTTCAGCGGATCGGGGGAGAGCGGAAACGACGTGCTGTCCATCAAAAAACTGGCTAAATCCTTCCCGAACAAGCCCCTGTTCCGAAATTTGAATGTGGAAGTCAAAAAGCGGGATCGCCTGTTCATTCTGGGCCCCAACGGATGCGGAAAATCCACCCTCATCAAAATTCTTTTGAACCAGCTCCCCGCCGACAGCGGACGGGTGGAGTTTGGATATAACGTGAGCGTAGGCTACTACGATCAGGAAAACCAGAATCTGGATCCCCACAACACCGTGCTGGATGAGCTGTGGAACACCTACCCCACCCTGACACAGACGGAGATCCGGAATACGCTGGCGCTGTTTTTGTTCCGGGGAGATGATATCGAGAAGAGCGTGTCCGTTCTCTCCGGCGGTGAGCGGGCCCGGCTGACGTTGGCCAAGTTGATTCTGTCCAAGATGAACGTACTGATCCTGGACGAGCCCACCAACCACCTGGACATCCAGTCCCGGGAGGCGTTGGAATCGGCGCTGGAACAGTTTGACGGCACCATCATCGCCGTGTCTCACGACCGCTATTTCATCTCCAAACTGGCCACCCGGATCCTGACCCTGGACCCGGATCGCCCCACAGATTATCACGGGGGTTACGAATCCTATCTGGAGGATCGGGCCCGCCGGGAAAGCGGCACCTCCGCCGCGCCGACGGAGGAAAAGCCGTCCTCCTCCAAGGAGCAGTATCTGGCGCGGAAACAGGAAGCCGCTCTGAAGCGGCAGAGGGAAAAGCGGAAGATCGCCGTGGCGCAGGAGATCGAGAAACTGGAAAAGTATCTCATCGAAGTGCAGGACGAGCTCTTCGGCCCGGCCGCATCGGATTACAAGCGGGCAGCCGAGCTGGAGGACGAGCGTCTGATCACGGAAGACCGCCTTATGCAGCTCTACGAGGAAGAGGAAGAATTGCAGAAGGAAGAATAAAAACAGGCTGCTGCATTTTCATGCAGCAGCCTTCTTGTATTCATTTACAGATATTTGATGTACACCCTCGAATCCTCGCCGTGCAGATCCTTCATCGTCTGAAAGTATGTGTATCCGTATTTTTCGTACAGGCCGATGTGATTCGTGGAAATGTGGGTCTTCTCTGCCCCCGCCGCCTTGGCCAATTCTTCCGCGTGGCGGATCAGTTTTCCCACGTGCCGGTGTCCCCGGTACGAAGGAAACGTATAAACAAATCCGATCCAGGGAGTCAGATCGGTGGGCTGGATATCGTCTTTCGGGGCCAGAGTGCAAAAGGAAACCAGATTGTCCCCATCGGTCAAAAGCAGGATCTTGGCCTCCTCGCCGATCAACTGCTTCATCGATCCGTCCAACAGCCGGCGGTGCAGCATCCGTCCCGCATCCCATTCACATTCCCCCAGCTTTGTGAGCCAGTATGCCTTATTCTCCGTGCGGAAATATTCAATGATTTCCATAGTCTCAACTCCGTTTACGTATCAAAATCTTCCTCATGCTCCCGGAAGAAATCGTGGAGCAATCGGACATTTGGGAGCTCCGTCCAGCGGGCGGTGGTGACGGGACGGGCATCCATATCGTAGATCCGCGCACCACGGATGGAGAGCAGGATGGGGGAATGGGTGGCGATGACCAGCTGGCACCCGTAGAAGCGAGCCGCCTCCAGAAGAAAGGATGCCAGCTGCACCTGGAACACGGGGGACAGGCTGTTCTCCGGCTCGTCCAGAAGGTACAGGGAATCCTCCCCGATGGCGTCTGTGAAGAACTTCAGCGCGCACTCCCCATTGGATGCCTCCTCCGCCGGGCGGGAGAGATATTCCCGCACAAACCGGGACGGCGTTGCTTTTTTGCGCATCAGGTGGTTGTACCGCTTCAGCGCGTCCAATTCCTCCATGGACTGCATACGGAATCCGCCTTCCTTGCGGCGGCCCCAATACTCATCGATCAGAGCATCCCGCTCCGCATCCCTCTCTTCATTGATGCGGCGGTTTTTGAGAATGGACTGGAATACATCGTCGCTGGTGATGATCCGGCTGCCCCGGGGGATCAGCGGTTCCCCGCCGTCGTTGACGCGGCATTCCTTGATATAATCCCGGAAGAAGGGCGTGGTGTTGAAGGGGGCGGAACGGGACAGTTCCAGCTTTTCCGCGATCACGTTAAGCAGGGTGGATTTGCCCGATCCGTTGCCGCCGGCGAAGATGGTGATGGGCGCAAACTCCACATAGGTAAGCTCCCGCTTCGGAAACACGCCGAAGGGATAGGTGTTCTCATAGCAGGTCATACGCGCTTTGTAGTTGCCTTCATACAGGGCAGTAAACTCCGTCCCGTCATCCGGCAGTTGCAGCGATCCCAGATACAGCATAGGCCCTCCCTTAAATAATCTTCTATATATAGGATACCAAACGCCCCAGGCGGTGTCAAGGGACAATTTACAATGGTTATGGCACGATGTGCAAAAAGCCCCGCACAAGGCGGGGCTTTCTATCATTTGGCGTATTCCTGCAGGGCATGAATGACGGCCACAAACCGTGCATCCTCACGGATGGGATTATACCGCTTATGCTGCAGTCTGTCCAGCATATAATAGCAGTTCGTATGCTCTGTGAGTTCATGGAAATCCTTGCTCGGCTCGGGATAGACCAGTTTATCGGTGAAGATGGATGTGTACATCTTTCCATGATTGCTCATATACGATTTATCATATTCCACCGCGTGATGGCACATCTTCTCCAGGGATGCAAGCGTATCCTCCGCCTTGCCTTGCGACATCTGATACGTGGAAATCAGCCAATAATTCCGGGAGAGACGGGTGTGGTAAAACATAAGGTTGTCCCCGTATATCATCGTATACAGCTGATTGGAAACAGTAAACATCTCGATCTTTTTGTCCCATGTAGACGGATCGTTGGGGAGATCTTCATGCAAGGCCAGTCTTTCTATAGACGTTCCCAGGCAATCGGTCAATTTATCGATTTCGTCCTGGATATATACCTCCGTATTGCCGTCGCCGATACCGGCCGAAAGTGCCACTTCGCGGCGGTATTTCATGGGTGTCAGACGATTCACCCATTCTTTTGCCTTTTCTGACTGTTTGACTCCTCCATACAGTATGATAAGCGTATTGATGGCATCATAGCGTATGTCCTCATCGTTACATTCGTTGGCCACAGATCTAAGGAGCGATTCGATCTCCTCGAAAAGCGCCTCATCGTGCGTTTCCTCCCATACAAAATACAGACAAACTGCAAGATTATCACGAACCTCATAGTCGTTCGGATAACGGGCGAATGCATTTCTTGCATAAGCTACTTGCTCTTCCACAGAACCAACTTCTGCAAGCCGATCCATCTCTTTCTTAATATCGGCGAGTTCCTCTTCCCTCTCGGACAGCTTATATCCAAGCAGTTCATCCGTGCTTACGGCGAAGAAATCGGCCAGCGCCGGCAAGAGTTCAATATCGGGATAGCCGCCCTCCGCCTCCCAACGGGAAATCGCCTGCGGTGTTACGCCGATGGCGGTGGCGAGCGCATCCTGGGTAATATGATTTTCCGTGCGCAATCTTTTAATGATCGCACCGATTTTTACGTTCATGTTGCACCTCCAAAATGTGATTTTGTAAGCTTACAACTTAATTATAGCGTTTTTTCAGGGAAAAGCAATTATCAATCCCTTGTTAATGAAGTAAACGGTTGGTTGAGTCGCTTCTGCCGCAACATGCCCGTATGTTCGTAAAATGTCAGAAATTCACATTTCGGTGTGAGAGTGTCAAGGGACAATTTACAATAACGTCTTTTCTGCCGATTCCAAACAAATCCGCATTTTTATGCTATAATGATAAAAAACCTTCACGAAGACCGAACCGAAATCAAACCGTGGCGACTATACGGGTGAACGTTCAAAAGCATTCCGGAAAGCAGGGCAACTATGACAACCAATGAAATCATTCAATACTACGATTATCTGATGCGGCTCGCTGTATCCAAAGGCAATTCACAATCGGATGCGGAAGATCTGGTGGGCGACACCATGCTGGCAGCCCTCGCCTATATACACAAGGGCGGAGACATACAGCATCCCAAAACATGGCTCACCAATACGCTGCTTCATAAGCACACCGATGCCCTTCGCAAAAAATACCGCACACCCGTGATCGTGTGCCTGGACGAGGGCATGGATATCGCTGAGGAAGAGGATGAGGAATATCTGTCCTCCGACGAGGCGGCTGATGTGCGGCGGGAATTGAACCATCTCGGTTATATCACCCGCGAAGCTTTGATCCGCTATTATTTTGGAAACCAAAGCGTGAAGGATATCGCCGAAGGACTTGGTATCCCCGCAGGCACGGTAAAGAGCCGTTTGTCCGCCGGCCGCAGTCAGATGAAGAAAGGACTTGAAAGTATGGAAACAAGAGAAAACTATTTGCCGGGTAAGCTGAATATCACCTTTGGCGGCTCCGACGGAGCACATGGGGAGCCGATCTCCCTGGTGGAGGGGGATCTGATTGCACAGAATCTGCTGATCCTTGCTTATGAAAAGCCTGTATCCGTCAGCGAACTTTCCAAAGCCATCGGAATTCCCTCCGCATACATCGAGCCCATCATCGAAAAGCTTGTAAATGGAGAATTGATGGCGCAGACAGACAGCGGCAAGGTGTACACGGATTTTCTCATCACAAATTCCCGTCACACGCTGAAAACATTCCGTCCGCAGTTAGATTTTGCCCACAAGCATTTCGATACCGTATGGGGCATTTTGGAAAAAATGTGTGAGATGATTTCTGAGATGACATCGGCATTTGAGCAAAAAATGGGGACGGAAGAAAAGACAAAACTGGAACGGTACGCTATTTTGAAAGCGCTGCAGGATTTCCAGTATTCCGGCACGGGAAAAATCCCTGCTCCCCAATTTCCCAAGCGCAAGGACGGCGGACGGTGGTTCGCGCACGCAACCGCATTTGAGGCCGGATATAACACGAAGGAATACGATGAGGCGGCAGAATACAGAATACACGGCGGCCATCGCATTTTGAGAGCAGTCACGGCAGGAGAAACGAGATGCGTTCGTCTTTGTGAGTTCGATACAACGCTGTGGGATAGCCCGCACCGATACGGATTCAATCGCGAACTCTATTTCAAGCATGTGATTCCTCTGCTATGGTGCATCTACGCAGATATTCCCCTGGAAGGAAGAGCAGGATGGGAGATCCCGAATGAAATGATTTTCCACATGCCCACCCTGGAAAGACTTGGCTTGATCGGAAATGCACAAGAGAGGCCCTGTGTAACAATCCCCGTTCTGAAAAAGGCGGAATATGAGAAAGTATGCGCGGCCATAAAACAGGCAACGGAAGAGATGGAAGCGGCTCTGGGAGAAGAATACACATCGTTTATTTCTTCTATGAAAACGCCTGTTCCCGCACATCTGGCCTCCGTCCCCGAATTGTTCCGATACCTCGACACCACAACGTATTTCGTTATGGCCATTGTGCGGGAAGCGTACAATAAAGGATTGCATCTGAAAGATGTGAATTACTGCTGTCCGCCGGTAGTTATGATTTGGGAAGAACATAATTGAATACGCATGCCGGGAGGAATCTTATCAGGACTCCCGGCATTTTTCTATAGCTTCCCTACAAAATTTTCTGCAGGATCTTCTCCCATCTCTTGCAAAAAGGTGCCAATTGTGCTATACTGTATCCATCCATATTCAATTTAGTGGGAGAGTTTGTCCTATGAGCATCAAAATCGGCATTTACGGGTACGGAAATCTGGGTCGGGGCGTAGAGTGCGCCATCCGCCAGAATCCGGATATGGAATTGGTAGCGGTATTCACCCGCCGGGATCCTTCCGGTGTAAAAACCGCTTTCGGCGACGCGCGCGTTCTGCACGTGGAGGAAGCCAAAAATATGACCGACAAGATCGACGTCATGATCCTGTGCGGCGGCAGTGCCACCGATCTGCCCACCCAGACCCCGGAGTTGGCATCCCTGTTCCACGTGGTGGACAGCTTTGACACCCACGCGCGGATTCCCGCGCATTTTGATGCCGTGGACGCGGCGGCCAAGGCATCGGGCAAGGTGGCCGTCATCTCCGCCGGATGGGATCCGGGTATGTTCTCCTTGAACCGTCTGTACGCCGGCGCCATCCTCCCCGAGGGCAAGGATTACACCTTCTGGGGCAAGGGAGTCAGCCAGGGCCACTCCGACGCCATCCGCCGGGTGCCGGGGGTGAAAAACGGCAAGCAGTACACCATTCCCGTGGGGGCGGCGCTGGAAGCCGTGCGCAGTGGGGCCAATCCCGATCTGACCACCCGGGAGAAGCACACCCGCGAGTGCTTTGTGGTAGCCGAGGAGGGTGCGGACAAGGCAGAGATCGAGCGGCAGATCAAGGAAATGCCCAACTATTTCGCGGATTATGACACCACCGTTCACTTCATCACGGAAGAGGAACTGATCCGGGATCACAGCGGCATCCCTCACGGTGGATTTGTGATCCGCGCGGGCAAGACCGGCGTAAGCGGGGAGCACACCCACATCATCGAATACAGTCTGAAGCTGGATTCTAACCCGGAATTTACGGGATCCGTTCTCACGGCCTGCGCCCGTGCGGTCTACCGCATGGCCGAAAAGGGTGAGAGTGGCTGCAAGACCGTATTCGACATCCCGCCGGCCTATCTGAGCCCTCTCAGCGAGGAAGAATTGCGGCGGAGTCTTTTGTAAAATAACAAAAGACACCCGGTGAAAAATCGATAAAACAAGACAGCAGGCATTTTTGCCTGCTGTCTGTTTATTTTCCGTCTTTTTTCAGCCTTGCTTTGGCTTCCTCCACGCTCTCACCCTCTTTGGTAAGATACGCTTCCACAAACTTATCCTCGATTTTGGTGTAGCCATGCACGACCCCCTCCTCTATCTTCTTGAAGCCGTCCACTACACCCTTTTCCACTTTTTTGTAGCCGCCGCTGACGGCTTGGGCGATTTTTTCATTTGCCTTTGCAATGTTCGATTTTGCCATATCGATTTGTTTTCCTCCTATCAGATTCACACCAAGCAGCAGAATGATTAACCACACAGCCGTCCCGGTTAAAATATTGAACAATTGTATTTCGCTCGGCTCCATACCGGGGAAAGACACCAGCATAGACCGCTGCAGCGTATAGATCGAAACGACTGCATCGGCAAACGAGACGTTGCGCAGTGTTTTTATGATCGGGGATCCCGACCGCCTTTCTCTCACCATTCCGATAACAGACAGGGTTATTTTCGAAAAAGAATACAGAGCTATGGAAATCATAATGATTTCGTGATATACCGTACCCCGATCCCTAACGGTAGACAGAATATTGACCCCTATCAAGCAGAAAGAAAGAACCACCAGCAAGATTCCCGTAATCCGTTTGGCAAAACACTCCATATCCGAGTTGCCCCTGGCTTTCCGCTGGATTTTCAATATGGAAAAGCGGGTAGCGGCAAGCACGGTGTAATACGCTCCCACCGTGATAAACCACCACGAAGGGGTAAGCAGCCCTATTACGCAGTGCCCCGCCGCGCAAATAACGTTTACAGCAAGACGTATATACGGATGTCTTGCTATATCTATCACTTTCACTTTATGCCTTTGATCATCGGTACCAGACACATCAGCATGATGATGCCCGCCAGGCCCACCAGAGTCCCCCACACGATCTTCTGCCATACAAGGCACATACACAGACCTACACCCAAAACCAAAACAGAAAGAATACCGTACAGGGTGCGCAGGATGTTTTTACCGCTCATTTTAGGCAATTTTTTGTTTTCCATTTTGCACCATACGAGAACGGTAACGATACCGAAAATCATTCCCGCCGCGCCGAAGATCACGCCCTCCCGAAAGGCATCCCATTCCGGCAGAAGCGCCATACACATTCCCAATGCAAAAAGCACCCCGCTTACCGTTCCCATAAGCCATGCAACAAAACTGCTTTTTTTCATTTCCAAATCTCCTTTTTATTAAACCAACACTTGTTTTTTTATTGCATGTATAGTATACTATTTCCATAAGAACAAAACAACCATCAATTTTCAAACAAGTGTTGGAATAATAACCATATGAATGTAAAAAACAACAAGCGGCGGAAAGAGTCGCAGGAAAAAATCGAAAAGTCCTTCATTGAACTGCTGCAAACCCGTGAACTCAAAGAAATAACTGTGTCGGATATTATTAAATCCACGGGGCTGAACCGCAGCACCTTCTATGCCAATTATGTGGATATATTGGATCTTGCCGATAAGACAAGACACACCCTGGAAAATACTTTTTCCAACTTATTTGCCGATTACGATTATTTCCACGAGCGCAGCGGCGCTCTGATGATGTTCTCACACATTAAGGAGAATCAGATTTTCTATAAAACGTACTTTAAGTTGTGCTATGATGACAAGCATCTGATTTCCACATACGATGCCAAACGCGCCGAAATAGAACGTGTAGACAACAATCTGAAATACCACATTGAGTTTTTCCGGAACGGTCTGAATGCCATTATCAAGTTGTGGCTTGAAAACGGATGCCAGGAATCTCCGGAAGAAATGGCAGAGGTATTGAAACAAGAATACAGGGGACGATGATTTCCTCCCTATAAAAAACACCCCGAAAGGAGATCGTTATGAAACGGTTTATTCTTATGTTTGCTCTTTTGCTGATCCTCGCCTCCTGCGGGCAGGATCCGGCCGAGATCACCCTTCCCGTGGATGCGGATGGTATTTACACGGGATTTGCGGACATTCCCTCCGATCTCACCTCGGCGGATGCAGTAAAGCAGGGATGGTACGTAATTGAGGACAGCACCCTGCTCTCGGGCACGGAGGCCTGGCAGGAGTTTCTTGCCACATCCGAAAAAGGGGAAGACGCATTCCTTCGTGTGGCCCACTTCATCGAAGAGGAAGTTTTCTACATCGATCTGTATCACATCGACGGGCTCTATTATTTCTGTAAAAATGACAACGGCGCCGTTTCTCTCGTGGGGAAATACACCTATCTGCGGGCGCTGACGGATCTGTGGGGCAATCCCCTGAGGGAACACACGCTGTACGTTCTGACCGACAGTCTGGAGTTGACCCATCACGATGTGACATGGTCGTGGCTGTCCAGTTCCACTTACAACGTGACGGACATCCCCTTCTACTGGCTGGGATTTACCACATATCTGGACTAATAAACGCCGTAAAATAAGGATATTTTCCCCTCACGCCTTGACAAAAGGCGTGAGGCGTGGTACAATTATTATAATTGTAATACTCCCAAAGGCAAGGATGGGAAGGAGTACCCTTCACGACAGTCCAAAGAGAGCGGCAGGTGCTGGAAATGCCGTGGCAGGTCGAAGGCGAAGTAGTCCCGGAGCCGCAGTCCGAGTGTCAGATTTTTTCTGCATGAGGCGCTGACGTATTCCCACGTTACGGGATAACGGATCTTTGGTCCGTGAGTGAAACATCGGGTGGTACCGCGCCTTACGCGCCCTGATCCATTATAAGGATCAGGCGCTTTTTATTTGGGATTATACATCATCACTACTTTATATACAGGAGATTATCATGACACGAGAACTGCCGAAAACCTATGACCCGGCGTCCTTTGAGGAACGGATCTACTCCTCCTGGTGTGAGGAAAAACGCTTCACGCCCACGATCGACAAATCCAAACCCCATTATTCCATCGTTATGCCCCCGCCGAACATCACGGGACAGCTGCACATGGGCCACGCCCTGGACAACACCCTGCAGGACATTCTGACCCGCTATAAGCGGATGAGCGGCTTCTGCACCTTGTGGCTGCCCGGCACCGACCACGCTTCCATCGCCACCGAGGCGAAGATCGTGGAGGCTATGCGCAAAGAGGGTATCACCAAAGACGACATCGGCCGTGAGGGCTTCCTCACGCGTGCCTGGGACTGGCGCGCCAAATACGGCGGACGCATCATTGAGCAGCTGAAGAAGCTGGGCTCCTCCTGCGACTGGAGTCGTGAACGCTTCACCCTGGACGAGGGCTGCTCCGAGGCAGTACAGGATGTATTCCTTCGTCTGTACAAGAAGGGCCTGATCTACCGCGGTAACCGTATGGTCAACTGGTGCACCACCTGCATGACCTCCATCTCCGACGCGGAGGTGGAATACGAGGATCAGAGCGGCAACTTCTACCACCTGCTCTACCCCGTTAAGGAAACGGGCGAGATGCTGGAGCTGGCTACCACCCGTCCCGAGACTATGCTGGGCGATACCGCCGTTGCCATCAACGCAGAGGATCCCCGCTATGCCCATCTCCACGGATGCCACGTTCTCCTTCCGCTGATCAACAAAGAGATTCCCATCGTGTGCGACGAGCACGCCGATATGACCAAGGGTACCGGTGTGGTTAAGATCACCCCTGCCCACGACCCCAACGACTACGAGGTTGGTCAGCGTCACGATCTGCCCCTGGTACGCGTATTCACCTACGACGGCAAGATGACCGGCGCCGCGGACAAGGCCGCGTGGGAGGAATCCGTTGCACGGGGCACCGCCGCTGTGAATGAGCCCGAGGTTCTGGATTGCGGCAAGTACGCCGGTATGAGTACCACCGAGGCCCGCAAGGTGATCCTGGAAGATCTGAAGGCAGCCGGTCTCTTGAAGGAAGTAGAGCCCCTGTCCCACAACGTGGGTACCTGCTACCGCTGCCATCACGTGATCGAGCCCATGGTTTCCAAGCAGTGGTTCGTGAAGATGGAAGAGCTGGCCAAGCCTGCTATCGAGGCCGTTCGCGACGGACGGATCAAGTTCGTACCGGAGCGCTTCTCCAAGAACTACTTCCACTGGATGGAAAACATCCGCGACTGGTGTATCTCCCGTCAGCTGTGGTGGGGCCATCGGATTCCCGCCTACTACTGCGACGAATGCGGTGAGATGGTAGTTGCCGGTGCGGCTCCCGATGCCTGCCCCAAGTGCGGCGCGCACATGACGCAGGATCCCGACACCCTGGACACCTGGTTCTCCTCCGCTCTTTGGCCCTTCTCCACCATGGGCTGGCCCAAGGAAACCGAGGATCTGAAATACTTCTATCCCACCAACACCCTGGTTACCGGATACGATATCATCACCTTCTGGGTATCCCGTATGATCTTCTCCGCGCTGGAGTACACCGGCGAGATTCCCTTTGACACCGTTCTGATCCACGGTCTGGTTCGCGATGCACAGGGACGGAAGATGTCCAAGTCCCTGGGCAACGGTATTGATCCCTTGGAGATCATCGAAAAGTACGGCGCCGACGCGCTCCGCTTCGCTCTGGCTACGGGCAACAGCCCCGGAAACGACATGCGCTTCTCCGATGAGAAGATCGAGGCTGCCCGCAACTTCGCCAACAAGCTGTGGAACGCCGCCCGCTTCGTCATGATGAATCTGGAAATCGAGCAGATCCAGTTGCCGCCCGTTGACCGTCTGGCCGCCGAGGACAAGTGGATTTTGGCCCGTCTGAACGAGACGATTGCCTCCGTTCGCACCAATCTGGATAACTACGAGATCGGCATCGCCCTGAGCGCGCTGTACGATTTCGTTTGGGATGTATACTGCGACTGGTATATCGAGCTGTCCAAGGCATCCGTTGCCATGAAGGGCACCGAGCGTTCTCTGGATGCTCAGAACGTGCTGGCGTATGTGCTGTGCAAGATCCTTGCCCTGCTCCATCCCTTCATGCCCTTCATCACCGAGGAGATCTACCGCAATCTGCCCGGCACTACGGATAGCATTATGGCGGAGGAATATCCCACCGTATCCGATGCGTTCCGTTTCCCCGAGGACGAGATCAAGATCGCCCGGGTAATCGATGCCATCACGGCGATCCGCGCCCGCCGCTCCGAGATGAACGTTCCTCCGTCCCGCAAGGCCCAGGTGTTCATCGTGACCAAGTACCCGGACTCCTTCCCGGAATCCACCCACGCCTTCTTCACCCGTATGGCATCTGCATCGGCCGTGTCCGTTGTGGACAGTTATGCGGATGAGGGTGCCGTACAGATCATCACCGACGCGGCGACGATCTACATTCCGCTGGCGGATATGGTGGACTTTGAGGCCGAGCGCAAGCGTCTCAGCGCCGAGCTGACCGCGATGGAGAACGAGATCCAGCGTGCCGAATCCAAGCTGGCCAACGAGAGCTTTGTTGCCCGCGCACCCCAGCAGGTGGTGGACGCGGAAAAGGCCAAGCTGGAGAAGTACAAGGCCCAGCGCGACGGTATTCTGGACGCACTGAAAGCCATTGAGGGAAAATAAGTCAATAATAAAGTTTTCATAAGAAAGTTAAACCCCCGACAGACGAAAAAATCTGTCGGGGGATTTTTCATACACAATGTATTTTGTCAAATGTTGAACTTAAATGGATTATCAATAGTTTCAGAGCCAAATGTTTTTACCGCCATTTTGTACATCGCCTTGGCATGAATTCTGTCATGCCATAGGAAACGGCGCATCATTTTGCGTAAAGACCACGTCTCACCGTAACTCCCCTCAACAACGGCATTGTCCAGATACCCTTTTGTTTGTTCTAAATATTCAAATCCTTTCTCTCTGCATTCAAGAATTGTACCATCGTTATCAATATCAATGCCTATCTCTCCAAAATAATATGAATTCACATTCTTCGTATGCTCATACATCTCATACGCTGTTCTCGGAACATCACCATAAAACGTCTTTCTTGGGGGATTGCAGCTTTTTTCTTTATCAGGAACAGACTGAAACAGATCATAAAAATCTTTTGCCGATTTTAGCACAAGACTTTTCAGTTCATCATATTCGTCTTTTGATATGGGGAGCTTTTCGGACTCAAATATAATATCAGAATCTGCATCGGCGATTTGTAAATCGCTACGTTTTTCCTGAATGATTTCTATTTTTTCATCTTGAGAAAAAGATTGATTGCTCCAAAGAGTATATGCCAATATTTCTGCTTGCATTTTTCCCATAGCAACTTCAAGGCTTTCACCCCGAGTATAAGCACCTATACAATCTTCAGAATATAACAATGTGTCGTTACCATTATGTTCCCATATACATTTCATATTCCTGTCTCTTAAATGTGAACGATTGATTCTTTGACTACCGGTTTCGCCTTTGTTCAACAAAGGATTCGGGCAAAAGCCGCACCTTTATTCTTTGGTATTCAAATGCTTGTAATACCACCGTCGTGGATTCTCATAAATATATTTCCTACGCGTTTCATAATCATCTCTGTCACGAACGATATGCTCGGCGGATGAGCGTTGAAACATTTTTTCTATCCCGTATTTTTGCTTGCAGCTGCGCGAAGTCAAGGACTTAAACGCACAAATCACATCGTCCAAGGTAGGGGAGGGGCTTGCTCCTCCCGCCTTCTCATGCAAGAATATTACCGCGTGAATATGGTCTGGCATAATGATGTAATCCTCTATCGTAACACTGGGGAAACGGGTTTCCATCAACTGTAACTGTTCTTTTACGATCTCGCCGCAAGGCTTTAGTTTTACCGTGATTTCGGGAGGAGCAAGCCCCTCCCCTACCGCTATTTCGATTGTTTTATCGGTAGCCGTAATGTCTGCTATGACCATTTCAGATAAAATATGCATTCTGTCTCGCACGCATATCGTAACAAAGTATGCACCTGCGGAGCTATAATCAAAGTTTTTTAGCCTTGTTGATTTTCTTTTTGGCAAAATTTTTTCGTTATCCATCTTCATCACCCATTCCATTATAACACAAATCGGCAAAGGAAACAATATCCCCTGCCGAAATGTGTAAGCCTCTTTACGAAAAGGAACATATCCGTTCCTTTGTTATTTATCCGCATCCATACCCAGCAGTCTCTCGCAAAAGCGAAGATGGGCCAAATCGGGATCGCTGTTCAGAATCGTCACGCATCCTCTATGGGATTTCTCCGCCAGCCAGCCCCGCAAGGAGAGCTGCCGTTTTGTCTCCCGGGCCGTGCCCGCGCCGCCGTCAAAGAGTTCTTTGGCTTTCGTGACGCGCCGTATCGTATCCGCGGCGAAGGGATAATGGGTGCATCCCAGCACCACCGCCTCCGGCGGCGTGTTCAGAAAATCCGCCAATTCTGCGCGCAAATACTCTTCCAATTCTTCCCCATCCAGCCTGCCGTTTTCAATCATGCGGGCCAATTGGGAGCAGGGGGCCGGCAGAATTTCCGCTTGATCCGCGTGGGCCTCCATCAGCCGGCGAAAGCCGGGAGAAGAGAGCGTCACCGGCGTCGCCATCACCAATATCCGTCCGCCGGGATAGGCCTGTACGGCCGGCTTGATAGCCGGCTCCATGCCGATAATGGGGATCTGCGTATACTTTTCCCGCAGAAAGCGGATCGCCGCACCGGTGGCCGTATTGCATGCGATCACGATCGCCTTTGCCCCCCGATCGATCAATTGCTGTACATGTGCCTCCGTCAAGGCGCACACCTCTTCCGGAGTTCGCGCGCCGTAGGGGGCGTTGGCGGAATCCCCGTAATACACAAAGGATTCATGAGGCATCTGCCGCATCAGTTCTCTGAGGACGCTGATCCCGCCCACGCCCGAATCAAATACCCCAATGGGATCGTATTTTCTCTCCATCTGCATCCCCTCCCCGTGTTCGATATATACATTCTACCACAATTTCCCCGCCGTTGCAAGTATTCTTTCCCGTCCCGCCGATTATGTAAACAAATGATAAAAACGCCCATTCCTATTGTTTTTGGAGCAAAAATATGATATAGTATTGGTTGTAATGATACAATAGGATGAATATGTACAGAAAGGTTGCACACCGTTATGCGCACTCAAACCATTCCATATATTCCCGGCGCCCGACGCGCCGCCTGTCTTGTTTTTGCCGTGATTCTTTTGCTGGTGCCCGTGATTTCTGCCCTGACTCCGTCGGTCCATGCCGCCGCGGCTATCACCGAATCGGTGAATCTGACCAATCCCCGGAAGAACATGGTCGGCAACGGCTACAAATGGATGAATCTGGAGAACACGCTGACGCTGAGCGGTCTGCATATCGAAACCGATTCGGAATACGGCATGCGCATCCCCGACGGCGCCACCGTAATTCTGGAGGGAAACAATTACATCAGCGCCGCCTCCTACGCGCTGGGATGCCCCAGCAACGTGACGTTCAAGGGAAACGGATCCCTGACGCTGGTGGCTCCGGATACCGGGTTGTATTTCTATTCCACCGATGACACCACCACCGCCCGCATTCTGGGCGGCACCTACACCGTCTCCTCCGGCGGAGTGGGTATCCGCAGCGATTACACCACGCTGTCCATCACCGGCGGCAAGTTCGATATCGATGTGCCCGCCGCCGACGGATTGGCCATCGCAGGACGTACCATCAAGGTCCACGGCGGAAAAATCACCGCTAACGCCCCCATCCGCGCCACACTGGATCTGGAAATCCGGGCGGCAAGCCTGACTGTCACCGCGGACAAGCCTGCCCTTTCCGCCGCGCGGAAGCTGTCTTTGAATGACGTGTCCCTCTCCGCGGGAAGTGACAAGAGTTCTTTGACCCGCGTGGATACATACAACGGCGAAAACTGCGTCACCGTGAAATCTGCCGCCAATCTGCTGGGTGAGAGCGTACTGTTCGGAGAGAGCGTGCCTATGTTTGTGGATATCCTCCTCATTCTGGCCCTGGCCGCGCTGGTTGCCATGGGAATCGCCCTGCCTCTTCTTCGCGCCCACCGCCGATCCCAACGGGCATTGGCCGCCGCGGCCGAAGCGGAAGCCGCCGCAGCTGAGGAAAAGAAACAGAAAAAATCCAGACCGTGATGAACACGCCCCACACCCAACGCCGCGCGCCTGCACCGGATATGCGCGGACGACCACAGATTTCGCCCCAGCGACGGGCGGAGATCGAGCGCATGCGCCGCCGCAGACGGCGCATCGGAATCGCCCTGGTATGTGCCCTTGTCTTCTGCACCGTCATGCTGATCCATGCGATCCGGACCTACGAGGTGCCCGCGCCGCCCCAGGCGGCGGAGGTGATCTCGTTGGGCGAGCGGCAGCCGCAGCCGACACCGCCCGACACCGAAGCCCCCGCCGACACGGATCCCATTACACCGGCAGTCAGCCGCCCCGCGGCGACGGACACCACGAAAACCTTGACGGATGAGATCGACAGCGAATACGCGGTATTGATTACGGCGGACACGTCCGCCGTCCTCGCCCGAAAGGGGGCTGACCAGCGGATCTATCCCGCTTCCCTGACTAAGATCATGTCCCTGATCGTGGCGTACGAATCCATTGAAGATATGACGGAAACCTTTACGGTGACCAGCACCATCATCGATCCTCTGTATCTGGCGGAAGCCACGCTGGCCGGATTTGCCCCCGGGGAGACGGTCACCGTGCGGGATCTGCTGTACGGCATGATCCTTCCCTCCGGTGCCGAGGCGTCGGTGTCCCTGGCCATTCACACAGCGGGAAGTGAGAAAGAATTTGTATCCCGCATGAACGCCAAGGCAAAGGAAATGGGATTGACAAACACCCATTTCACCAACTGCAGCGGTCTGCACCACGAGGATCACTACACCACCTGCACAGAGATGGCCATGATTCTGGCCTACGCCCTCCAGTACCCCGCCTGCCGGGAGATTCTTTCCACCTACCAGTACACCACATCCCCCACGGAAAAACATCCGGAGGGGGTGGAGCTGACCTCCACCATGTTTTCCCGCGTACACGGAGATGAGCCTACCGGTGCCATCATTGTGGCGGGAAAGACAGGCTACACCCATCAGGCCCACCATTGTCTTGCCAGTTACGGAGAGCGGGAGGTGGACGGCGCGGGATTCATCTTCGTCACCACCAACGCCGACGGAAAATTCGAGCCAATCTTCGATGCCATTCACGCATATTCGGAATATATACACAAATAAGACGCTTGCCTAAAGGCAAGCGTCTTATTTTTTGGGATTACTTTTTCAAACCAAACCGTACGCTCTGGCCGCCCAGTCCGGTCATATCGATGGTTACCGTAGTCTTGGATCCGTCGGCTGTCACCGTCACCTTGTCGTGCGTACCGTCCAGCGTGTACGCGCCATCCAGAACAATGACATGCTGGCCTCTCACATTCATGGTGGGATCGCTGACGGCAATATCCATGCCACTCTCCGTATCCTTCACCAGCATGGTGCAGGCGAAGTCGGGAGTGATGCCGTCGAATGTTACAGCCTCCCAGAACACGATTCCGGTCAGGCCCAGCTTATTTTCGCGGACTGCTTGAATCGTCTTCGAATTGGAAATAATCTCCACATCGGGATTCTCGTAGTAGGCTTTTCCGTCTTCCTGAGATGCCAGGGGCAGGATGATGTAGGAGTACGTTGCATCCGTGGGATTTACGCCGTGATTAAACATGATCTCCGTGAAGCTTGTGTTGGCATTTTTGGCCAGTTTCACCGTCAGATCCTGTTCCTTGGGGAATACGATGGAGCCGTATCCCTTGATGTGGGCATACTTGACGCCCTCCACAAGGGTATCTTCCGTATACTTTACCGCTTCCTGATCGTCATTCAGGTACATCTGGTTACCCTTCTGGTTCTCAACCGTGGTAACAACGCCTTCATCCAGCGTACTGTTAATATCGGAGCCAAGCATCACATACTCGTTATCGAAGAAGAAGTACGACTTATTTGCTACCAAATCGGAGGCAAAGTCTCCGTTGTTGTTGTCATAATCGTACGCGGCAACCACATACTCATCCAGCTGCGCACCGCCTACAAACGCGGACTTATTGTATACACCGATATTATTCTCGGGAACACGGGGGCGGGTATCGATGGTAGTACCCGGCAAACGGTAGCGGTTCACATTATGATGATATTCCTTGTCATACTGATCCAGACGGTCTGCATAGACATACAGCATGCCCGCGCCGGTATACCAACCGGTGCAATTCTCCATATTGGTTTCGGACCAGACAAACCCCTCATACAGAGATACTCTGGGATTGCTCATCGCCAGCATGGACGCGAAATTGCCGCGGTGGGTAGTGATACGTGCCATATGGCCGAACACCTTGGCGGCTACTCTCGGCTCTGCCGGTACAATATTGTCATCATTCCGGATTTTGGCGATCAAATCACCCGTACTGAGCGATCCATTGTTCTCATACCGGGTAGGATTATTCACCAAATAGTATTTCAGCAGAGATTTCATCTGCGCTGCCTTTTCGGCAGGAGCATACTCTGCCACATGTGCCATGCCGACGATCACACAGTTGGCACGTGCACTTTCGGTGGGGTTGGACCAAATGATACGTCCGCTCACTGCGCTCATCGCCGCACCGCGCCACATAACCGGCTCAAATGCGTTGAACACCCAGTCCACCTGCATATCGATATGTTCCTGTGAGAAGGAATACTCGGTTCCCGCCACCACATACATCACATACGACATGCCCTGCAGAAGGTCACCGCCGTAACCGGTAGTATAGGGAACGGAACCGTGGTAGATGTAGGAACCATCTTCATACATACCGTCTCCTGTTTTTGCATAGTGGAACACATCCTTGGCCAGCTTATCAATGGCCTTCTCCAGGCGCTCTCCCTGCTTCTGCAATGCAGCGGACATAACGACCCACTTAGTCATATTGATCAGATTGGGACCGCCCGAGCCGGTATACGGAGAATGAGTAGCCAGAATATCCATCCAGTCCATATAATGATCCAACTGTTCTTGTGTCAGATCATGCCGCAGGGCAAGGAGGATTGCTGACAGATGCAGAGGCGTAGTAACATAGGAGTCGTACCAGTTGGTTCCTGCCGGCATCTTGCCGCTATCTCCGCCGAAGAAGTGCTCATACATGACATCCAAGCAGTATATGATGTCATCCCGCAGTTCCTCATTTTTATAATAGGCCGAACCGTATGTAGCATATCCACGGGCCATTGCCTCGATGCTCGCATACTGGCTATTCATGTTTGCACCGGTGATAGGATAGAATTTTGAATTATATCCGAAGGGATTATTGGCGTTTTCGTCGCGTTCTACTCGGTTCCACCACTCCCGGCAAGAGGAGTTAATGCCGTTTATAATGCTCTCATGAAGACTGTCACCTTCTCTGTATCCGCCAAATTCCAGATACTCATACTGCTGCAGGATATAATCAAATACATCCTCAGCGTCCTCATATATCATAGGTTCATCTCCATCATAATAGTTCCGGGCAGAGATCGAACGTATATACAGTTGGCGCAGTGCCACATCCGTATCGTTTACGATCAGTTCAATTCGTTCTGCGTTGGCCAGATTGGCGTTCCCCTGGCTGATTAGCGTTGTCATAGGATACGAAATGGTAATCCAATTCTCTTTGTAGGTGGAATAGTCTTTATAGAAGTAGCACTCTTCCCCGTTCTCATCCACACCGCAGTATATGTACAGGCGAAGACCGCTGGGCAAACCGGAGTTCAAAAACACTTCAATATCCATGTACACATAGTTTTCAAAATTCTCGGGAATATTGGTTATCACCAAACGATTTTGCTTTGGCTTCTTCCACAGACCCAACGTAGACGCATTCACATCGTACGTTTGATCGGGATCGCTTTCCATGCCCAACGGATCGTACGGCTTTTCCTCACTGCCATCCGCAAAAACGTATCGGATCTTCCCATCCGACACCGCGGGATCGTCCGAGGTGGTATCACCGACATCCGGTGTGTCTGGTACATCCGGTGTGTCCGGCTTACAAGCACATAAAGTGGGCAACAGCATAACCGATATCAAAACCCATGCTATGATTCTTTTTGCCGTCATTGTAAGTTTTCTCCTCTCATTTCCTCAATAATTGATTCGCACTATTCTCAAAGGGATGCCGGAATCTATTACAAAACCTGTATATTGTCTTGCGATATTTTGCAACAGACAACGCATTGTACTGTCTATACGTATTGATTATATCACACGGTCTCTCCTGTTCCAATTGCTGTTTTCACAGTAATTGTTGACATTATCACAAAACCTAAAATTTCATAGAGAAACGACGCTTACCGGAAGCAAGCGTCGTTTCGTGGTTTTTACTTTTTAGCCAAGTGAAACAGCACCGTCTGACCGTCGAGGCCGGTCATATCGATGGTCACGGTGGTCTTGCCGCCGTCGGCACTCACCGTCACCTTGTCATGGGCTCCATCCAGCGTGTAGACGCCATCCAGGACAATGGTATGATTGCCGCTCAATTTGGTGGTAGGATCGCTGACGGCGATATCCATACCGCCCTCCGTATCCTTTACCAGCATGGTGCAGGCGAAATCGGGAGTGATGCCATCAAATTCCGTGGCAGTCCAGAATACGATGCCGGTCATGCCCAGCTTGTTCTCCCGCACGGCCTGGATTTCCTTGGTGTTGGAAAGGATCTCCACGTCGGGTTTCTCGTAATACGCCTTACCCTCCTCACGGGATGCCAGGGGCAGGATGATGTAAGAGTAGGTATCCTCCGTGGGGTTCACACCGTGATCAAAGAAGATCTCCGCAAATCTGGTGCCGGAATTGCTCGCCAGTTTGACCGTCAGCTCCTGCTTCTCGGGGAACACGATGGAGCCGTACTTGGAAATATAGGCGTACTTCACGCCCTCCACCAAGGTATCCTTCGTGGCGGTCACCGCCTCTTCGTTGTCGTTAAGATACATCTTGATCGCGCTGCTGGCCAGCTTCTGGTTCTCCACGGTGGTGATAACACCCTCGTCCTTGGTGCTGGTGATATCCGCGCCCAGCATGACGTACTCATTGTCAAAGAAGAAGTAGGATTTCTTTGCTACCAAGTCGGAATCAAAGTCGCCGTTCTTGTTGTCGTACTGGAAGCCGGCCGCCGCGTAGATATCCATCTGCACGCCGCCTGCGAAGTCGGACTGATTGTATATTTTCGTGTTATTATCGGCGTTTCTCGTCCGGGTGTCTACCGTAGTGCCGGGTATACGGTAGGGATTGATATAGCGGTGGAAAGCCTGATCGAACTGGGTAAGACTGTCCGCGTATACGTACAGCATACCGGCGCCCTTGTACCATGCGTAAGGATTCTCTTGACTGGTGGACGACCAAATAAAGTGCTCGTACCGGGAAACGATGGGAGAACTCATGGCAAGCATGGAGGCAAAGTCACCGCGGTGCGTGGTCAAGCGGGCCATCTTATTGAACACTTTTGCACCAACGCGATCCGCGGCCGGCTGGATGCTGTCGTCATTTCGCAAATCCATAATCAGACCGGCTGTGCTCATGGACAAATTGTTTTCATATCGGAGCGTATTCTCCGTCAGATAATACTTGAGCAGGGATTTCACCTGTCCTGCCCGCTCTCCCGCGTACTCCGCAATGCGCACCATACCGTTAATGGTATAGTGGGCACGGGCGGCCTCGCTGGGATTGGACCAGATCATACGTCCGCTGACCGCGCTCATGGCATTTCCGCGCCACATAATCGGCTCGAACACATCAAAGACCCAATCAATTTGCATATTGATCTGCTCCTCCGAGAAGGCGTACTCCGTGTCAGCCACCACATACACCACATACGACATACTACTCAGAATATCGGCACCGTAACCGGTAGTATAGGGAACATCATCATGGAAAATATACGATCCGTCTGCATACACGCCATTCATCTGGGTAGTGATACGGAACATATCGTCTGCCAGCTTGCCAATGGCCTTCCGAATACGAAGACCGTCTTTCTGAAGGGCCGCAGACAACACAATCCACCGTGTCTGATTGATCAGGTTGGCCGATGTACCGGTGGTGTACGGAGATTCATTCTGCAGATAATCCATCCAGTCCGTCAGATGATCGATCTGCTCGTACTCCAAGGAATCACGGACAGCCAGAAGGCAGATGGTCATAAGCAGAGGTGCTTCCACAAAGGAGTCGTGCCAGTTGGTACCGGCAGGCATCTTGCTGGTGGTACCACCGTAGTAATTCTCCCACATGTATTCCAGACAGTAGATGATATCCTCACACAGCTGCTCATTCTTATAATAATCGGATTCGGGAGTCGCATAGCCGCGGGCCATGCACACCATGTGCTCATACATGTCGATCATGTATGTACCGTTGATAGGATAATTCAATCCGAAGGGATTCTTCTTGGTGCGGTTGATACGGCCCCACCAAAGCTTGCAGTCGTCGTTGATTTTCTTCAGCATGGACCGATGCAGCGCACTATCTGCACGGTAGCCGCCGAACTCCAGTGCTTCATACTGCTGCAGGATGTAATCGTATACGTCACTTGCTCCCTCGTATACCTTCGGTTCCTCGCCGGGGCGGTAGCCGCGGGCGGAAATCGACCGCACATACAGCTGCTTCAAGCCTTTGTCCATGGGATTGACGCGGATCTCGATTTTTTCGGCTTTGGTGATATCTGCCGCACCGTGAGAGAACATTTCCCCCAGCACACAGGACACCGTTACCCAGTTTTTCTCTGAAGCCGGAACGTCCTTGTAGAGATAGGTTTTCTCGCCGTTTTCGTCGGTGCCGCAGTAGATATACACACGCATACCGCCAGGCAATGCATTATTGAGAAACACGTCCATCTCGATCATGGCGTATTCGCCCATATTCTCCGGCAATGCGGTAACCACCAGCGAATTCTCCTTGGGTTTGTTCCACAACCCCAAGGAAGCCGCATCTTTATCGTAGACCTGGTCAGGATCACTCACCAGTCCTGCGTTTTCGTAAGGATTGCCTTCGCTGCCATCCACAAAGATGTGCAGTTTCATTTCCTCCACCGGAGCGGACGTGTCCGTGCCGGGGGTTTCCGTATCATCGGGCAATTGCGATACCGGGCCACAGCCGCCAAGCAGCATGCCCAAAAGCAGCAGCAAGGCTGTTCCCCGCAAAAGATTATGTTTACGCATAGTTGTACTCCTTTTTGCTCATTCTCGCACAAAGCGCGCATATACTGCTTTTAGTGTACCATTGATGCGAAGCAAATGCAATACAGCCGCGAAAATTGATAAATTATACACCCTAATTTAACAATATA